>JALSID010000345.1 GCA_026981825.1 Planctomycetota bacterium
GGCCCCTCTGGAGCAGAAGCTTGCTGAATTGGAGCGAGCTTACAAGGGCTTGCCGCCAGATCGGATTATTAGCACGCAGTTCAAACTCCGCAACCGGGGGCAAGGCTGGGAATTCTACGTGGCGCGACAGATTGCGGGCACGTGATGGGTGATTGCAATTGAGTGGGCGAGACCAGTCGAGGTGATGATGATCGGACCGAGCATGGTACTGGCACAATCCACAGGTGTTAGTTTCGACACGGTAATGCGCTGGCTGGGCAACAGCATCTATGCGGCTCAAGCTCTGCTGGCGATTTGGGGCATTTTCTGTGTTTTTGTGATCCTGAGTCGCTTGAAGCACTTGCGGTTCCGTAATGAGCAACACGAGCAGGAGTTCCACCGCGCCCTAGCCGGTGCGCTCTCGCACGGCATGTTTGACGAAGCGGAGCAGGTCTGCGTCCAGCCCCAGTACTGGCCCACGGCTGTGGCCCAGCTCGCCAGGTTTGCAATTGAGAACCGGTCCCTTGGAATCCGGAAGCTGCGCACGGCCATTGTGGAGAAGTTTCAGCGGGACGTGTTGGACGATCTGGACAATCGCACCTCTTGGGTGCAGACCGTCATCCGAGCGGAGCCGATGCTCGGCCTGTTGGGCACGGTGCTGGGCATGATCGGTGCGTTTGGCAAGATCGCCGGCGCCGAACGGGTCAATCCCCAGGACCTGGCCGGCGACATTTCGCTCGCTCTGCTCACCACCGCGATCGGTTTGGCGGTGGCGACGCCGTTCCTGATCGCCATGAACTTCATCGTTAGCCGTCGCCGGTCGTTTGAGGACTCGGTTCGCGATGGCATAACCATCTTTCTCGAAACACTCGAAGCTGCCCTCGGAATGCGTACGCCCGTGGGCGTGTGAGGGAACCGGGCGACGACGGCGCGTGGTGGGTGGACAACGACCGTGAGTTAGGGGAGCGAAGTATGTCGGGAGACCGATGGTCGGTGCCGGGGATGGAGCCCGGCCTGGAAATGAGACGGACCGGGACGGAGGCTGAGGTGGACATCGATATGACACCGATTATCGATGTCACCTTTCAATTGCTGATTTTTTTCATGTTCGCTGCCACGCTGGTTCGTTCCGCGGCCATTGAGTTGCCCCCTGCAAAGCATGGCATCGGTGTGGACGTTCAAACCGCGACGATCATCACGATCGGTCCGCCCCCCGGGCCAGGCCGGCCGGCGCCGATTTTCCTGGGCGATACCGTGGATGGTCCTCCGGCCTCCTTAGAGGATGTCGAACGATACGTGCGGGAGAACGTGGCCTCCGGCCGGGAGAATGTGATCATCAAAGCTGCGTCAAATGCGTCGGCTATCGACCTGTACGACGTAGCTCGGACGGTGGTCGGTGTCGAGGGGGCTAAGTTGCACACCGCTGTTCGCGAGCCTTACGAGTAACGAGTGGGCCATAGCCGAGAGTAGCGGAGCAATGGCTGAACGCCAGTGGGACATCCTGTACCACGACAGCCTTGAGGTAGAAAAGGGCGTGCCCGAGCGGGAGGTGGTGCGCAGGGCGAAGGAGGGCCGTCTTGGGCTGGATGATTGCCTCCGCCGCACGGGCACAGAGGAATGGCGGAGGGTCGCTGACTTCCGCAAGTTGGCCGAACTGGTCCGCGCCGTCCAGGCGAAACAGATGGCCGAGGCTCAGGAGCCGGTTGCGGCGGAGCCTGTTCCGGCAGAGGGGGAAGGGCAGGCGGCGGCGGTGGCGGCTACGGAGGCCCGCACCCAGGAAGCGGTTGCCCAGACCGCTGCACTGGAACCGATCGAAGATGAGGGGGAGCAGCTTGCTTTCCGGCCACCCCGAACGGCCGATGTGCCGGTTGACCTGACTCCTATGGTGGATGTGACCTTTCAATTGCTTTTGTTCTTCATGCTCACCGCCACATTTACATTGCAGAAGTCGCTCGAGATGCCCAAGCCTGCTGAGGAGAAGGGGACCCGCACGCTGCAGCAGATCCTCAACACCACGATCATGATCGAGATCGACCGAAACAACGCGTTTTGGGTGGATGACCAGAAGGTGGACGAATCGGAATTGGTGCGGCGGCTGGTACAGATCCGACGGACGGAGAACAAGACGGCTGCGATCGTTCAACCCCACGAGCGTGCCAGCGTTGAGGCGATCGTGAAAGCACTGGACGCTGCTCAGGAAGCGGGCATCGAGAACGTCATGCTAACGGCTCCGAAGCGCGCTCCGCGTCAGCGCCAGTTCTTCCAACGGAGACGGTCCCGCGCGGCTATGCTCGAGCGGAAGGCGACGGTGAGGTGGATAGGTTTCTGTTAGGAGATCGAGTGCAGCAATGAATGTGCGAATCCAGCACCCGGACGGCTCAACCCAGTCCATCGTGCTCAACCGAGCCGAACCTGCCTACTTCGGGCGGGACGAGCGGTGCACGGTCCGGTTGGCCGATCCCACCGTGCACCCGGTGCATTTTCGGATCACGTTCGAAGGCGGGGCCTGGGTGCTTGACGTGGCCAAGGGGGCGCCTCCGATCTCGGTCAATGGGCAACAGAGCTCCAATGCCATTCTGCGGCCCGGTGACGTGATTGAGGTGGGGGGTACGCGGATCGATTTTGGCGGCCAGACGCCCCAGCCCGCGGTGGCTCCGCAACAGCCTGCTCAGCCGGTGGACGTTCCGCCCGTGGCTCCGTCCGTGCCTGAGCCAAGGCCTGCGGTGAGTCGAACGGCGCCGCCGGCGCCTCCGACGCCGAGCATCTGGAAGTCGCCCCTCATTCTGGGCTCGGCAGCAGCGCTTATCGTCCTTATCGTCGTGGGGGTATGGCTCTACTCGTGGTACTACGGCCGCACAAGCGAAGCTCTTTTCGATCAGGCTCAGACGGCGATGCAGGAGGGCCGCTCGCTATATGCGCGCAAGCTGTTCCAGAGGTTCCTGGACGAGTACCCCGACCATGAGCTGGCCAACCTGGCACTGATTTACCGCGAGCTTTGCGATGTGCAGGCTGCGTTGAACGACGGTAACCTCATCCGTGCTCGCGACGAGATCCAGGACCTGTTCGATCGCACCAACAAGCTCCCGGAGCTCCAAGGGGTTCTGGACGATGTGGCCCAGACGATCTTGCGCGTGGGGACCTCTGCCGCGGAAGTGGCACAGACGACCGGCAAGCGAACCGACTTTGAACTGGCCCGCGACCTCCGCCGCATGTTCGACCAGTACATCCCGGAGGAAAAGCAGGATCCGGAGGCTCTCAAGGAATTTGACCGCCTGCTCGATCGGGCTGAGGCGGCCGTAGTGAAACAGGAGAAATACACCGACACGATCGCCCAGATGACGAAAGCGATCGACGATGCGGATACTGAGACTGCGTACAGGGCACGGGATGCCCTTGTGGCCGTTTACCCGGACCTGGAAAAAGACGACAAAATTGTCGAACTGATGCAAAAGGCAGCTCAGGTTGATGTTGACCGTTGCGCCTGGCAAAAAGTCGATCTCCGCCCGGAACGAACCGATCGCTCTCGTCCCTCCCATTACCTGGTTCCCGTGGATGCTCCGGCGAGCGAGAAACCGGTGGGTTCGGTCGGGTACGCCGTGGCTCGGGGAGCGATCTACGGAATGGCCGGGGGCACCGGTGCGCCGCTCTGGCGACGGTTCGTCGGGTTTGATGCTGTACGGCTGCCTGTCAGCGTGCCCAGCAGTCTGGGGCCGCGTGTGGCGGTATTGGACACGGCCCATCGGGAACTGGTTCTCCTTGCTCCTGATACCGGTATGGTGCAGTGGCGGCTTCGCTTCCAGGACGGCCTGTTCGCGGCCCCTCTCTATCACCGCGGCAAGCTCTACTTGCCCACCCTTTCCGGCAACCTGTACCGAATCGATGCGGGAAGTGGGCGGGTGGATGGACGGCTGTATCTGGGGGACCAGGAGCTGATTCTGACCCCTGTTGCCTCCCGGGCGGGACGCCATCTTTATGTGGTTGGCGAGCACTCCAACCTGTACGTCGTCGAGATCCGACCGGATGGGCTGCGTACAGTGGCGGTGTATTACACCGGGCACCTGGAGAAAACGGTCCTGGCCAGTCCGCTCCGCATGGACCGCTACATTGTGCTCTGCGAGAACCGCAAGCCGGGCGAGTGCGTGCTACGTGTTCTACTGGTTGGCGAGGATGAGACGAGCATCGAGGATCTTCGCCAGGACATCACCCTACCTGGTTGGGTGTTATCGACTCCGGCGAGTTACAGCAATCTGATCTACGTCGCCACGGATCGCGACACGGTTCATGTTTTCTCAGCCGGTGCGCCGGAAGCACGTGAAGGGCTGAAGAAGGTGACCGAGGCTCGCCCGGCTTCGACCAGTGGGCCAACCGGGCACGCCTACGTTACGTTTGTGGGGGAAGAAGATCTGATCGTTGTGGGCAGTACCGTACGTCACTACAAGTTCTCTGCAGAACGGCAGATCCTCCGGCCTACCGAACAGCTTGAGCGCATTGATGGTACCCCCCTGCAGGCTCCGGTGAAGTTGGGTGACGATCGCTTCTTGATTGTTTGGCAGCCGAACCGTGAGCCTGAAGTGCGTGCCACGTTGGTGAAATTTTCGGATGGCGGGTTCCAGGTAGTGTGGGAGCACCGTCTGGCGCTCGGTTTTCTGTCATTGGACAGAGTCGAGCGCCAGGGGCGAGAGCGGTACTATCTGACCACCGCGGCAGGGCTGGTCTTTGAGCTGCCGGCCACGATTGGCGCAGTGGGCGAGGACCGTTTTCTGGTGAAGCCCGTTTGCAGGATCGAACACGACCCGGTTGAGTTGCGGGTCGCGCGCCGCGTCACCTTGCCTTCCGGAGGGATCGTCTACGTTTCCCCGCAATCGGCTTCTCAGCTTCTGATCCGGGACGATCCCGCCAGTTCTCAGGTCCGGACGCTTCGCCTCGTTGCCCCGGCGCAACTGCTCCCCGTGCCTTTCGCGGACGGGCTCCTGATTGCTGCTGAGGACAGCCGTCTCTATCTCGTGGAGCCGACCTCCGGGGAAGAGCTTGCCCAACCGTTCCAGCCTCCCGTGGAGGCGGAGCAAGGCGTGACGTGGACGGCCGTGGCGGTGCTCGCCGATGCGCAAGTATTGGCGACGGACAGTCTTGGCCGGGCGTTTGTGGTGGAGCTCCGTCGGGAGGAGGCGAACGGCGAATCGGTGCGCTACCTGGCAGCACGGGCGGAGTCGACCTTACCGCGACCGGCGGCTCCGCAGGGCCGCATGGTGGTCAACGGTGACACCGTCGTCTACCAGGACCGCGAAGGCAAGGTGACGATTGCCCGTCTGGGGGATTTCAGCGAGATTGGGCGAGTGGATGTGGGGGATATCGAGGCGGGACCGGTGAGCGTTGGTGGCATCGTGGTGGTGGCGGGGGCCGACGGAGCGGTGGTTGCTATTGAGCCAACGGGGCAGGTGCGCTGGCGATGTCGGATGGCGGCGGCTCCCGTGGCAGAACCAACCGTCACGGGCGATCAGCTTCTCTGGACCTGCAGCGACGCTGTGGTGCGAGCGATCTCAACGCTGAGCGGCGAGATTACCATGGAACGACGGATCGAGGAGCCTCTTGCTGGCCCGGCGCTTCGAATCGGAAACCGACTGACCTGTTTCGGCGTCGATGGCACGGTGCATGTCCTGAGCGCAGAGTAGGCACCTGCGAGGTGGAAAGGAGAACGACGGCCGTGAGAACCACGCTGCGATTTTGGACGGTCTTGGCCGGGACGACGATCCTGTTGCACGGCGCGCCGCTTCGGGCCCTGGCAACCGGGAACGGCGCGCAGGTCGGTCTCCGGCTCACCTCGCCCGTTTGGTTGCTGGGCCAGGAGGACAGTGAAGAAGAGGAGACCTCACTGCCGCCGCCGGTCAAATATGAGCCGTATGACCTGCTGAAGCTCCGTCCCTTTGATCGGCTGATCTTCCGCAAAGGGGAGTTGGTCGTCGACATTCTTCCTTTGGAGCAGCGCCCGTTGCCCGAGCCATGGCCTCGTCACATGACGGTCGAGCTGTACAACGGCGACGGGCGTGAGTATCAGGTCGATATGGCCGAAGTGGAGCAGATCAAATACTTCGAGGATTTGCTCCTCGAGGAGGGCGACAAGTTCCTCCAGCGCAGGCAGTTCGAGAATGCTTGGGACTTCTACAACCGCGTGGTCCAGATGAACCCGAAGTGGCCCGGACTGCAGCAGCGGTTGGAGCGTTTTCTCTACCAGGAAGCGGAAAGTTTGCTGGCTCGGCAGGACCTGTTGCGCGCGCTCAACAATCTCCAGGTACTCGCACAGATGAATCCCAATTATCCTGGGCTGCCTGACCTGTACGGACGCGCGATGGACTACAGCATGGCCCAGGCGTACGACCGACAAGATTATGCGCGAATACGGCAACTGATCCGCATCCTTACCGAGAAATACCCCGATCACGAGGTGGCGGCGCGATGGAGAGACCAATTGATTAAGCGTGCGCGAGCGCTCTTTGCGGAGGCCCAGGCTGCTGAAGAAGCGAAGGACTGGCGAAACGCGGCATGGCGCGCCTACGAGGCCGCCAACTACTGGCCCGCGTTGCCCGGGCTACGCGGCTTTTATGAAAAAGCACTGGCGAGGTACCCCATTCTACTGGTCGCCGTGCGGGGGGTTGCTGAGGACTTCAACCCGTGGGCGGTACCTGGAACTCCAGACAACCGAATCGCATCCCTCCTGCACAGCCCTCTGCTCAGGGTCTCCGAAGTGGGCGAACGAACCAGATTCGAAACGACGATCGCCGATTGGGAGCTTGGGGAACTGGGCCGGTCGATCCGCTTTCAGATCCGGCCGGGGCTCCGTTGGTCGGACGGGAAGCCGATTACGGCTGTGGATGTGGCCCGCTGTGTGGGGCTTCGCGTCGATCCTTCCGTACCGCTCGCATACGACGCTACGCTGGCCTCAAACTATGCGGGCATTCAGGTGCAAGACCTGCGCTCCGCCACCGTACTGCTGAAACGGACCCTCTTGCGTCCCGAGGTCCTGTTCACGTTCCCGATCGTGCCCGGGTACCAGCTCGACGTAGCCATCCGGCCCGGCCAGCGATCTCCAGACGAGCTACCGGTCGGCTCGGGACCGTTTTACGCCTATTCGCATGTGACCGACGAGGAGACCCACGTTCGAGCAAATCCGAACTTCTATATGGAGGGACAACCGTTCATCCAGGAAATCGTCGAGCGTGAAATCGAACGCACCAAGTTAGCCGCCGACGAATTGGTCCGAGGCAGGGTCATGTTCGTAGAGAACGTGCACCCCGTGCAGGTGATCCGTCTGCGGGAACAGAAGGGGGTACATCTTCGCCCCAGGCGAGTCACGGCGATTCACATGTTAACGTTTGACTTCCGAAAGCCCGAGCTGAAGAGCCGTGAGCTCCGTCGTGCGATCGCCTATGCTATCAACCGAGAGGCTATTCTGAAGAAGGCCCTGCTGAATGGTGAGGAGTACGAGGACGCGTGGGTGGCGGCGGGGCCGTTCCCTCGTGATAGCTACGCGTACGAACCCAGTCTCAAGCCCTGGCCCTACCGTCCCGCTCAGGCTCGGGCACTTGTCGAGGTCGTTCGCTCCCTGCGTGGCGGCCTGCCTGCCTTCCGACTCATCTACCCGAATCTGGATGAAGCACGAGAAGCGGTCAAATACATCGAACGTTACCTCGAAACGGCCGGCCTGACCATCCTGCCTGCCGAACGCTCCATGAGCCAGATCGAGCGGGACATCCGCATGGGGGCACCGTTCGATATCGCTTATCGGATCTTTTACGTCCGGGATCCCGTTTTCGATGCCCCCTTCGTGCTCTGTCCTGGCCAGTTGGTCACGGTGGACGGCCAGGTGTTGCCGAACTGTTCCTCCGGTTGGTTGCGGCATCTGTTGACCCGGTTGAGCCTGACCACCAATTGGCGGGAAGCCACCGAGTTACTCAAGCGAATTCAGCTCGACGCCCGGGACGATGTGGCGGTGTTGCCTCTCTGGGAGATTCGCGAGTACGACGCCTACCTCGACAACGTGGTGAACGTTCCCGATGATGCGCTCTGGACCTATGATGGCGTTGTCGATTGGAAGGTGAAGCCGCGCTATCCTTCGGAATGATTCGATGAAGCTACCTCCAGGCGTTCTCAGCAACGGGGGCATGAAGCCGCTTCTGCGGGGCGGAGTACTGCTCCTCTGCTGGTTTGTTCTGGTCCTCGCCTTCGGCAACTCGGCCGCTCACGGTCAGGAAGGTGAGCCTGAGGGCGACTTCGGTCCACCGCCGATCGAGGAACAGGCGTACCTGATCGATTTTCGCCTTTGCTTCGAGAACTTAGCACAGGTGACCGGTCGTCTGCGGCGGGATACCCTGGAGGGGCTGGAATCGTTGCTTTGGTCCTGCATGGCGGAGCAGTGGCAATGCTCCGTCCGCCAGGTCAGCGTGCCTAGACATGTGACTCCGGCCGAATGGCTCCGCTCCGCAACCGCGCAACAGTTCGCTGAGGACTTCGAGCAGTACGACAAGCTCGTGCTGGTCGGAATCTCGTATGACGTCGACCGGTGGGTTGTCGAGCTTGCTGAGATTGACCTCCTCTTCCTCCAGAAAGGGCCGGTGTTTCGCACCGAGGTACGGGACTCCGCTCAGCTTCCACGCGCGATCCTCACCCAAGCACACCAGGCGTTTACGCCTCATGCGGCAATCGAAAGCCGCCAGGGCCGCCGTGTGGTCATCCGACTCCGTGCCAGCAAGCTGCCGTTGCTCGTCTCCGAGTACCGGCTCGTACGGGTCGGCTCCGTGTTCCGACCGTTCCGTATGCGGGCGGATCCAAACACAGGCGAACAGGTTCCAGACCCGGTCCACTGGTCGTTCGTCGTGGTGACCGAGTTGCATGGGACCCGCGCCGTGTGCCGGCTCGTCGCCGCGGTGGCAGGATCCCTGCCCGCACCGGCCACCGACCCCAGCGAAGTCCAACTGCTCGGTGTCAAGTCCAACGGTACGGCCAGCCGACTGTGCGTACAGTCCCGCGAAACGGGCCTGCCGGTCGTTGCTCTGGAAGCCGAGGTCCGCTCCATCACGCAGGCGCAAAGAGTCCCTATCGGCACCACCGGTTACGACGGCTGCATTCGTATTCCCCCATCGGACAGCATCGTACTCGTCTACCTCCGCCAGGGACGACGGCCCCTGGCTGTGCTGCCGGTTTTGCCTGGCTCCGGCCCGTTGCCGGTGGCAAAGATCCGTACGTTTGAAGAACGGCTCGAAATCGAGGGGCGAATCGCCGCTCTTCAAGACCAGGTGATCGACTATGTCGTTGCCCGCACCGTCTTGATTGCGTCCCTCAGAAAGCTGACCAAGGAAGGGAACACGGGCGAGCAAGCGACCAGAATCGTGCAGCAACTTCGATCTCTGCCCACAAAGGAGCACTTTCAGAAGGAACTGGAGGCCATCCGGCAACTGGCGGCCAATCTGGAGGGGGAGGGGAAGAGGATCCCGCGCAGTGTTCAGCGGATGCTGGATGAGACGAACAAGCTTATCGATCGCTACGTCGACCAGAATATCATCGCCGACGCGATCGCCGAGTACGAGGCTGCCGCTCAAAATCCCCCCAGTGGCTAGACCCGCCGGCCACGTCCGAGTTTCGCTGGCCACGCTGTTGGGGGCGTTTCGCTGGACCAGCAGACGCGCACCACGATCCACCGCACCGGTAGCATGGCTCGGGCATGGTTGGCGGTTCGCGTGAAGTTTGGCGGCCCCAGCGCTGCCGCTCGAACCGTGCCCGGCTAGGCCGCTAAGAACTTAACAAGACGCTGGTGCGGCCGGTCCACAGGCCGCTGCTTGCCACGATGGCTTGAACCAATCGATCATCACCGATATGCCCCCACGGCACGCGCGGTTCAGGACATGGCAACTTGCTCTGGCGGCCCTAGGGGTTGTTGCGTTCCTGGTTCGGATCGCAGGAATTGGCTTTGGTAGAGGCGCGCTCACGGCTCGTCCCGATGAAGAGCTCGTCCGCGCGGCAGCTTGGCACGCCCTCAGCGGTGACCTCAATCCCCATTACGCTGTTTGGGGTCATCTCTTTCACTGGGCATACACCGGCGCCGGCGCCTTGCTGATTGCGCTCCAGGTGATACTTGGGAGTGTAGACGGCTGGTGGGATGGGGTCGCCCAGGCGCTGGAGGACGGTTCGGCCCACTTCCTGCTCGGACGGTGGCTATCGGCGCTGTTCGGCGCCGCGAACGTTCTCGCTGCGTACCGACTGGGAAAAAGCACAACCGGCAGCCGGAGTGTCGGAGTCGCGGCATCCGTCCTGCTTTGCTTCATGTTCCTTCACGTCCGCGACTCCCATTTCGCCACCTGCGACATCTTGCTCGCACTGCTTTGTACCTGGGTCCTGATCACAAGTGTCCAGGGGCCAGTATGGAGGTGTGGGCTAATGAGTGGTCTTGCGCTTGCCACGAAGCTTTCTGCCGCTCCGGCTGTCGCGGCAGCGTTTCCTGCCCTGTGGCTCAGGTATCACCGAAACGGTTGGAGAGTCGTGGCTCGCCGAGGGATCGCGTACCTGTCGGTTGCTGGTATCACCTGGGCACTCGTCCAACCCTACCTTTGGATCGATCTCGCTCAAACGCGGTATGGGCTAATTGGTGACCTGTTCAACCCCGAACGCCGCCCGCTCCGCACCGGGCTCCACCTGGAGAACCTGATCGTGATCGCTCGATACTACATCCCCTACAGCATGGGATGGCTGTCGGCGGGGCTGGCGGCGGTCGGCGGGCTCTACCTGTGCCTGCGTCGCTGCCGCCGGCCCGGCTCGGTGGCGGTGCTGGCCTATGTTTTCCTCACGCTGTTTGTCTTGTGCAGCGTTGAGCGGATCTTCCAGCGCTACCTCGATCCCGTACTTCCCGCAGTGGCTGTTCTGGCAGGGGTAGGCTGCGCCACCATTGCCCGTGTCTGTGTCCGTTTCCGGCTCGGATCGCAAGGCGTGCTGGTTGCCGCAGCCGTGCTCGCCCTCCTCGCTTCCGTTGATGGCGCCTGGAGATCGTTGCATTTGCTCCGCTTATTCTTCACTCCAGACACTCGAGCGCTTGCCGGAAACTGGCTTGCTGCCCAGACAACGGCCCAGGGCCGGCCCGTCCGTGTGCTCTGGTGCGGGTTCGGCCGTATCGCCGCCCACCTGACGGCGCCGTGGGTCAGGCCCGACAAACCCTATCTCGACCGGCTGCTCCAGCGGTGGCGCGAGCGGGGCGAGCCAGAAGAACTCGTCAGCGCCGTCGCTCGGCAGTGGAACCGCTCGGGCATCCCTGTCCGTCTGACAGCGTGGGACTATTCCGACCGAGCGGACTGCTCCACCGAACCCGGCTGGGTCGCGTATCGTGGACCACAAATCGACACCGACCTAACCGCTCCTCTGGAGAGCTGGCAAACGTTCTGGCGGCGACTCGGTGTGCTTCGCCGGTTCCAGCCCCGCCTCTTCGTGGTCCGCTGTGCGGTAACCGCTCGCATGAAGTGCCGGGATCCACTCCAAAACCGCGCGCAGCGTTGGGACTACGTGGTCGTGACGTTCATGCCCTGGGATCACGATGGCCGCAAGCGCGCCCGCGAGTACGCGCGGAGGTTTCGGCTCGTGGCGCGGTTCGAACCGGGGGGTAACGCCGGGCAAGCTGAATACGATAAAGGCGACGCCTGGTGGGTGCCGGTCCGGGGGTTGCACAAGACCGAACGACCCGGTCCGTGCGTCTGGATCTTTGCGACGAACGTTTCGGCCAGAGCCGGGGACCATACGAAGTCGCGATCTCTTTCGTGGGGGATCGAGACAGCACGCACGCCGGTCGGTTTGCGGACACGGGG
>JALSID010000346.1 GCA_026981825.1 Planctomycetota bacterium
CGATGGAGGTGCGCGCGGTAGGGCATTGCTACCTTCATCGTCATCTCGCGGATGTAACCACGACGCACCTGATTTTTCCCGGCGGAGTAAATGCGCATATTTTCGTCTCGTGGCTTCACCCCTTCAAAGAGCAGAAATTGGTCGTGGTCGGCGCAGACGGCATGGCAGTGTTCGATGATGCGCAGCCGTGGGGGCGTAAACTGAGCGTTTACTCCCATAGAATCCGTTGGGAGAATGGATGTCCCGTTCCGGTCAAGGCTGAGCCCACCCATGTTCCCGTTGAGCCGAGAGAACCCCTCGCGGAAGAATGTGCGCATTTTCTCTCGTGCATAGCGTCTCGCAAGAGGCCCCGGACGGACGCCGCAGAGGCGATTCGGGTTCTCAGGGTGCTTGCGCGTGCCGAGGAGAATATCGGTCGCCCGTCCTCCCCAAAAGATAGCACCTTGCGCGCGGGGTCTTGGTTTGCACATGAGACCGCAGTCGTCGACCCGGGGGTGTCGATCGGCGATGGCACAAAGATATGGCACTTCAGTCACGTGTTGCGGGGCAGTCGGATCGGTCGTGACTGCGTAATCGGGCAGAATGTGATGATCGGCCCCGACGTCATCATAGGCGATGGCTGCAAGATTCAGAACAACGTGAGTATCTACCGAGGGGTGACGCTCGAGGACGCTGTATTCTGCGGACCGTCGTGTGTGTTCACGAATGTGGTCAATCCGCGAGCGGAGATCGACCGCAAGAGCGAGTTCCGTCCAACGGTCGTGCGTCGGGGGGCGACGATCGGAGCGAACGCGACGATCGTGTGCGGGGTGGAGCTGGGGGAATATTGCTTCGTGGGTGCTGGCGCCGTGGTGACGAAGGACGTCCCTCCTCATGCATTAGTCGTCGGAAATCCCGCGCGCCAGATCGGGTGGGTCAGCAGGGCCGGAGAACGTCTGGGCCCCGATCTTACCTGCCCGAGGACGGGGGAGCGCTATGCGGAGCGTGACGGCCGGCTCGTGCGAGTAGCCCGAGAGGAGACTGCTCACAGCCCGGAGAGAGCCTCGTGAATACCCCGACAAACATCGCCTTCGTCGATCTCCAGATCCAAATGGAGCGGCTTCGCTCGGGCTTGGACGCGGCCGTTCGAAGGGTGTTCGAGCACGGCCAGTTCATTATGGGGCCGGAGGTTTACGAGCTCGAGCGGCGTCTCAGTGAGTTTTGCGGGGCCAAGCACGTGATTACCTGTGCGAGCGGAACGGATGCGCTGGTCCTGGCACTGCGTGCCAAGGGCATTGGGCCGGGAGATGCCGTCATTGTCCCGAGCTTCACATTCTGTGCCACCGCGGAGGCGGTTTGCCTGGTTGGGGCTGTGCCGGTCTTCGTGGATGTGCACGAGGACACCTACAATATGAATGTTGAAAGCCTGAAGGAGGGCATCCTGCATGCGCGGCAGCTCGGATTGAGACTGCGAGCGGTGATCGCCGTCGACTTGTTTGGGCAGCCTTGTGATTACGACGCCATCGAGCCCCTTGTCCGGGAGAACGGCCTCGTTCTGATTTGCGATGCGGCCCAGGCGTTTGGCGCGAGCTACCGGGGCCGCAACGTCGGCACCATCGGAGACGTCACCACGACGAGCTTTTTCCCAGCGAAACCTCTCGGCTGCTATGGCGATG
>JALSID010000347.1 GCA_026981825.1 Planctomycetota bacterium
CCGGCGCCGTTCGCGTTGGCCAGCCGTACGCCTCGACGCGGATCGGCAGGCGGTGTTGTCGGTCAAAGAAGACTCTGGCTCTGTAATACTCGTACCGCCTCGGGTTCGGCGGGGAGAACGTCTTGACGAGGATGCAGGTGCGGTCGCCCACTCGGGCATTCGGCTTGATTTCGACCCTGTACTGGGGGTCCTGAGCCGCTCGCTGCCAGCGGTAACGGATCTTTCGAATCAGATTGGCGATTCCGATGTGGGTGATCGGGTGGCGGCTCTCCTGGCGAGCCCGGCTGCTGTTTGGGTCGATTTCCAGGGTTCCGACCACGCCCTTCACGCCCACCTCATGTGCGATGATCTTGAAACCGTGCAGTTCAGGCGCGAAGATCACCTCCCGTCCCGCTCGCGGGTGTAGCCACCGCATGTACACGCTGAACGGGCGATGGCGGACCTTAAGCAAAATGAATTGATAGGGTTGCAGCGCCCCATCCAGGAACTCACGCTTAACCAGGACGCACTGGTAATCGCGGACACGCGCGATGGCGTCCTCGGCCAGGGCAACCAGGCGAAGGGGTTCCGCCATGGCGGGATTACGCAGCGTCCCATTCGGTGCTGGGTGGGCCGGCGCACTGCGGGCCTGGCCGTATGCTATTTCGGCCAGCCAGCCTATCGAGAGAACCTGTACGATGACCAGAAGCCTTGGAACGGTCATGAAGCCCTCCATGCTCGATCAGGGGTGATCCTGCTGGTTGTCGGTTGCAAACCACATGCCATAGGAGGCCTCGGATGGCCAGCCAGAGTCAAGAGCTTGTGGTGGTAACGATTGAGACGGCGCCCCTTGGGGAAAACACGTACCTCGTGTACAAGTCGAACAGCCGCCAGGCGATTGCGATTGATCCTGGGATTGAATCTTCGCGAATCGTTGAAGAGATTACAAGTCGAGAACTCGAGGTCGTGGCGATTCTCAATACCCACGGCCACGGCGACCACATCGGGGGGAACGCCACCCTCAAGGAGATGTTTCCAAGTGCGCCGCTCATCATCGGTACCGGCGACAGCGTCATGCTCACCGATCCGAACGCCAATCTTTCCTGGATGGCCGGCCTAGAGATTGTCAGCCCTCCGCCGGATCGCACGGTCTCCGAGGGTGATCGACTGGAGTTTGCTGGGATCGAGCTCGAAGTCCTGGATGTCCCCGGGCACACGCCGGGCCATGTCGCCTATCTGATCCGCCAGACCGAGCCGTGGTACGTATTCGTGGGCGACGTGTTGTTCGCCGGTTCGGTGGGGAGGACGGATATTCCCGGTGGGGACGGCCGTCGGCTCCTCCAGAGCATCCGGGAGAAATTGTTAACGTTACCCCCGGAGACACGCGTTTTCCCGGGGCACGGACCGACGACGACCGTCGGTCAAGAGAAGTGGACGAATCCTTACCTCCAGGGGCCGCTTCTTCTGTAGGACCTGCTGCCCGCCCCAACGAGATGGGGAACTCGTACTAGTAGTGGGTTGCCCGGGTGCAGGTGAGTGATGAGACGGGGGCACGAACGGAACCCGCACGCGTGGGCAGCCGCACGCTCTTCGGGGGGTGTTTACTACCGGGAGGCTCGCCGTTTGCACGCCGTTGCACCAGCACGCCTGCTCGTTCTCCCGGATCAGCATGGTTGGCAGTCCCATGCCCGGCGCTTTGCCGGAGCCGCGAAAAGGTACTACCGGTGGCTGCTTGGGGCCCCCGTACCTTTCGCCGGTTGCTCTTCGGCGCTCGGGTGGTTTTCTTCCGCGGGTAAGTCCTTTCGCACGACATGCAGCAGGGTGGGATGAGCCATCTGATCGGCGCCTTCCGTCCCCCCCTCGGGCTGATCGGGCGTCTCTGCGTACCAGGGAAGACGGACCTCGAACACCGCCCCCTTTCCGGGTTGGGAGTGTAGCACGATCTGGCCGTCGTGTTCTCGCACGATCTTGTCGCTGACAGCGAGTCCGAGACCGGTGCCACGCGAGCCTTTTGTCGAGAAGAACGGCGAGAAGATGTTGGCTTGGATTTCCGGGGGGATGCCGGGACCGTTATCTGCAACGGTGAAGACAATCGTACGCGACTCTTCGTCGGGCGTCACCCGCACAATGACCTGGCCGTTCTCCGCATCCTCAAGGGCGTCCAGGGCGTTGAGCACGAGGTTCAGCAGCACCTGGTGGATCGCCTGGGCATCGAGGTAACAGCGGACCGGGCAGTCGGCCGGTTCAAGCTGCAGTCGCACGCCCAGCTCCTCGGCGCGAGCCGCTGCCGACTCGAGCACCTCCCGAGCCAGCGCGTTAGCCTCCACCTCTTCCCATAGGGGGGTACGATCCTTGGAGTAGGAGAGCATGTCCATAACGAGGTGGAAGATCCGATCCTGGTTCCGCTTAACAGCGTTCCAGCCCTGGCTGACGAGCTTCATGTCGTTGCGCTTCAGCCCGAGTTCCAGCACTGCCCCGCCGCTGCGGAACCCTTGCAGAATGTTCTTGATGTGGTGGCTGAGGGCGGCCATCGCCTGCCCGATAGCCGCCAACCGTTCCGCTCGAAGTAGCGCCTGGTGGTATCGGGTTTCCTCAATCGCCACCGCCGCGATTCGCCCGATCGCCAATGCCAGATGCAGGTGGTCTTCGGTGAAGGTCAGAGTGTCGGTGGCCTCATCCGCGCCCCCCGGCAGCCTCGCTCGCCGGTCCAGATACAGCACCCCCACCACGCCGTGGCGGCCTTCCATCGGTACGCAGATCGCTTCGCGAATTGCGAATTGCTGGACGCTCGCTCCCGCTTTGAACCGGCTGTCCTGAGTAGCGTCGGTGGTGAGCACACCTTCATGGGCCGTCAGCACGTAGGCGACGATCGTACGGCTGATCTGGATCTTGCTGGTTTGTCGCCCCTGTTGGGTGCGCGCCGCATACGGGCGCGGTTCGCCGTTTTCCACCAGCAGGATCGCAGCACGTTCGGCCGGCACCGAGCGCAGAACAAGCGATAGGATCTGGTCCAGCAAACTCGGAATGTCCCCAATGTGGCTGACCGCCTGGCTTGCCTGGTACAGGATCGACAGGTTCGCAAGCGCGGTGCGATTCGCCCCTTGGGCGAGGGGTTCCTCTAGCAGACGGAGGCCATCTTCGTGGGGAACACGGCGGACAATCGCCGACGCGTCGATCTCCTCATCGCTCCCCACGAGCTGAACGTCGGGGCTGCGGGCGGGGGCTATCGTCGAGGGCACGGTACCGACCACAACTTTCGTCCGCCCTACCTGGATCGTGTCCCCGATCCCTAGAGGGGCCCGGGTAATCCTGACTCCGTTCACGTAGGTTCCGTTCGAGCTACCCACGTCCTCGATAACCAAACCGCTCTCTGTGACCCGGATGATCGCGTGTTGGCGGGAGACTTCCGTGTCCCGCAACTTGAACTGATTGGCTCGGCTGCGTCCGATTCGAATCGTGCCCACCGTGAGCTGATATGTCTTTCCCTGGTCCGGGCCTTCGATCACAATGAGCGTTGGAAGCCGCATCGCTTTGGACTGACCGTGCTCCACGAGACCTTCCCGTACACGATTACGAAGCTCGGGTTGTCAGTAGAAGAACGCTCCGTCCCAACCCGATGTGACATCGCTCTTGCCAATTTTAAGAACAGCTCCGTTCTTGCCGGAGGCAAAGCATCGCGTTCCCTGCAGCCTATACGTGTCGGTGGGTGGGATCGGACGAACGGTCCCTGTTTCACCGGCTGAGACCGTGCTGCTGCATCTGGTCCGGCCTCCTGACGGTCGCTAACATGGATAGAACAGACTGCTGGCCGAGCAGTTCCGCCCGCCCTGTCGGTAGCTCAATCGTGGAGACCGTCATGAGGCGAATCCCGACAATGCGTTGGCGAATTCCTTGGTTCTTTGTTTGCGTTGTCGCCCTTACCGGGCTTTCCCTCGCTGAGGTCCCGAAGGACAGTGACCGCCCAGCTCCGTCCGTGGAGCGGCTTCGGCAGGACGTGGCCTGGCTGGCCGCGGATGAACGCGAAGGGCGTGGCGTGGGCACAGAGGGGCTGGAGCAGGCAGCAGAGTACATCGCCGACCGCTTCCAGGCGCTTGGGCTTAAGCCCGCCGGCGAGGACAACACGTACTTCCAATGGCTACCGGTGCCCGTGGGGCGGAAGCTGGATGGTACCCCCTCGCTCTGTTTCACCCTTCCAGAGGGGAAGTCACTGGTTTTGAAACACGAAACCGACTTCCAGGTGCTCTCTTTTGGCGGATCTGGGGAAGGCGAGGTGCCGCTGGTATTTGCGGGCTATGGGATTCGCGCGCCTGAGTACAAGTACAACGACTACGAAGGGATCGACGTCAAGGGCAAGGCCGTGCTCATCATGAGGCGTGAACCTCGCCAGGGGGTTGAGGGAACCGATGGGCCGTTCCAGGGTTCCCGCCAGACCCGCCACAGCGCCCTCGTTACCAAAGCCAGGCTGGCTCAATCCCTGGGCGCTTCGGCCGTCATCTTTGTGACCGATCCGTACACCCTGCGGAAGGAAGAGGACCGCCTGGTCGAGTTCGGCTACGGCGGCTTTGGAAGGGGAGCCCGCATACCGCTGTTCCACATCACGCGTGCCGTCGCGGACCAGCTTCTTGAGGCCGCCGGGCTCGGAAAGCTGGAAGAGATCGCCGACGCGATTGACGAAGACCTGAAGCCACGCAGCCGGGAGCTTGATGGGATAAAGGTCAGCTTCCAGTGCAAGCTTGTAACCGAGTCGGCCCGTGTTCGTAACGTTCTGGCCGTTCTACCCGGTCATGGCCCTCACGCGGACGAGTTCGTGGTCGTGGGGGCTCACTATGACCATGTCGGCTACGGTGGTCCGGGTTCGCTCGCTCCGGGCGTGCGCGCGGTCCACAACGGGGCCGACGACAATGCGTCGGGGACCGCGGCCGTCCTCGAGTTAGCACGGTTGCTCAGCGAGCGAAGTGAGCCGTTGGGTCGATCGGTCCTGTTCATCCTTTTCACCGCGGAGGAGCGTGGATTGATCGGTTCCCAGTACTTTGTCAACCACCCCACTGTACCGCTGGAGAAGATCGTCGCCATGATCAACCTGGACATGGTGGGCAGGCTAACGGATGACAAGCTGGTTGTCTACGGTACTGGCACCTCGCCCCAATTCTCGAAATGGATCGAGCAGTTGGGACAGACCTATGGTTTCAAGCTCAAGATGGTGCCGACGGGCTTCGGACCCAGCGACCACTCCTCGTTCTACGCCAAGAAGATCCCGGTGCTGCATTTCTTCACCGATCTCCACAAAGACTACCACCGGCCGTCGGACGATCCGGAGAAGATTAACTACGAGGGCATGGTCCGGATCGTGTCGGCCGTGCACGACGTTGTGCTGCGGGTCACCGAGCTGGAGGAGCGCCCTGAGTTTGTCAACGTTCGTCCCAGACGGCCGCAGCGACAACAGCGTACCGAAGGTCAAATGGCCTATTTCGGTTCCATCCCCTCCTATACCGCAACCGATGTGGACGGTGTGCTGATCGAAGGCGTGGCCGAGGACGGCCCGGCTGCCAGGGCGGGGATCAAACCGAAGGATGTCCTGGTGAAGATGGGCGACATCGAAATCCACGGTTTGGAGGATTTTGCCGAGGCGCTCCGGAAGTACAAGCCGGGCCAGAAGGTGAAGGTGACCGTCAAACGCGGCGAGAAGCTGCTCGAATTGGAAGTGACGCTCGAAGAACGGAACTGAGCCCCGTAGCGTGGGCTGCTTGCCGATCAATGACAGCCCCCTTGTTTACGGGGGCCGCCGCGCTCTGGGACCGGCGGACCAGGACACACCGGGCCGCAGGGCTTGGTGAAGAAGACCATCCGTGGAACGGTCGGCGGGGACCTGCCGCCATCGGTGGCTCTGGTCAGCATTTGATGTGGCGTGTTGCTGCCTCTGCACCGCCGGGCCTGCCGTCCGCTGTACAGCATGCTCGTAGCTTTCACTCTGGCATAAGCGGGGAGCATGTCCCCATCGCCGAGAGCAGCGTTGTGGGCACGGAGTTAGCGAGTCCCCTGTTGAGGGGGCAAAAAGGGTTCTCGCGGTTGCCCGAGGGGCCGTACGAAGCGATGGGGGGCGAAACACCCGAATCGCCACCGTGGCGTCAGCGCTTCGGACGCTTGCCTAGAATGGCCAGATGGAGCAACAGCGCTAAGGGGCAGAGATGGCGCGTTGGCCGAACGAAAATGTGATGGTGGTGGAGTCCCGGCTGCTCGACGAGCTAGGCCGGTTTCACGGGTTCTGCGCCGACGTGGACCGCTACCTCTCCGTGCTCCTGGATCCGCGCAATATCCGTTTCATCCCCCGTGACCAGGCGGAGGAGGACCCCACATACAAGCAGCTCATCCCGTACTGTGTCCTGCGTTCCGGCAACCTGGTGTTCCGCTATCGCCGCGGTCGCCAGCAGGGCGAACGGCGGTTACATAACCTGGAATCGATAGGGATTGGGGGGCACATATCGGTCGAGGATCGAAACCTATTTAACCTTGGGACGGTGCCGTATACGGACGCGATGCTCCGTGAACTGGCCGAAGAGGTCGAGGTGGAGACCACCTATCGCCAGCGGATCGTGGGGCTGATCAACGACGATACGACTGAGGTGGGACAGGTCCACTTGGGCATTGTGCACCTTTTCGAGCTGGATCAGCCTCAGGTTCAGCCGCGCGAATCGGGCCTTAAGGAGGCCGGATTTGTGCCACTTTCCGTGCTGCGCCTGCACAGACATCGGCTGGAAACCTGGAGTCAATTCTGCCTGGATGCCCTCTTCCCCGTGGGGGGCAGAAGCGCGGCTTACCCAGGCGACTAGATTTGCCTTCCGGCCCGGTTGGCTGTTCGCCACCCTCCAGGCTTCCCTCCGCACCGCTCTCCTCGCAACCCCCTATGGCATGGGAATTTCGCCCCTAGGTGGGTGGGGTGGTCCGTTGGGCACAGCGGGGGGAGGTCGCCGGTAGTGGCGGGGGTGTCGAGTTTGTCGTCCGCGGGCAAACTGCGATTGACCGAAATCCGCGCTATGCGCAGAATGGGCGGCGGTGAATCGGTGTCACGGGCGAGACGGTCAGCTCGTGAGTTCCTCGTGCGACAGGATGGCACAAACGGCAAAGGAGTGCATCGTGAAGCGTTGGTCTAGTACGACGATCGGTGTCTTGACCCTGGGTTTGGCGGTTTTTGGCGCAGCGTTCGTTCTGGGACGGGCCACCGCTCAGCAGGCCACGGCGATTCCCACACGCATTGGGCTCATCGACCTGGACCACATCCTGAAGAACTACCAGAAGTTCCAGAAGCTGGTGGAGGAGCTGAACGCGGAGGTGCGCCAGAAGGAGAGCGACATTCGGGCGATGCAGAACGAGTTGCAGATGCTCATCAAGCAGCAACAGGCACAGAAGCCGGACTCGCCCCTGTACGCCCAGTATCAGGCGGAGGCGACGAAAAAGCGGGCGGAGATCGAGGCGGCGGTGGCCAATGCGCAACGCGAATTCGCCCGCCGTCAAGCGGCCATCTACCACAGCACCTACTCGGAGATCGAAGCTGCCGTCCAGCGGTACGCTCAGTCGGTCGGTTTGACCATGGTCATCCGCTCCTCTCGCCCGCAGCCGGTATCGCCGAACGATCCGCAGGCGGTGTTCCGCGAGATGGCCAGGCCGGTGGTGTACAGCCATCCTGCTCATGACATCACCGATCAAGTGCTCGCGATCCTGAACAGGTCTGCCCAGGTCACCTCTGGCACGCGGCAGCCCCCCCGACTCGGGCGACCGGCCGCTCAGTCGCCACGCAGTGGATACAGACGGTAGAAAACGTGGTCGCGGGACCGGTGGCCACCCCACGGGGGTTGGCCACCTCCTTCTGAATCTGGGTGTCAAACGCCGTCAGCCACACTCAGCGGGAACTTCCGATGCGACGCCAGCGAACAATCCAACGTCCTACAGCGGTGCGGGGGTTCGGTTTGATATCGGGGCGTGACGTGGTGCTTCGCTTCGTACCGGCCCCTCCCGGAACAGGGATTGTCTTCAGTCGCACAGACCTCAACGGAAGCCCTCAAATCCCCGCCCGCATCGATCATCGCCAGCCTGCCAGTCGCAGGACGACTCTTGGCATCGACAACGTTCGGATCGAGATGACCGAACATATCCTGGCGGCGCTGAGCGGCCTTGAAATCGACAACTGTTTCGTGGAGCTCTCCGCCGCCGAGCCTCCCGGCTGTGACGGGTCCAGCCTTGCGTTTGCCGACGCCCTTCTCGGTGCCACCCCCTGTGCACAGGACGCCTGGGTCAACCCCCTGGTAGTGCAGTTCCCCATCTGTGTGGCTCGGCAAGACGCGTTCATCGCAGTGTTCCCCAGCACGGGAGATCGCCTTTCGGTGCGGTATATTTTGGATTACACCGGTCAGTGTCAGGCAATCGGCCGACAGGTGTTTGGCACGCGAGTGACGCCGTTGGAGTTCCTCACGGAGCTTGCTCCGTCGAGAACTTTTCTCACCGCGGCCGAAGCCGCTTATTTTCGCCACCTCGGTTGGGGCCAACGGGTGACCGCTCGGGACCTGTTGATCTTCGACGAAAACGGTCCGATCGAGAACAAATTGCGCTATCAGGACGAACCCGCACGGCACAAGTGCCTCGACATCGTGGGCGACCTGGCGCTTGTGGGCCGTCCGATTGTCGGCTCCGTGGTCGGGTATCGGTCCGGCCACGCTCTGAACGGCAGCCTGGCAGCCGAGATCGCGAAAAACGCCGCATCCGATCTCGTCCCGGGCTGGATCTGGCCCGGGGTGCTGCGGCTGGTGAGCCGTAGCGCAAGCGGGAGCAGTTACGTCGTGGAGAGTGGATCGGGCGATGAAGCGGTCCGCCGCGGAGCCGCCGTGCTGGCCGCTCTGATCGAGACCGCAGGCTCGTACACCGGAGCGGTTCGCATTTGTGACCAGCTTGCCGAGCTTGCGATGCCTTCCGCCCCCGTAGAAGGGGTACCTTTCGAGGTGCGGGTGAACGAAGCGTCGCGAACCGTGCGCGTCGTCCAGGACGGGCACGTTCTTGGCCAAGCCATCCTCGGCGATCGAGATGTCGTTGCTCGCGCTGCCTAAGGCAGAGGTCGGTGCAGGGAAGCCCGGGAGAGGGAAATGGGAGCGAGAATTCATCCCCTTGCGCATGTGGCGGCCACGGCCGAACTGGCCGACAACGTCGTGATCGGCCCCTTCTGCGTGATCGGCCCCGAGGTCAGGATAGGCGAGGGCACGGAGCTGCTCAACAACGTCACCGTGGTGGGCCACACGACGATCGGCCGGGGCAACCGCATCTACCCGGGGGCCGTGATCGGTACCGAACCTCAGGACGTTTCCTACGATGGCTCGCCTACCCGTGTCGAAATCGGCGACTTCAACACGATCCGCGAGTGCGTCACCATCAGCCGGGCTACGACCAAGGAGGACGGCGTTACCCGAATCGGCAATCACAACTACTTGATGGCCTGTTGCCACGTCGCCCACGATTGCAAGCTGGGCAATCATATCGTCCTTGCCAACAGTGCGCTCCTGGGGGGGCATGTGCATGTGCACGACCATGCCATCATCTCCGGCAATGTCGGTGTCCACCATTTCGCCACGGTGGGCAGGTTCAGCTTCGTGGGCGGGCAAAGCCGGATCGTGCACGACGTTCCCCCCTACATGCTGGTGGATGGTAACCCTTCCTGGGTCAGATGCGTAAACGTGGTCGGGCTGCGGAGGCACGGGATGACGGGGGAGCAGATCAGTGCGTTGGCTGAGGCACATCGGTTGATCTATCGAGCCCGCATGGGGCTCGAGCACGCGGAGACCCTGTTGCGGAGTAACGGGAAATGGACCGCGGAGGTGGAGCACCTGTTCGAGTTTCTCCGCGCCCAGTTCTCCGGATGCCACGGTAGGGCCCGCGAGGCGATCCGAAGGGCTGCCTGACCGAGACACCAATGGGATCGACACCGAACGACAGGATCAGAGTCGCCGTGGTGGGCGTTGGCCACCTCGGCAAGCACCACGCTCGTATTCTAGGCGAGCTTCCCGAAGTCGAGTTGGTCGCGGTTGTCGATAAGCGGCTGCCGCAGGCGCAGACTGTCGCGGCCAAGTTGAAATGCGGGGCGTGTCAGGACGTGGAGGAGCTTCCCCCTGACCTGGACGCGGCCGTCATTGCCGTACCCACCACGCTCCATCACGTCGTCGCACGTCATCTGCTCGAGCGGCCGGTCCACCTGCTGATCGAAAAGCCACTTACTCATAGCGTGGAGCTGGCCAACCAGATCGTCGAGCAGGCAAGGGCGAAGGGGGTAATATTGCAGGTCGGACACATTGAGCGGTTCAATCCTGCCTGCCGAGCGTTCAAGGTGCTCGATAACCACCGGCCTGTCCATCTGATCCAATGTGTCCGAGAGGTGCCGTACAGCTTCCGCTCCACGGACATCGGGGCCGTCCTCGATCTGATGATCCATGACATCGATCTGGTTCTCTGGATCACCGGAGAGCTGCCCGCGGCGATCCAGGCGGCTGCGTGGAACCATTTTGGGGGCCACGAGGATGTGGCCGTGGCGACCTTGTACTTCCCGAGCGGCACCGTGGCTCAGTGCCTGGCGAGCCGGATCAGCCCCCATGTGCGGCGTGAGTTGCGGGTCTACGCGCAGCACTTCGACCTCTACGTGGACCTGCTCCGCAGTAAGGCGAATGTGATGGAAGCGACTCGCTTCGTGGAGCAGGACCTGGCGCTTTTTCGTCAGCCCCCCGCCGAGCGGATAGCGTCGCTGAGGGACCAGCTTTTCGAGCGTTACTTCACGCGGCGGGAGCTTGCCTGGCCATCGGTGCTGGAGCCGTTGCGGGCTGAGTTACAGCACTTCATCCGATGCATCCGTTCGGGGGCCCGCCCGATTGTGGACGGCCTTGCTGGCCGAAACGCCGTGGCCGTGGCTGCGGCAGTCCTAGAACAGGCCCGGACCGCCTCCCTGCGACTGCGCCCGTCAACCAAGGCGGCCTGAACTCCACCGGGCACCCTACACGTGCTTCGTGCCTATCGATGCTCCCGCCCGCCGCGCGCGGACAGCCGAGCTCCGCACCTCTGGAGCGCCGCACTCCTCTGCCGCTTTCTTTCACACCCCGCGGAGCTGGAGAAGCGCGGGCCAGGATCAAGCCCGTCGAAGAAGGGAAAAGCCCACCATCGGCCCGCCGGAAAGGGGGACGGCTAATCGCCCGCCGTTTCGGCCGCCGGCCGAAGCGGCCCCGGGCTTGCCGCCTCGCGGCACGGGGGGCGCCGGACCGCCGTCGGGCCGGCGACGGCGCTTTGGTAGGCCCGCCCGGCCCGGGCGGGCAGGGATTACCCGCCAGCCCGCGCCCGGACCCGGGCGCGTCGCGGAGGCGCATTCCTGGCCGGCCCCGGCTTCTTGCGGCGGCGAGCCGCCAGGCTCGCCAGTGGATCGAAGCGACTACCGTTCGTCAGATCCCCGAGGGCAATTCGGTATAATCGGTAGAAGCCACCACCGCTGCGGGCCGATACCGGCGGCGCTCTTGGTTGAGCCGTCGGTTGGTTGAAGACGCAGGGCCCGCTGGTAGGTGGAAGTGGCGGGACCGTAG
>JALSID010000348.1 GCA_026981825.1 Planctomycetota bacterium
CATCGCGCTGCGATCACCACTGCCGCTACCATCGCGACCAGCAGCAACGTTCCCACGACCTCGATCGCAATGGCGTACTCGCTGAAAAGCACTGCTCCCAGCCCAGCCACGTGCCCCTGGCCGGCGATCTGGGCCACTTTGGACACCACAGGCTCGGCTTCATCCGGCCCGAAGGCGCCCGGTCGGTACCTGCCCACCGCGAGCAGAATCCCGCCGCCGAGCAACGCGAACGTCAATGCCGCCAGAGCCGGCTCGTGCGATTCTCGATCGCTACTCGACAAGCCACGCTGCTGGGCGAGCATGATCACGAACAAAAACATCACAATTACCGCCCCCGCATAGACGACGATCGTTGTCACCGCCACGAACTGCCCCCCTGCCCCAAACATAAGCACAGCCGCGGCCACGACCGCGGAAGCGAACCAGAGTGCCGAAGCGACCGGGCTGCGTCTGGTCACCATCATGAACGCGCTCACCACAGCAAGGGTCCCAACGGAGTAGGTGAGCAGGGTAAGGCCGGGTCGTCCCGGAATCCGGTCCCACAGGATCCATAACAGGAAGAGCCCGACCCCACTGAGGATGTAGCCGAGCAGGCGCGCCGGTCCCTCCACACGGCGTGGCAGGGCGAGGTAGAGCCCGACGGAAGCCAGTGCCACGACCAGGATGACCAGGACATCGGTGCCGCTCATGCTACTTTTCCTCTTCTTCCTTCTCCTCCGGAGGCACCTGCGACAATCGGAAGCCCGCCGTACGAAGCGGTTCCCGATCCTTGGTCATATCAAAGACGGACAGGAGCTTCTCCTTGTCGAAGACCATCTCTTCTCGCGTTAAACCGGTGAGGTCATAGAAGCTGGTTAGCTCGATGGCGTCCACCGGGCACGCTTCTTCGCACATGCCGCAATAGATACAGCGCAGCTCATCGATGGCGAAATGCTCGGGGTACTTCTCCCGATCCGGCCATGGGGCCTCGGCCGCGACGATGTCGATGCAATGGGCGGGACAGGCCGTGGCACACAAGAAACAGGCAACGCACTTGACCCGGCCTTGCTCGTCCCGATTGAGACGGTGGACGCCGCGGTACTTCAACGGGTCCGCCGGCTGGTAGGGCTCATCGGGGTACTGCCGGGTCATCTTCTTCGTCACCGCGTGCCGACCGGTCACCCCGAGCCCGTCGATGATCGCCGGCAGGTAAAGCCGCTCGAACAGGTTGAGCTTTGGTTCCTCGAGCCAGATCACATCCGGATCATCGGGTTTCATAGCTGACTTCCCGCCCCCTTTCAGGGCGCTACAGGCTCTTCGCCAGCAGGGCACGCCGGCGGCTCTCCCGAATCGCCCACAGGCAGAGCCCGCCGAGCATGGCAAAGGCAATCACCCAGAAGACGACAAGGGCCACCTGTAGCCCGCGGGCCAAACCGAACCCGCGAGCAAGATGGACCAGCGCCGCCGTTACCACCACGTTGGCCAATCCCAGGGGGATCAACCCCTTCCAGGCCAACCGCATGAGCTGGTCGAAGCGGAACCGGGGCAGCGTCCAGCGCACCCACATCATGAAGACGATCATCGCGAACGCTTTCACGAGCAGCACCAGCACTTTCGCCAGACCGGCGAAGAACCCGGTCTGTTCCCGCGAGATCCAGAAGGGGAGATCCCATCCCCCGAAGAAAAGAATCACCGTCAGAAAACTAACCGTGATGATATGCGTGTACTCGCCCAGGAAAAAGAGGGCGAACTTCATGCCCGAATACTCTGTGTGATAGCCCCCCACGAGCTCCTGCTCACACTCGGGCAGATCAAACGGCGCCCGATTGGTCTCCGCAAAGGCGGCAACCAGGAAAACGAGGAACCCGAGGGGCTGATAGAAGACGAACCAGACGCGATCGGCCTGAGCGTCGATGATGCGTTCCAGGTTCAACGACCTGGCGAGCAACACGACCCCGAGCACGCTCAACCCAAGGGGGATTTCGTAGCTGATCACCTGAGCCGCCGACCGCAACCCGCCCAGGAAGCTGTACTTGCTGTTCGAAGCCCATCCCCCCAGGACGATGGCGTACACAGCAAGACTGCTCACAGCAAAGATGTACAGCAGCCCCACATCGATTCCGGGGGCGATGACGAACTGAGCTTTGCTGGGATCGGACGGATCGGTGGGCCCAAACGGAACGACGGCAAACCCCATGGTAGCAGTAACCAGAGCGATCGCCGGTGCGAGCGCGTGCAGGGCGCGATCGGCGCTTTGGGGGACGAAGTCCTCTTTGAGAATGAACTTCACGCCATCGGCGATCGGCTGCAAGATGCCGTGCCAACCGGCCCGATTCGGCCCAATCCGATCCTGCACGTAGGCGGCGATCTTCCGCTCCAGCAGGATCAAATAGGCCACCGCAAGCTGTACGATCCCGGTGACAACGATGATCTTCAGCAGTAGAACGAGCACCGTCATGGCAGTTCCAAAGTCATGGCCAACCAACCCTGGCGCGCGGAACCGTCGGCCGGACTGCACCTACACCTCTGCCGGCTCTTCGCCCGCCGCCACGTGCACAGACTGCAGGGGGATGCCGTGTTCGGGGTAGTCCGAAATTGCACCGGCCGGTGCGAACGCCGGAACGGCCAGGGCCAGCTCCTGCAGGACGTCTTCGGCACGGTACAGTCCAGAGCGACCGAGCAGGGACCACATGACGCGTCCGACGCTCCGCGCCTCTCCGCGGGGAACGACGGCTCGCTCGGTGCACTGCAGAACCCCGTTTCGATTCACATACGAACCCGCCCGTTCGAACCACACGGCCATGGGCAGTACCAGGTCCGCCTTCTCCGTCAACGGCCCCGGGAAGAGGTCGTGAACAACGACGTAGTCGGCTTTCTCCAGGACACCGGCCAGCTCATCCCCCCAAGGCTGGGGGTAGCCACCCGCGATATAGACGAAGCCCGCACCGTCTCGGTCCAGGTCAGCCACGAAGTCGGCCACCTCCTGCGCCCGCTCCTGGAAGTGTTCGATCACCAGCCGTACGCCCCTGGCGTTCGGGCATTTCTCCCCACTAATCACGAACCGCGGCCGTGATTCCGTCCCACCGCCAATTGCCCCCAGAGGGCGTTTCGGGAACCGCTCATCCTCCCCTTCCACCGGCACGGGGCCCAGGTAAAACCGCGCCGCCGGGGCGACCTCGCGAAACCAGGTGCAAGCCAGGTAAGCATCCTCGCACGAAAGGAACGGCGAAAGCAGTACGCCAACGGGTTTCCCTTCCTGCGCAGCCCGGCGGACCCGGGTGGCAAGCGACTCGAGCACAACCTCCCAATCCGTGGCCGACGGTTCGGAATCGTCTCCGCGGGTGCCCGGTCGCAGGAGTCGCCGGGGATCATAAACGAAGTCGAAGCCAAACCGACCGTAGTCACACATCCACCAGTCGTTCGCGTTCGGGTTGAATCTCGGTCTGAGCCGGTAGACCCGGTTCATGTTCTGGTCGACGAGCACCGCGCATCCCGTTGCGCAAAGCGTGCAAATGGAACGGTGCGTGCGGAGGAACCAGACGCGCTGCTTGTAGAGAAACGGCTTGCTGCACAGTGCCCCCACGGGGCAGATGTCGACAGTGTTGCCCGACAGAGGGTTATTCAGTTCCTGGCCAGGGAAGACGTCGATGATTGCGCGATTGCCTCGCTTGACAACGGCCAGTTCCCCCGTGCCGGACACCTCGCGCGTGAACCGGACGCACCGACTGCACATCACGCACCGATCGATAAACAGGGTGACGAACTGGCCCACGTCTTTCCGCCGGCTGGTGAACGGCTCGGCCGGCGCACGCCGCTCTCGGCGACCGTACTTGTAGTAGTAATCCTGGAGGTAACACTCGCCGGCCTGGTCACAGATCGGGCAATCGACCGGATGGTCCAGGAGCAAGAGCTCCTCGACGAGCGCCTCTGCCGAGCGAACTTTCTCAGAGTTGGTCACCACCACGGTTCCGTCCTGTGCCGGCGTGGCACAAGCGGGCACCAGCTTGGGCAGCATGCGGACGTTCCCATCCGCATCCCGCTGGCCCACCTCCACGAGGCACATCCTGCAGCTCGCCACTACGCTCAGCCCCGGGTGGTAGCAATAGTGGGGGATCTCCACCCCGGCCAGGCGAGCCGCTTCGATCAGGTTCATCCTGGCCCCGTCCGGGATCTGGATCTCTTGTCCATTTACGACAATCGTCGCCATATAGCGGCCTCACTCCCCGGATTGCTCCGGTCCACGAGGGGGCCCCTGGGCCCATTCGCATCGGCCCCACTCACCCCACGGTGACCCCCTTGCGGGTTCGGATGTACTCCTCGAACTCCTCGCGGAATTTCCGGACGGCGGTCTTGACCGGCCAGGCTGCTCCGTCGGCCAGGCCGCAGATCGTCGTGCCGGGAATGATACCGATCGAATCGGCGATCTCTAGAAGTATTTCCAGGTCCGACGGTTCCGCTTCGCCGTTGCGGATCCTGTTCAGAATGCGATACATCCAGGCTGTTCCCTCCCTGCAAGGTGTACACTGACCGCACGACTCATGGGCGAAGAACCGGCAACTTCGGTGAAGGATGTCGACAATAGACGTGTCTTCGTCAAAAACGACCACGGCGGCCGTGCCCAGGCCAAGGCAGCCAACCTTTTGCAGGCTGGAAAAGTCGAGGGGGGTGTCCAGTTCGTCTGCGCGGAGGAATCCCATCGATAGCCCGCCGGGGATGACCGCTTTTACCCCCTTGCCGTTTCGGACTCCGCCGGCGTAATCCTCAATCAGCTCTCGGCATGGAACGCCCAGGGGCAGCTCATAGCACCCGGGCCGGTTCACATGGCCGGAAACGCAGTAGAGCTTCGGACCATAGCTGCCCAGGTCACGCGGGTTGTTGGGATCTGCCGGCACACCGATCGACAGGAACCAGTCGACGCCCCGATCGAGAATGTGCTTGACGCAGCACAGAGTCTCGACGTTGTTCACGACGGTAGGCTTGCGAAAGACCCCCTCCACGGCGGGATACGGGGGCTTCGTCCGGGGCCAGCCCCTTTTCCCCTCCAGGCTCTCGATTAGCCCCGTTTCTTCGCCGCAGATGTACGCGCCCGCTCCGCGATGCAGGTAGATGTCCAGCGAGAACTCGGTACCGAGGATATTTCTCCCCAGCAGCCCGGCGTCGTACGCTTCCTGGATCGCCTGTTGCAGGATTCGGTGGGCGCGAACGTACTCGTAGCGGATATAGATGTACGCGGTCTGGGCGCGAGTGGCGTAGGCAGCGATCATGATCCCTTCCAGCACCTGATGGGGGTCGTTCTCCATCAGGATCCGGTTGTTGAACGTGCCCGGCTCACTCTCGTCCGCGTTCACGCACAGATACGTTACTGTGCGATCCTTGGGTAAGAACTTCCATTTCATCCCGCAAGGGAATCCCGCGCCGCCTCGGCCGCGCAGTTTGCTCTGCACGACAAGCTCAACCACCTCTTCCGGAGTATGCTGGCGCAGAGCTTTTTCGATCGCCTGGTAGCCCCCCCGGCTGCGGTAGACATCCAGGCGGTGGGAGTCGGGCACTCCCAGGTTGGCCAGCAGCACAGGCTCATAGTCCCTGGTCACAGTACTCCCCCGCGATCACTGAGCGGATTCTCCGATGGCGCCGGCCTGGAGACGCTCGTAAAGCTGATCCAGATCGGCGTCGGTCGTTACTTTGACCACCTCACCGTTCACCCAGACGCAGGGGGCAAGCTCGCATGCTCCCAGACACTCGGCGGGCTCGACGGTAACCTTACCGTCTTGCGATGTTCCCCCTGGCTCCACACCAAAACGGTGGCACACTTTGTGCAGCAGTTCTTCACCCCCACACAAGCTGCACGGCAGGGAGCGGCACACCCAGATGCGAAACTGGCCAAGCGGTGCATCGGGTGTGCGGAAGAAACTGCCGTAAAACGTCATCGTATCCAGCACCTGGGCCGGTGCCAGTTCAAGGAACTCGGCAATCTCCACGATCGCCTCCGGTGGGATACACCGGTACCGGTCCTGGACCAGATGCAGGGCGGGCAAGGTGAGCGCTTGTTTGGTCGGGTAGCGCGGCGCCAGTTCGTTCAGCTTCTGCCGCATCGCCTCGGTCAGGTACCGTCCGGTCGAGGTCTGCTCGCTCACCAGGTTCCTCCTGTCTCCGCTAACGGTCTAGCTCAGCGGCGATAATGTTCAGGCTGCCCAGCACGGCGACCACGTCCGAGACGTTGTGGCCTCGAATCAGGTAGGGAAACACGGCGAAGTGGATGAACGACGGGGGTCGGCAGCGAGCTCGATAGGCCACGTCGCTGCCGTCGGCCACGATGTAGAAGCCCAATTCCCCGTTCGGGCTTTCGATCGCTGCATAGCATTCGTCGACCGGCGTGGAAAACCCCCTGTTGGACATGATGACCTCGAACTGCTGGATCAGCCCTTCGATCGTCGTGTAGACCTGGGGCTTGTCGGGCAGGACCAACCTGGTGCCCACGTCCACGTTCACCGGCCCAGGGGGCAAATTTTCGATCGCCTGCTCCACGATCTTCAGGCTCTCCAGCATTTCTGCCATCCGCACCAGATAGCGTGCGTAGCAATCGCCGCTGGTCATGCAGGGCACCTTGAAATCGAAGTCGGCATAAGCGAGGTAGGGCTGGTCCTTTCTGAGGTCCCGCGTGACACCACTTGCGCGAGCCACCGGTCCGGTACAGCCCAGGTTGATCGCGTCCTCCTTGCTCAATACCCCGATCCCCTTGGTGCGATCCACGAAGATACGGTTGCGGTTCAGCAGCCGCGTCAGGTCGGCGTGGGCTTTGGGAAACTGCCGTACGAACCAGCGGACCCGCTCGATGAAGCGGTCATCCACGTCGTACATCAGCCCACCGACGCGCGTGTAACTTGTCGTGAACCTTGCTCCGCATACAAGCTCGAAGATCTCGTAGAGCAGCTCGCGCTGGTTGAATGCGTACAGAAACGCCGTCATGGCCCCCAAATCCAGGGCAGCTGCCCCCACGCAAAGCAGATGGTCGCTGATTCGGGCCAGTTCCGCCAGAATGGTCCGGATGTACTTGCAGCGGGGGGTCAATTCGATGCCCAAAAGCTTCTCCACCGCGTGATGCCAGGCTACATTGTTGGCCAGCGGCGAAATGTAATTCATCCGGTCCGTGACGACGACGTACTGGTTGTAATCCAGGTGCTCACCCAGCTTCTCGAAGCCGGAATGCAGGTACCCAATGTCGGGAACCGCATCGACCACCCGCTCCCCATCCAGGGTCAAGATCAAGCGGAGGGTGGTATGGGTCGCCGGGTGCTGGGGGCCGAAATTCAGCGTCCAAAGATACTCCTTCTGTTCCAGGTCCACCGGCGACTGTGTACTCTGGCCAAGTTCCGTGCTCATCAATCGCTCCGCACCAGTTCACCCATCCGGCCGGTCAATCACCAAGGCAACGCTCAACTCTGCTCCCGCGTGAGCCGGCGGAAGTTGTGCCGCTCGCCCCGCCCCCGGAGCGGATAGTCTTTACGTAGAGGAAAAGCCGTGAACTCGTCGGGCAGCAGGATCCGTCTCAGGTTCGGGTGGCCGGCGAAGCGGATGCCGAACATGTCGTAGACTTCCCGTTCGAGCCAATCCGCTGCCTTCCAGAGGTCGAACACGCTGCGTACCACCAGGTCTGGCTCATTCAAGAACGCCTTCACAAACACCCGCTCGTTGGTCGCGGTGTTGAGCAGAGACCAGATCACCCCGAACCGATCGCGCGCTTTCGGGTAGTACAGGTAGTCTACGGCCGTGATGTCAACCAACATGTCAAAGCCGCATTCCTCCTTGAGGAAGCGCAGCACCTCGTAGCTCAGTTCACGGGGGACGATCAACCGCAGGTTATCACGAAAGACGGACATGCTCACCCGGTCCGCCCCGAAGCGATCGATCACCTTCCGCACAAAGGCGGGCTGCTCGTCCTGAGTCTGTTCCGTCTGAACCGTGGGTTCCGTCATCGTGCTGGTCGCTTCACCGTGCAGAATGGATGGTTAATTTCCCATGCTCTGGCGCACCTCCTGCCCGATCACCGGCAGGCTCATGCCGGCTCGGTGCCGGAGCCGTTCCAGCCCTTCCACCCGTCCCTCACGCTGCACCCGCTCTTGCAAGTCGATGATCGCTCGGATCAATTGCTCAGGCCGCGGGGGGCACCCCGGCACGTAGATGTCGACAGGGATGAACCTGTCGATCCCCTGAACGACACTATAGGTGTCGAAGACTCCCCCCGAGCTGGCACAGGCCCCCATGGAAATGCACCACTTCGGCTCCGGCATCTGCAGCCAGATCCGCTGGAGCACGGGCAGCATCTTCATTACCACCCGGCCCGCCACGATCATGAGGTCAGCTTGCCGTGGGCTGAACCGGAATACCTCCGCGCCGAAGCGAGCCACATCATGCCTGCTGGCCGCCGTCGCCATCAACTCAATCCCGCAACAGGCGGTGGCAAACGGCATCGGCCAAAAGCTGTACTTGCGGCACCAGTTCGCCGCCTCGTTCAGGCGGGTGAGAAAGACATTTTCCAACCAGTCCTTCTGAGCCATGTTGGCCCTCCTTCCAACCCCTCTGCGGGTCGGTCGTCGCGCCTAACGCCAATCAAAAACCCCACGCCGCCACGCATACACGAAGGCGGCAAACAGCAACACCACGAACAGAATAACTTCCGCGAACACCACGTGGACCAGGCCGCTCCCATACGCCGCAGCGGCCGCCGGTATCCCACCGGAGTCGCTCCACGCTGCCACGGCCCACGGATAGAGAAAGACCAGCTCGACGTCAAAGATCAGAAAGACGATGGCGACCAGATGGAACCGCACGTCGAAGCGGTGCCGCGCATCGCCAACCGGGTCCATGCCCGACTCGTAAGGCATTACCTTTTCAGCCGTTACGATCTTGCGCGGTGTCAGCAGGCGGGGCAGCGTGAGCAACACCGCGGTGACCAGAATGGTCCAGAGGAAAAGCACTGCGATAGCCAGCTCGCCGGACGCCATGCAGCTTGCCCCCTGCCGTTTTCCCGTGATCCTGCCGTGCCTCTACGTTTGGTCCGGAATTATACCCGTACCACGCAGCCATCCCACAAGAAACGCAAAGCCGCGCCTTCTGCTCATCGTTGCAGAGCGCAATTCGGACGATGTGCCTATCCCCTACAGTCGGCGTAATCCGGAACATCAGACCAGCGCGAATCACGCGCTAATCGCGGCCACGCCCGAGACCTGCCGATGCTAAAGGCTGGACGGGCCCGAGTGGGCCTGCCCGGGGAACGCGGCGGAGCGCCTACTCCCGAGCAGGACGCACCAATTCGGTGAGGAGCACTATGGTACGGAAAACAGTCCTCTTACTCGGCCTCTTGGCCACCGCACTAGCCTTAACCGCCATGGACCGCGCAGCCAGGGCAGACGACTGGTCGAACTACTACTACTGGGGGTACCACAAGCAACCCCCCGGGTACTGGAGCATACCGCACCGGCAGCGGCTCTACCACGGCCGGTACACGTATCCGGATGAGCAACGAGTCTTCAGCGTGCATCCGCTGCGCCGAAGCTGGTACATGAAGCAGTTCCTCTGGTGGAAGTTCCCCCAGCACCGGCGCTTCCACACCGGATACCACTTCGTGCTCGACGTGCTCTGAAGAAAGCCTCCGAATCGTCGTCCGGGTGGGCCGGCTCAGGCCTGCTCGGGCGACTTTGAGGAAACATTACCGCTCGGCTGCCTCTTTCGATCCCGACTCCGAACTGGCCGCTTTCTTCGCCTCCCCCGCTCCGGTGCCCGACAAGGAAGCCTCTCGTTCCTGGGGCAAGATTCCGAGGGCGATTTCGCGCTCCCACTGCTCCAGCACGGGCCAGTGGACACAACAGGTGCCGAAATCGAGCAGGTACTGGTACTGCGTCAGCCGATCGATGGTGCGCTGGATCAGCTCTCGGTCGTGACGGAAGATCGGCCCATGGCTGGGCAGCAGCCACTCGATCCCTTCTGCGTCGCGAATCCGCTCCAGAGACTTGATGAAGTCGGGAATGTTCGAGCCGTGGTGGGCGTCGATCACCCCCACGGAGCCGTCTAGGAAAATGTTGTCGCCGGAGAAAAGCAGCTCGCCCAGGCGAAGTGCAATCTGGCCCTCCGTATGCCCCGGCGTGTGCCACACTTCGATCTTCAGGCTCCCGACCTCCAGAACGTCCCCTTCCTGCAACTTCCGCTCCACCGTCACCGCCGGCATCGGGACCTTGATGTCCTGGGCGGCGATTTCGGCGTACGTCATCACCGGATCGCCACGCTCCAGCGGCTCCACCGCCAGCTCATGGGCACAGATCACCGCGTTCGTGAGGTATTTCTTCGCTAGAGAGAGGCCCTGCGCATGATCTACGTCGGCATGGGAGGCGACCAGGTAGCGGCACTTGTCCAGCCCAAAGTCGAGCTGGCGGACCAGATCCAGGATCTCCGGTACATCCTCCTCGTAGCCGATGTCGAACAACATGTAGTCGGGGCCGTCGTAAATCAGGTACACGTTGCAACCGATCCGACGGCCCGCCTGAAGGTTCAGTTCAATGACGTGAGGGAAAACGGGTTTTCGCCGAAGCATGACGGTCCAAACGTGGGTACACCTGTTCCGAACCGTTCATTATAGCCGCGTGGCCATGGGCGGGCGGCCGCTGCGATCCCGGAGACGGCCACCGTATCGAGCGGCCACGAACCAGGACCGAGCGGCCGAGTTAGAAGGCCTACCGCCCCCGCTGCCCCCTGGCCTTCGCTAGCTTATGTCCGCCAGGCCGCTCATTGTCGCCCGTGGGGGTTGCTCCGCCCTCGCTTCGCGACGCCGCCGCGCCGCGGTCCGCCTCTTGCCCTGGTTCTTGCGGGCATCGAGGTAGCTCTGGAGCATGATCTGCGCTGCAAGCATGTCCCGCCGCTTCTTGCGCCCCTTCCGGGCCACCCCGGCTGTACGCAGGTAGGTCTCGGCCTGAACGGTCGTGAACCGCTCGTCCCAGAACTCCACATCCAGGCCCAGCTCTGCCGCAAGCCAGGCGCCAAACCGCCTGACCTCCTGCTCCTTGGACGTCTCACTGCCGTCACGCGTATCGCGAGGGATCCCCACCACCACACGAGCTATCTGATGACCGCGGACCAGCTCGCGGAGATACTCCGCGTCCCGGGTGTTCGAGATCCGGTGCCGCACGGCAAGCGGCGTAGCAACCGTTCCGGAAGGATCGCTGATCGCCAACCCCAGCCGCTTTGTCCCGTAATCGATTCCAAGAATCCTCATCTGGTCGAACCTCCTTGCAGTAGAGTTCCTCTCGTGTCCTGCTCTGTTGCTACCGCTGTGGCCGCCCGCCCACGCGTACAGCCCTACAGCACGTCATCCCAGCCCCGGCCATCGAGGTCCCGGACCAGCTCCTTAAGGCGGCCCTCGTCGTCAGCCTTGCAAACCAGGGTGGCATCGGGCGTGTGTACAATGATCAGCCCCTCCACGCCCACCGCAGCCACCACGCCACCTTCAGCATAGACGATCAAACGGCCGCAGTCGATCCCGGCG
>JALSID010000349.1 GCA_026981825.1 Planctomycetota bacterium
GTTTCGCAACCCGAGGTTGTGGAGCGCGTTGGGGGTGGTGCTCCTGTTGCAAGTGTTGGCGGTCCACTGGCCCTGGGCCCAGGACGTGGCCGGAACGGTCTCCTTGAGCGCGTCGCAGTGGGGGCTGGCCTGGGGCACGGCCTCTTCGCTTTGGGTGGTGGCGGCCTTGCGACGCTTCCTGACGCGGGCGATGAGATGAACCCTTCAGATGGGTAGCTCTCCCCGTTCGAAGGCGCGTGCGCTCGGCTGGATGGCGCCTGCGAAGGGCCCTTGCGCTCGTGCAATCGGTGAGCATAACTGGCTCGACGGCCCTGTCGGGTACGCTATGCGGCCGTCAAGCATCTTCAGCGCGGAGGAGACGTTTCCCATGTTCAAGCACACGATGACCCTGGTCGCCCTGGTGTCGGCTCTGGCGCTGGGCGCCTGCGGCAACAAGGAAGAGAAGTCGGGAGAGCAGGCCAAGGCGGCGCAGCCCCTTCCGGGGGACCCCATCAAGGGCAAGGCGGTCTTCGAGCAGTACTGCCAATCGTGCCACGGCGCCGACGGGAAGGGAAACAACGGCTTGGGTGCCAACTTCGTCGAGGACAAGAGCCGTCTGGCCAAGAGCAACGAGGAGCTGCTCAAGAGCATCCGGGAGGGCAAGCAAGGCAAGGTAGGGACGATGCCGGCCCAGAAGGGGGTCCTCACCGATCAGCAGATGAAGGACGCGCTCTCCTACATCCGAAAGACCTGGGGAGGCTGAGCGGAGTCGGCGGAATCCGAGTAGGGGCACGCCACGGAGACACCTCCCTCCGGTCGCATTTGGAGCGAGGTGCCTCCGTGCATGTTCCCTGGGCTGGCGAGCGACGAAGCCGCACATCACTCCCCGGGCCGGGGGGTGTGCCTGCGAGGGAAGAAGAGGTGGAGGTGCCGGGAGTCGAACCCGGGTCCGAAGGCGCTCCACGCGGGCCTCTACGTGCGTAGTCCGCAGCGGGCTACGTGGCGACGTCCCTGCGGACGCGGCTGCCGCCACGTTGGTGGCCAGTGTGTCTCCGAGGAGCGGGCCACCTACGCTGCCTCGAACGAGCCGATTCTATGACACCGGGTTCTGTGAGCATCGGCAAGCTCACGGAGCGGTGGCTCCCGTCAGGCCTCAGGCCGCGAGAGCGAGCGCGTTGTCGTTCGCACTTGTCGTTTCCCGGAGGTTTTACGCCGTTCCGGGCCGGCGGACACGCAGCCTCGCGCTTGCACGTCTCCGTCGAAACCGTTTCACCCCCTTGTCAGAGAACCTACTCCAACATAGGCCCCTCCTTCGGAGAGGGCAAGGACGCACCGGTGATGTCCGCTGTCCGCTGCCCCGCTGTGTTCGGTCTGCGGTTCGCGGTTCGCCGTCCGCGGTGCGCTGTCCGCTGTTCGCTGTTCGCCGTCCGCTGTCTGCTGTTCCGACCTCGGGTGGGGGGTGTTTCGAGGAAACACGGGGGCAATCGGGCGGGGTCGGCACGTCAGCCTCTCTGCGTCCCAAATCGGCGATGTCGGTCCGAGCGCCGTGACCAGTACGCCCTGGGGCTTCGGTGGCTTGCAGCCGGCTGCTCGCTAGCTCCGTTCGGCATGCCGTCCCGCCCCCGCCCTTCGGCAGGGTTCAGGGGGAGGGGG
>JALSID010000350.1 GCA_026981825.1 Planctomycetota bacterium
AAAAATCCACAAGGACCCCGCCAAGCAGGACCTCCACGATGCCCTGGACCTCTACCGTGTCCTAGAGTACTCCGTTGTCCCCCTCTACTACGAGCGGGACGAGGATGGACTGCCTCGCGGCTGGATCGAGCGGATGAAACGTGCGATCCGCACGCTTGGTTGGCGGTTCAACGCCGATCGGATGGTACGAGACTACGTGAAGGAATGCTACCTGGTGGCCGCAGGAGCGCTCTCCTGCGACATGCCGTCCTGATCGATCCGGCCGGCGTGCATGCCCACACGGCTCGTGGCGATGGCTGAGATCCGAACCACCGCGAGAACATGACTAAAGGAGAGATTTTGGGTAAACTAGGGTAAAGTGGTGGAGCCACATCGACAGGGACGCTCGATACGGCGGGACGGTTCACGGCATTTGTCTCTGTCCTACTACCCCGGAATCTGCGGAGATCGCCTATGCGTCTCGTGCCGTTCACCTGCACTGGTGTGGCACTCCTGGTCGCACTCTCGCTGACCGCTTTCGGTCACCAGCGAAACGGAGACCTGGATAAACTCGCCAAGCTGTTCGAGTGCGATTTTTCCAACGAGAAAGCGCTCACTCAGTGGACCTTCACCGACCCGAAGGCGTGGCGGATCGACAGCGCATCGGTGAACGGCACGACAAATCGCTTTCTTTCCCTGTTTCGTCAAAGCGAGTACAACCCCCCTGTGCGGAGCCCCATCAACATCGCTCTCATCAAAGATCTCGTCGTGTCCGACTTCCTCATCCAGCTCAAAGTTCGCTCGACCACTCGCGACTACCCCCACCGAGACATCTGTCTCTTCTTCGGTTACCAGGACCCGACCCACTTCTACTACGCACACATCGCCCGCTCCGCCGATCCCGCCGCCCACTCGATCTTCATCGTCAATGGAGAACCGCGCAAATCCATTGCCGCGCAGCGCACCGACGGCTTCACCTGGGACCAGGGTTGGCACACCATCCGCCTGGAACGAACGACGAAAGACGGCAGAATCGCCCTGTTCGTCGATCGAATGGACCAACCGATCATGACCGCCTTCGATCGGACTTTCACCTGGGGACAGGTCGGCGTCGGATCGTTCGACGACACCGGAGAATTCGACGACATCGTGGTCCGCGGCGTCCGCGTCGAACGGCCGACGAACCAATGACGCCCGTCCCCCCGCAGGAATCCGACCTCCGGCTCCATCGCTAACGGCACCGCAACCGAAGGCGGCGCAGGAAAGCCGCGTACCTGCGGATGCACATCGTTGTGCATTCCGAAGGCGCTATTTCACCATTGGTCGCCGTGGCAGTGACCAGAATCCTGTGCTTCAGACAGACCCCCAGAGCTCGCGCCAACCGAATGAACCGCAGGGGAACACAGGGGCGAGTCTTGGCTTCCACAAGAATCAGCGACCGACCGCCCCGTAGCATCGCCGCGCCATCGATCTCCGCGTCCACAATGCCCCGCTGCGACTCCAGTTTGATCCGAAACAGCGGAACCAGAGCGGGACGGCGCGGGTCCGCAAGAAAGCGCTGCATCAACGCAGCCATGCAAATCTCCAGCCATCCCCCGGTGAAGAAACTGATCGGCTCCGGCTGCGACAACGGCCGCACGACAACCACATCGGGTCGAAATACCACCGTCCTTTTGGACAGCAGACCCGCGGCCTTGGCCTGCCTGACGAAATCGATCGCCTCCTGTCGCTCCCGGTAAGCCACGCTGTTGACCGGGATGCACGCCTCCTTCTGCATGCCGTGCCCGCGCTTGAGCTCACGCACGATCTTCTCGATCAAGGAATTGCGCCCGAGCTTGCGAGCAAGGCGAACGGAAAGCTTGACGTGGGGGTGGCGTACGTCGTTGAGAACCGAACCGCTCACCGCGCGCGCCCCGCACCCACGAATCCGGCTAAGAAGCGGATGGTTGAAAACCTCGCGGAAAAAGTCGTTCTGCTCCACCATAGTGGGCATCTCCTCACTTGAGCCCCCATCGCCGTCGAGCCGACGCCTCCATGCCAACCACCCGGGATCCCTCCCAAAGCATGTACGCCGGCGAGCTGAACTCTCTGACAAAGTCCGCACGAACGACACAGGTACTCCAGAACGACCCGCGGAAGCTCCCTGTCCTTAAACAACCCCCCGGCAGCGCGCGATCAAGCACAGAGATGCCCGCGCACACGCAATTCCCGACGCAGCCAGCCACGAGATCGCAACAGTGCTGCAGGCCGGATCGCACGTTCGAACGGGTGCAGCGGCGAGGTGGCCAGAAGAACTCGCGTTTTCGCTCCGCCCCAGGCAGCTTAGAATTGTGCGTCCAGCATTCCCGAACACCGCCCGCGCCCGTAGCTCAACAGGACAGAGCAGCGGATTTCTAATCCGCCGGTTGGGGGTTCGAGTCCCTCCGGGCGCGCTCAGAACCCGCCACGAGGCTCCTGGCGGACAAACGGCGACGACTTGCCCTGGCAGCAACGAGAGTTGCCGAGCCGCCCGGCGATCCCATGGACGATCGCCTTCACAGTCACGCTAACCGTTTCACTAGGCAAGGCAACAAGGTGTGGCTTGTTCTGGTCTTGCCGGCCCGCGACGATCTGACGGCTCTCGACTGGCTTGCCCGCTCGCCCATCTTGCCCACGCACACGCCACCGCCTTCCTGCGAACGCAAGCGAGACCCCGAGCTACCCCTCGCGCAGCGCCTCGCTGCGGCCCGGATCCGCTGCGTCACGCCAGGCTGCGTCTGCGAACTCCTCGACGGGGCCCGACCGCGGCTAACACGATGCCGCTACGGATCCAGCCACCGGAGTCAACGAGAGCCGGCCGCACCGATTTCGATAAACGCGGCGGGGCGAATTATCGATGGGGAACTTCCACCGCCGAAGCGTAACGGTGGGCTTCGGCGGAAGCTCTTCCCCGCTAATTGCCCAATGCCCATCGGGCAAACCTCTCCGTAGCGCCCCCCGCCCGGTTACCCCCTGCGCCTCGGGCCGTCTGCACACTCCATTCCCCCTCTGGCCCACCTTGCCAAGACGGCTCTCAGAGACATCTTGGTGTCCCCGGGCCCCAGTTCTCCAGCGTCGCGACGGGGAAGTCACTTCCCGTAACGGCCTCACATGTCCGCGCCCGCCTGACCCGCGCCACGCGATGCCCCCCGGAAAACAGGACAGCTTGTGGTAATACGTAGCCACGACTTCTGACGGCCGCCATATTGGGAGAGGGGACCGGGGCTACCGGGCTCCCCTACCTCCACCAAAAACCTGGCACGGGAGTGCCGCACTCCAAAAGCAGGCTCCCCACGGCGAGAGCGCGAATCGAAGTCGCCGCCGCCGGACTACGCGATCACCTCCGGTTGCTTGCCACGTCTCCTCTCGGAAACGCGGTTACGCTCGTGCATGGGCTTCAGACCATACCCCGGCAGGGATTTTGAGCCCGCTGACTCGGTGCCCGCAGAGCCGCACGACCGCCCTCGCGCCGGGGACGGCGGCACCCGACGCTTCTCCCCGCCGCAGTCGCCCGGAAAAACCAGCAATGCTGCCCGCCGCCCGGCGCGGCCGGCCCTCCGCCGCGGCGTCGGCGGAGCATTGGTAGCGCGCCCCGGCCTCGGGTCCGCCCTAAGGCGCTGGCGCTAAGCAAGCGCCGGCAGAAATGACCCCCGCCGAGCGCAAAGCAGCCCGCCCGTCGCGGGGAGGGCAATGGGGGGCGCTCTTTCTGGCTGCTTCGGCCCGCCCGGGCCGAAGCGGCCCGCGAGCCTGCCGCCTGGCGGGATCCGCATCGCTGGCCTTTGCGAGCGGTCGCAGCCGCGGGAGGCGCCGAGCCCGCCGCCTGGCGGGACGAGGGGAGCGCCGGACCGCCGTCGCGCCGGCGACGGCGCATTGGTAGCGCGACCCGGCCCGGGTCCGCCCCAAGGCGCTGGCGCCCAGGAAGCGCGAGCAGAAATGATCCCCGCCGAGGGAGAAGCAGCCCGCCCGTCGCGGGATGGGCAACGGGGCGCGCTCTCTCTCGCCGCTTCGGCGGCCCGCCGAAGCGGCCCTGAGCCCGCCGCCGGGCGGGACCGGACCTCCGCCGCTGCGACGGCGGAGCATTGGTAGCGCGACCCGGCCCTGGGTCCGCCCCAAGGCGGTGGCGCCAAGGAAGCGCCGGCAGAAATGACCCCCGCCGAGCGCAAAAACGCCCCCCGTGGCAGGAAGGGCAAATGGGCCGTGCTCTCGCCTGCTGCTTCGGCCCGCCCGGGCCGAAGCGGCCCGTAGCCCGCCGCCCGACGGGAACCGCGTTGCTTGCCTTTGCGGTCGGTGGCGGCCGCGGGAGGCGCGGCGGCCTCGGCGAGCCTGCGGCTCGCCGCTCGGAGTAGCCCCGGCTGACGAGGAACGCGCGCCTCCGCACACGGCTGGGTCCGGGCGCGGGCCCCCGAGCCGTCCTCCCCGCCGCAGCGCGGCGCGGGTACCAATGCGCCGTCGCCGGCGCGACGGCGGTCCGCCCCTCCGCCCCGGCGGTTGCATTCAGGCCTCGGCTACTGGGCAAGCGCGGACGGCATGCCCCCCGGGCACATTAAGGCCGGCCAACACTCCGCCGAGGAAGTCGGTGAGCGCGTACGGCTACAGGAGCGCAGGCGCGCCCCTTCCATCTGTGGGGAGCCGTGGCTACCGATGCGATCCGGTGGCTCAAGATAGCGCCTTGCATGCTGCCCGGAGGTGTACCAGACACTTGCGGATATCGGGCAGCGGATTGCGCGGATTCTCCTCGTATTCGAGGGCCAGGCAGTCGGTGAAGCCGACGCCCTTGAGTGCTTTGAGCAGTTTAACCGTGTCCAGATCCCCCTCACCGAGCACCGTGAACCGTTTGCCGCCATTGGGCAGTGTCTTCACGTCCTTGAGATGGACGGCGTAGGTCCGCTTGCCAAACGCCTCGACCGCCTCGACGGGATCTTCATTGGAGCGGATGTAGTGTCCTGTGTCGACGCACGCGCCGATGAACTCGTGATGGTTCTTGAGTACGGCCAACGTGTCGCTGATGCGGTCGTATCGAGCCCCCGGGCCGTGATTGTGGATCGCGATCCGGATGCCGTATTCCTCCACCAGCTTGTCCAGGTGATCGAAGCTGGCCGGTTCGGGGTCAGCGGTGAGGACGCGTATTCCCATCGCTCGGGCGAACTCAAACCGGAGCCGACTCTGGTCGCGATCGGCTGTGAAGCGTTCTACTCCGTACGCATACAGGGTGATCCCGTACTGCGCCAGCTTACCCTTGTACTGCTTCACGACGGCGGGGTCACCGGTAAGCGGAAGGTGCGCACGGAACGATTCCCAGTACTTCAAGCCGAGCTGTGAGGTGTGCTCGAGGGCTTGATCTACCGAAAAGGCCCGGAGCGAGTAGCTCTGCAGGCCGACACGGAAGCCGGCGTAAGGATCTTCTCCGGCCGGCAGCACCGGAACCAGTAGTGAGGCCGTTGTGAGCCCGCCCACTGTGTGGAGGAACTGGCGACGCGTGCAGAGCCTACCGGTCATTGCTTTTTCTCCCCTGGCGTGGAAGCACCAACAGGGGGCACTTGCTCCCGGGACTGCCCCTTACCCTGTGCTCCTCCCTGCTCCTTTTCGCCCGTTTGCTGTGTGGCAGTCGGGTGTGGTTCGATCTCTTCTCCGGTTATCACCTTCAGATAATAGGCGATCAGCGGTCGGAATGGGTTGTCGTCGATGAGCTGCAGCGACTGGTGGAAGTGGCGGGCGGCTTCATCTGGCTCGCCCATCTCGAGGTTCACCAGTCCGAGGTAGTACTCTGTGGCCGCCTGTCGGCGCACGGCATCGGTCAATCTGAGGTACGCGTCGAGGCTGGGCTGGGGGTTGCCGAGCAAGAAGGACTGGACAGCGTTGATCTTGCGTTCGGCCAGTGCGTGGCGTTGTTTCGCGAGCGAGCTTTCCCAGTACCGCTTGGCCCGTCGATAGTCCCCCCGCATGAGATGCACGAAGCCCCATTTTTCCTCGAACAGTCCCGGAGTTGCCTGCTCCAGTGGCGAGCCTCTGCCCATCTGGAGCAACGTTTCGAATGCGTGGGCCACCTTACCGGCTCGGATGTAGTAATCGCTGAGCAAGCTGCTGTCCACGCCGCCGGTGCCGAAAGGCCCTCTCATTTCCGTGATCTGTTCGATAGCCAGCTTTAAGAACCCACGCGATGCCGCGACCTGGGCACGAAGCTCGGGGGAAGGTAGCATGCTTTGCGGGTCCTCGAGCATTTGCCGCATCTGCTCGGTCGCCGCGGTGAGCTGATCGTAGCGTGCTTCGATATCGGCGCGCCCAGGGTCGTTCGCTGCCATGTACTTCAGCGCCGCCTCGTACTGCTCGGCGGCCAGGTCCGGGTAGCCTTCCTGCTCGTACAGCTCACCCAGCACGAGGCGGTAGAGATAGTTGAACGGGTCCGCGGCGATCGCCTGGTCGAAGGCTGCCAACAGCTCCAGCCTGCGCATCCGGTGTACCTCAGGTCGCCCTCGGGCGATCGATTGCTCCAACTGCAAGAGCAGCCCACACGCCTGGGCGTAGGTGTACCAGGCGTCTGGAGAGGTAGGAGCTGCAGCGCTGGCCCGGTGGGCGGTTCGCATTGCCAGGAGGCACTCGGCCGGCGTTGGGGCCTCGGCCCCCATGCGCAGCCAGTGGCGTGCACGCATGGTCTCCACATGACCGGCGAGCCGGAAATGGGGCCAGATTCGATCGATAAGGGTGGGCGGATAAATGGGGGGAGGTGGTCCCGGTTCCAGTTCAGGGATGTCACGCACCCGTTCTCGGAATGCCAGTTTTTGGGGGTCGACCTCGCTCTCGACTCCGAGACGCCGATCTGCCGCGAAATCCGGCGGTACCCCCTCATCCACCCGGACGAAAATCGCCGCCGACGGAGCAACCCCCACCAGGGACCAATCCTCAGATTCGACAAGACGCAGGAACGTGTTCTCGAATGGGATGGGGTCCGGGGACCAGGCGCGGTTCGGCGTCACTGCGGTAACGGACCACCGATTTAGCTCCTCGGTCGCCACCTCATCGCGGCTCAACCGTCGATAGAAGCTGTAGATATCGTTCAACCGGTGGCGGTGGAGCAGCGTCCTGCCGTCGAAAAAAACCTGGAAGCCGTTATCGGCCGATCGGTTGTACCAGAGCAAAAGGTCTCCTTGGAGTGGCGTGGTGTTCAACACGTTCCCCTTCAGGCCGAGTTCGTGCACCATGCGGGCGAACGGCAGGTCAAAGATAGCCCACTCGATACCCCACCCGATCCGGCCCGCTCGCAGGCCGGTCACCCGCCCGGACAGAACGAGAAATGTGACAGCGAGAAAGATGAGTACCGTGGCGCCGCGGCCCAGGCGTGACCAGAGCACCCAGGGGCGACTGACACGGACCTCCGTACCAAACCGCGACACAAACCATTCCTGGCCGTTCAGGATCAACACAACCGCGCCGATCAGGGCGGTCACCGGCAGGTTGCGCACCGCGAACAGGCCGGGAAGCAGGCCCAACGTGAGTAGCAGCAGCCGCTCCGGTCGAAAGGGCAATCCCGGCAACCAGAACGAAGCCGCCGCTCCGAGCAGTAAACCTGCCGCCACAATCAGGTCGACGTCAAATCGAACCCCGCGCAGATAGACCGGTGAGTACATCGGCAGCAAGCCCGCGTTCAGGTTCAGATAGGCACTGACACCGGACAGGTAATCGACATCGGCAAGCAAGCTCAGCCAGGACAGGGGCACCAGCCAAACGAGGGGGCCGTATGGAGTTACGAAGGTTGCAACGGTAGCGGCGATGAGCGGGGGGAGAAACGAGCGGATGGAGAGCTGCTGCTCGGCTCCAGGTTGCCGCCCCAGGCGCCACACCCAAACAAGCCCGACGCTCCAGGCAACCGCCAACCCAAGGGCAAACATGCCGTGCACATTCGCCCAGACTAAGAAAAGAGGAACAAGCAGCCACAGCCAGTGGGGATTCTGGCTGAACCCACGGTGCATGACGGCAAGCGTTGCCAGCAGGAACAGGAGCGATACCCCGAAGGGGCCCGAGCTGGCGGCGGGAATCAAAGCCAAGAGCGCAACGCCCGCACATGCGGCCGTCCACCAAAGCGTCGGTCCAGGTACCCGCAGTGTGAGAAAGATCGCGATGAGGACGCCCCAGATGAGGGATCGCGCTACGGTAAAGGGTTTGAGTGTGATCAAGGCCGCCTTGTCTTCGACCGATGGCTTGAGTCTGATATCCCCCTCTGCAGCGATGCGCACCAGCTCATCGGCGGCCCAACGCACTTTCGTCGTGTCATCCCCCTGCGCAGCTTCGCGCAACTTGCGGATTGCCGCCTGGATATTCTCCCGGGCCTCGTCCGTGACCGGCGGAATCGTCACCCCTTCTTCTTCCGTGGGCTCCGACCGGCGATGCAGTTCGGTCTCGTAGTAAAGGGCGAGTTGCTCAGCGTTCCTCCGGGTTTCGAACCGCTCAATCTGGAACAGTGCCCAGTCGTACAGCCATGTATCACAGATCCAGCGACGGCCATGAGTGACGTAGCAGAATGGGTCGTGGCGAGGAACGCCCTGGGTTGCGACCAGCCATCCGGTCTTGAGGTGCCGCCACACCTCGAAGTCCGCCACGGTGAAGAAGCCGAAAGCCAGCCCCATCAAAACAACGAGCAACGCGATGGCGCGATCGCCCTGGCGGTTTTCGCGCTCCAGAGCCTCTGGAGTCAACTCCCTGGGCTTCTTCGGAGCTGCCTCGGCCTTCTGCTCAGGCGCACTCTGTTCAACCAGATCAACGCCCGCGTCAGTTCTCGCTGAATCACCCACGGCGCTATCCTCAGGTCTGCTCACTCAGCCTCAGCGGCCTTCGAAACCGCGCGGTCGCATCGCGTCCAGCTACGAATTGCGTTACGCCGTGCGCGTTACGGGTGTTCGGCGCGGCGGCCCTCATCGGAACCAGCCTGGCGGCACCGCTGGCAGAGCCCGCGCAACTCGACGGAGACCTCGCTGATCCGGAACCCCAAGATCTCGTCCACCCTCGCCAGCTCGCCAAGGGGCAGCAGGCCTTCTTCCACATCTTCCACGCGCCCGCACGAATCGCAAACGAGATGGTGATGACGAGAGAGGTTGGTATCGAAGCGTGCCACCGCATCCCGCGTCGAGATCCGCCGCACCAGCCCCAGTTCGATCAGTGTGTCCAGCACACGATAGACCGTAGCGCGCGACAGAGTGGGCAGTCTCTTGCGTACGTCCTGGTAGAGCTGATCCACAGTTGGGTGGCCCCCGAAACGTGCCAGAGCCTCGAGGATCACACGGCGCTGAACCGTTACGGGAATCCCGCGCGCACGGCATGCCGATTCCAGCCGACGCGTCAGCTCCGCAACGGCTCGTTCGCTCGCACGTATTGTAGATTTCGGAGAACCAGGCACGTGCACCCGTCCGCAAGCCTTTGGCCCGACGCCACCTGTTCAATGGTACGCCGCGCATCCAAAAAGCAGACGGCGGTCGTCCCGGTATTCCTACGCAACGCTCCGGACCCGCTTCCACCTGGACGATGTCCGGCATAGCTAGTCCTTCCCCAAGAGCTCCTCACGCAGCAACTCCGTCATGTACCGATACAGATGGCGCACCTGCCTGGCATCCCCCACCCCATGCCTGGAGCGGGGATAGAGCATCATGTCGAACCGCTTGCCGGCCAACTGGAGCGCGTGAGCGAGCTGCAACGTGTTCGCTGGATGGACATTGTCATCGATGGTCCCATGGATCAAAACCAACCGGCCGGTGATCCGATCGGCCGCCTGAACAACCGAGCTCCGGCGGTAACCTTCCTCGTTGTTCGACAGCAAACGCATGTAGCGCTCGGTGTAGATCGCATCGTAGTTACGCCAGTCTGTCACGGGGGCCCCGCTGAGCCCGAGCCGAAACAGCCGAGAATGAGCCAGGGCAAACGCAGTCATAAATCCCCCGTAACTCCACCCGTGAATCGCTACCCGGTTCGAATCCACCCACGGCTGGCGGAACAGCCAGCGCAAGCTATCTTCGATATCAGCCAGTTCCTGAAAGCCCATCTGCCCATAGATCCTGTAGGTGTGCTTGATGCCCCGGTAGCAGGACGCGCGGTTGTCGCAAACCCAGACGATGATGCCTTCCTGGGCGAGCATTTGGAACCAGAGCTGTCGGGTTCCCGCCCACCGTTTTTGGACCACCGGCGCCTGGGGCCCACCGTACACGTAGCACAGCACGGGGTACTTGCGGGAGGGGTCGAAGCGAGCCGGTAGGATGAGCATGCAGTTCAACGGGAAGCCATCCCGGGCGGCAACTTGAAGCATCTGCACCGGCGTCGGCTCAAGATAGCGGTGATAGTCCCCCAGGTTAGGTGCAAGCGCCCATAGCCTACGCCCATCTGCGGAGTAGAACCAGGCTTGCGGGGGAAGGTCGATCGAGCTGTGGTAGGCTACGAAGTAGCGCTTGTCCGGCGAGAATCTGGCTCGCGCGCTTCCCCTGGACAGAACCATCCGTTCCACCTGGCCATCCTCCAGCCGCACCCGGTAAACCGACGGCGCGGTGCTATCGTCCCGCGTCGCTCTGACCCAGGCGTATTTTCCGGCCGGGTCGGCTCCGTACAGGTCCAGCACCTCCCAGTCCCCCTTCGTCACCGGAACGATTTCTCCCGCGGCAACGTCGACCAGATAAACGTGCCGATTGCCGGTCCGATCGCTCAACCAGAGGAAACGGTTCCCATCCAGCCAGTCCGGCTCGCCCAGCACCTCAACCCAAGCAGGGGATCGCTCTTCCACAACGACTCCGAGGAACTTTCCCGTCAGATCCGCCTGGGCCAGCTTTAACCAGGTTTGCTCCCGATTCTGCACCTGGAACCAGACTCGGCTCGAGTCCGGCACAAAGCCGACCCGCACGATCAACAGTTCCTCACCGCTGCCCAACGGCTCCAGGTCTGCCCACGCGATCTTTCCCCCTCGCGCCGGCACTACCCCCAGTCGCACCTTGGGCAGCGGGTCTCCCACTTTCGGGTAGAACTCCTGCTCGAGCCGCGCGTGGACCGGCAGATGATGAACGATGGGGTAGCGCGGGACGCCGTCCTCGTCGAGGTAAAGGAACGCCAGGTATTTGCTGTCTGGAGCCCACCAAAACGCCCGGTAGTTGCCCCGACCGTAGATCTCCTCCTGGTACACCCAGTCGAGTTTCCCGTACCGTTTCGACTCCGAGCCCCCCTTGGTGAGCTGCACCTCGCGGCGTGTATGGAGATCGTAGACGTACAGGTTATAGTCCTTCACGTAGGCAAGCTTCTGCCCGTCCGGGCTGAACTGAACGAGCTCCTCCATCGCGGGATCGTCCGTGAGCCGCTGCACGGAAGGGGAGACCAGGTCGACCTGGTACAGGTCGCTGCCGTGCCTCACCACGCCCGTCCGTCCATCAGGCGACAGCAC
>JALSID010000351.1 GCA_026981825.1 Planctomycetota bacterium
AGATCCCGCCGGCCGGCCGGGTCATCGTCCCGTACTTGTGGAAGTACGGGAGGCAGACTAGGTCGTGGCGGTACTCGATAGTCGAAGGTACCAATCTCCGGTACCCGATAGAGGTTTCGCCGGATGTAGTGGAGGACCTCCGGCGAGCGCGCGACATTCTGAGCATTGACCGCGAAGCGGGCATCGCGTTATTTGCTTTGGATGAGCTTTATCACAGTCACCCGGAAGCCGACTGCTCCGATCTCCTCGGGTACGCTTGGACGTACCTCGTTCACGATTGAGAAGCCTGGCCGCGAGGCCCGCACCGAGACCGCCCAACCTGTCCTTCCAGGCTGCGGTAGGGGCATGCAGCCGGCGGCCCCGTGTGTGCCGTACGGTGGGATTCATGCCGGGCAAGTAACTCCAACCCCGCACTACGTAAGGCGCTTGGAAGAGATCCCCAGTGTCGTCCGCGGACGAGCAGTTGCTCGAACGGGTCCTCGGCCGCTCGGATTGCTCCGAGCGATTGAGGGGCTCGCGCCGATGCTGGGTCGTGACACCGCGTACGGTTCGACCTGTCCCGTCGTTTCGGGTTAATTGCAGAGACAGGGGAAGCGGTGCAGTCGGGGCGAGTCCGCTTAGTGAGAGGGGATCTGCCGAAGCGGTGGTGGGTACAACCTGACGAACGGGTCTTCCGGGGAGAGCTGGTGTTCGTTCTTGGCGGAAGTGGGCGAGGCTCTAAGTGCTCGCCTCCACCGGGGCAAGTTGCCGGGCCCTGGGCACTTGTGGGGGTTGGCCGGCGAGCTGGGCCAGGGAGGATGAGCGTGGCGAACATATTACGAAGAAACGTGCAGCCGTATACGTGGGTCGCGATCGAGCCGGGGCGTCTGAAAGGGCTGTGGCGGTGCTCTGCCATGCGGAGGGGGCGTTCAACGGAGAGGCTGATGAGGCCCGCTTCGCTGGACCAGTTTTTGATTAGCGGGTCGTACCCGGGGGGGCGATATTGCTCTGCTGGCGTTGCCTAAACGAGTTTACATCGACCCGGGGCACCCGACGCGGAGGCCAGGCGGGCCTTAGAGTCTGTCGAGAAACCCTAGCCGACGCCACGCGCGGGGCGTGTGCGAGACCGGGTTGGTTACGGCTCGCAGCCAAGGGTCGGGCGTGATGGGGCCAGGAATCTCTAGGTGCAAGCGTGAGCTTCATAGGCGGCCCTGTGTGAGGGCGCTCCGGTCAGCAACAGGACATAGTTCGAGAGTAGTGACATATGTGGGAGACGGTACTGAGGTAAGTGAAGAACCATAGATCGTTAGGATGCTAACAGGAGCCGGCGGTAGCCAGGGGGTAGGCCGCCTAACAAGGCGTAAGAGCAAGCCAGATATACGTGCGACGCGAACGCTGCCAGCAGGCGCGTCCAGCAGATACGCACGCCGCGGAAGCTCTTCAGCCAGGCATAGAGGCGTTCGCAGGCGCCACGGACCTTTCGATCCGCGGCGCGGGCATCGCCGTAGGCCCGACCGCGGCTTTGGATGCGCGCCCGAAAGCCGCGCTTGTCGGCTTCCTCGTGCGCCTGGGCGGAGTCGTACCCCTTATCGGCCACGAGAACTGGAGCCTTACCGAGCTTGGCCAGAACCTCCTCGGCCAGCTTT
>JALSID010000352.1 GCA_026981825.1 Planctomycetota bacterium
CTGTCCGTTCTCGTGTCGCCGGAAGCGTACCGCTGCGCGGTCGCGCTGCTGCTTCTCAGTCCGTTCACCCCTCTCCTTTTTATGGGGGAAGAATACGCAGAGGAGCGACCGTTCCCGTTCTTCTGCTCGTATCAGGATCCCGCGTTGCAGGACGCTGTGCGGAGGGGACGACGAGAAGAGTTCCGTTCGTTTGCCTGGCCCGAGCAGGTTCCCGATCCGCTAGACCCGGCCACGTTCCGTGCTGCGGTACTCAGTTGGGACTGGTCTACACCGGTCCGTCGCGGTATCCGGCGGCTCTACTTGGACCTCCTCCGCGCGCGTCGCGAATGGCCCCCTATGCGTGAGCGGCGTGACCGGCAGGCAAGCCTGATTCGCGTGGCCGACTCAAACCAGCGGCTGCTGCGCCTCGTGCGTGGCGACCGTTTGCCCGGCCCCGGAACTCTGATCGCGTACTTTAACCTGAACCCCGAACCTGTCCCCCTAACCGACCCCTCTTGCCGGAGCCACAAGCTGCTGCTGCGTACCGAGGACCCCCGCTACACGCGCCGGGAGCCGCCCACTCCCGCACTTGATACGCTTTTGCCGTTCGAAGCACGCGCCTACGGCAGTCCCGCCTGGTGGTGCCCCGGCGAACATTGAAGGTTCCCCGGGCTTCGTACCCCGGTCGGATCGGAAATCGTCCGCCTCACCACCGTGGCAGCGCCGGCTATGGTTGGAGCGGATCTGGGCAAACGGGGTTTACGGCGGCTGGAACCGCGCGTGCAATAGCTTGCAACATCGCCCGGCATGGCGTCAAAATCGGGACAGTCACGCGAACCGGACAAGCGTGCGTCCAAGGAGGTTCCCTGGAAGCAAGAGGATGGTGAGCGATTCCCCGACCCCCCAGAGTCCGGTGGCCGCCAACGCCTCCGACGATGGCCCCAGTACAAAGAGAGTCCCCGAGCTGGTCGAACAGATCTCCCACCAGTACCCCCTGCGGCTGCCACGCGCCACCTACAGAGTGCAGATCAACAGCGCGTTCACGCTGTTCGATGCTGCCGAGCTCGTGCCCACCCTGGCTGCGCTGGGAATCAGCCATCTCTATCTGTCCCCAATCCTCACCGCACGGCCAGGCTCCGCCCATGGTTACGACATCGTCGATCACGGTCGCATCAACCCGGAATACGGGGGCGCAGATGGCTTCGCCGCCCTTTGCAACGCCGCCCGAGAACACGGCATCGGTCTAATCCTGGACGTCGTTCCCAACCACATGTGCGTCGCATCGAGCGCAAACCAATGGTGGGTCGATGTGCTCCGCAACGGACAGTCCTCCCCGTACGCCGACTACTTCGACATCGACTGGCGCCCCATCCACCCCGATCTCCAGAACCGCGTGCTGTACCCGGTCCTGGGCGCCAGTTACGGTGCCGAGCTCGAGTCAGGACGCTTACGCCTCGCCTACGACAACGGCGAATTCTTCATTCGCTACTACGATTTTGTCCTGCCCATTGACATTACCAGCTACAGGCTGGTGCTCCAAACCGCGTGGCAGCGAGTGGCCGGTGAGCTGGGGCAGGACAATCCGCATCGCATGGAGCTGGAGAGCATCCTTCGCGCGATCGAACATGTGCCCCCTCACAGTGTGGCCTTCGAACAGTCCCGCGCCGACCGGCGGCGCGAGCAGCTCGTGATCCGCCGGCGTCTGCAACACCTCGAAGCCGCCTCGCCCGCCGTCTCCGAGGCAATCCGATTGGCCGCCCAGACGTACAACGGTGAACCAGGCAACCCTGCCAGCTTCGATCGCCTCGACGAACTGCTCCGCCAGCAACCCTATCGGCTCGCCTTTTGGATGGTGGCCACCGACGAGATCAACTACCGCCGCTTCTTCGATGTCAACGACCTCGCCGCCATTCGCGTCGAATTGCCCACCGTTTTCGACGAAACCCACCGCTTGCTCTTCCAGCTTTTCGATACAAACGTTGTCGCCGGCTGGAGAATCGACCACGTGGACGGTCTCTTCGACCCGGCCGAATACCTCAAGCAAGTGCAGGGAACTCGCCTCCTGCAGCTCCTTCAGGCACCCTTCAGCCCCCTTAAGAAGGGGGAAGCGCTGGCCGTGCTCCAGAGCTGGGACGAGGCAACACGAGCAGCCAACCTGCCCCGCTACTACCAGCCCATGTACCTTGTGGTCGAGAAAATCCTCGAACCCGGCGAATCCATCCCCTCCGACTGGCCAGTGCATGGCACGACCGGTTACGACTTCTTGAACACCTGTAACGGTATCTTTGTCAACCCGGCGTCGCGGACGCCAATGACCCGTCTCTATCAGAGGTTCACCGGGAGAACGGTGAACTTCGAACAGCTCCTCTACGAGTGCAAGATCCAGGTGATGGAAACATCGATGTCCGCGGAACTCCAGGTCCTGGGACACCTGCTCGACAGGATATCCGAAGCCGACCGCTGGTCGCGCGACTTCACGCGCAACAGCCTGACCGACGCCATCCGAGAAGTGGTGGCCTGTTTCCCGGTGTACCGAACCTACATCAACGGGCCGCAAGTGAGTGAGCGAGATAGACGCTACATCGAGGCGGCCGTCAGGGAGGCACGACGGCGAAATCCAGCGCTGAGCAAACAGACGTTCGACTTCGTCCGCGACTGCTTGCTGGTTCGGCCCCCAAGGAAGCATAGTCCTATTACCGTGGACCAGCTCGTTGCATTCGTGCGCAAGTTCCAGCAGTTCACCGGACCGGTCATGGCCAAAGGCATGGAAGACACCGCGTTCTACCGGTACAACCGGCTGGTCAGTCTGAACGAGGTGGGAGGTGAACCCCGCGTCTTCGGCACATCCGTGCGCGATTTTCATGCCGCCAACGTCCAGCGGCAAAGCAAGTGGCCGTTCTCAATGCTGGCAACGTCCACCCACGACACCAAGCGGAGCGAAGATGTCCGCTGCCGGATCAACGTGCTCAGCGAACTCGTCGCCGACTGGCACCGGCACGTCTACCGTTGGGCACGATGGAACAGACCGGCCAAGACGATGGTGGGGGGCGAGCTGGCACCGTCTCGGAACGACGAATACCTCCTATATCAGACCCTGGTCGGCACATGGCCCGTCCAGAATGAGGAAGACTGGTCGTCCTACGTGGAGCGCATCGCAGCGTATATGCTGAAAGCAACGCGCGAGGCGAAACAGTACACAAGCTGGACCAGTCCAGATCCCGCGTACGAAGAGGCCGTGCAGCAGTTTACCCGCCGCGTCCTCGACCGAGCGGAAAACCCGCGGTTCGTTGATTCCATCGAGGAATTCGCCCGTACGATCGCCTTTTTCGGCGCGTGGAACAGCCTTTGCCAGGTTCTGCTTAAAGCGACTTCCCCTGGGGTCCCCGACTTCTATCAGGGCACCGAACGGTGGAACTTCTCTCTGGTCGACCCCGACAACCGGCGGCCCGTTGACTTCAGTCGCACCCGAGCGCTGCTAGAGCAGCTCCTCAAAGCCCGACGCGACCGAGAACGGGTGGTGGCCACGGTGGTGGACGATCCCTTTCACGATCTGGCCAAACTGTTCGTTACCCATGAAGCCCTGCAAGAGCGGCGCCGGAACCCACTACTGTACACATTGGGCAGCTACACACCGCTGCAGTGCACAGGCCACGCAGCGGGGCATGTCGTGGCGTTCTCACGGTCGCACCGCGAAGAACAGGCCGTGATTGTTGCCCCCCGGCTGGTGGCGACGTTGACCGGGGGTGCGCCTGTTACCCCCGTGGGAGAAACCTACTGGGCTGGCACATCGGTGATTCTGCCCCCTGAGAGCGCAGGCCGGACATTGGTCGAGCTCTTCACCGGGCGTCAGATCTACGTACGGCGCGGAGACCAGGGGGCTGAGCTGCGATTGGCCGAGGTCTTCGCCCGTTTCCCCCTGGCGTTACTCAGGACAATAGGCGATCCGATTCGCTTCGGCGCCGAGCATGCCGCGTCAGTCCACAGGCCGTCTGCCCCCAAGGACTGAGCAGTGTCTGAGCCACGGTGGCGCGAAGCCTCCGGCTTCGCGGTCGACCTGTCCATACCCTTCCCTGTGGTCGGTCTCCCCGTACGGCAAACCGGCTTCGTACCCGGAAGTCGCACGATCGTGGGTCCTTCTGCCTGTGCCTCACGGCTGGTTGTGTTGCCGCTATCGGACGGGCCCCGCGACCGACAATTACACGGAGTGCGGTGCGACAACGGCGCGGGTGGTCTTCCGAGCTCTCGGCCGCTCTCCATTAGGCCGAGAGGACAAACGCGAACCACGGGACCAAGCATGCTGCCGACTCACGAACTCTTCGAGAAGCTCCCGGATGTGGAGCAGGACGTGCGTCAGGTAGAAGAGCTTCCCTCACCCATCGAGCGTGCCCTGGTTGCGCTGGTCATCCCGGTCCTGGACACACCTACGGCTTGCGCCGTGGCAAAGCGCACCGCTAAAGCGATGAGACGGCCCATGAACCGTGCGAAGCTCGATGCTTTCCTGGGCGATCTCCCCAGGAGGTTGACCCGAAGTCCAGTCCTGGCCACCGTGCGTCGCTTTCTGGGCTGGTGGGCGGATTCTGAGCCCCCAGCCGAAGAGCTGCTCGCGAGCAGGATTTCGCCTGAGGAACTCGCCGCCCGCTCCGGGCTAAAGGCCCCGGTATGCGCCCGCGTCGTGCTCTTCACCGGCAGCGGCCCCCTTCTGCCGCTCGATCCCCCCATCGCCAGGGTATGCATCCGCCACGGCTGGCTTGACTGGCCCATGTCTGAGCCACAGCCATGGATCCCCCTCGAAGGGCTTGACCGGAAAGTATGCCTCCATCTCTACTTTGGCATGCGATCGATCTCCCGAAGCCACTGCAAAGCCCGTTCGCCGCTGTGCGACACGTGTACGCTCCGCCCCCTTCTGCCCGAGACAGGTCCGTGTGAGCCCGAGGTGGCCATGTAGCACGCCATGGCAGCAGAAGGGGCCGGCCCCCCGGCAAGAGAGCTTCCAGCAGGAATAAGCCCTGCATCGGGCGAATCGAGGCCCGGCCCGGTCGCCGCCTACCGGAGACGGTTCAGGGGATCGCGGCGGTGCCGATCAGGAGAACACGTGCAGGCCCACCACGGCCACAAGCACGTCGTAAGCCGCGTGTGCTCCCACCGCGATTCCGAAGCCCCGGAGGACAAAGACCACCGAGAAGAACAACCCGGCAATCAGGCGAAAGGTGAAAGTGAACGTGTCGAAGGGTTCTGCGCCGGGGCCGACGTAGTGCGCCAGGGAAAACGTTGCGGCCGACACGCACACTCCCGCAATCACGGCGAATTTGGGCGAAGGCTGGAGTTTCGCGACGAACCACACCACGGCAGGCAAGAGCATGAGCCTGAAGATCGTCTCTTCGTAGATGCCCGCTCCCAGGTAGGCTACCGCCTCGGCAAACCAGGGGCGGGCGGCAAGATCTTGAAGGATCGAAGCCGTAGCCGGTTGGTTCAGCCGCGTGAAGAGCTGGTACTGCGCTTCTCCCAGCACGACCAGCGCTGCCCCCAAACCAACGCTCTCCACCGCCATGCCCAGCAACGCGGGAAGATCAAGGACCCACTCGTCCTTCACGTAGAGCTGCCATGCGACAAGAATCCCCACCACCAACCCCGGAACCACCCACGTGCTCTGAATACCGATCCTTGCGAACGTGTAGCGTAGCCAGGTGTCTGCAGCGCTGCGGACACTAACACCCGATGCCTCCCCCACCAGCAGGACACCCAACTCATAGGCTACCAACAACGGCAGGACGAAGAAGAGATTCAGCAGGGGACGTTGCGTTTTTTCCCAATACCGCTCAGGCATGGTTTCTGCTCTACCGAGGCGTGGGCTTGAGCTTCCGTTGTAGCTATCGACCGGTGCGTCGCACGCGGAGAATGCGTGTGGGGATGAACCGGGCGCGTTTAGCCCGGCGGTACCGTTTGTGCCATTCAGGCGCAGCGTAGCGGGTCGGATCCGGCAGCGAAACCGTTGCTCGTGGTGCTCCCAGCCGGTGGAACGTGGCCCCCTGGCGTGCTCGTGTGCGCGATAGCCAGGGTGCCCCTAGCGCGCCGAGGACGAACGTGCCAGCTCCTTAGGTCCCCCAGTCTCGGGAGTAACGGAAGTCACGTCCGATCGTACGCCAGGATACTTTGGCAAAGACGGGTAAGGTCCGTTTGTACTGGGAGCGTCGGACGAGTTCCAACAGCCTCTGGGCGAAATCGCGGCGTACACCGTGGGTGACCGCGTGGTCCAGGCTCCAGCGTTTGTCGATCAACAAGACCAGAGCGTGGTCTGCGTCGTGGTAGGTGAAACCCAATTCCCCTTCGTCGGTTTGGCCCACCCAGAGGTCTGCCGTCGGCGGTTTGTTGACGATCACGTCGGGAACACCAAGGTGTCTTGCCACCCGCCAGACCTGGGTCTTGTACAGATCCGCGAGCGGATTGACGGCGCAGGCGAGGTCACCGTAGATGGTCCCGTATCCGAGGAGCAGTTCGGTCTTGTTGGACGTACCAACCACGAGCGCACCGTGGGCCATGGAGAGATCGTAGAGGATCGACATCCGCTCCCGCGCCATCTTGTTGGCACGCCGTTCCCTAGATGCATCCGGAAACTGGCGAAAGTAGGCGTCGACCTGGTCCGTGATGGGAACCGTGAGCAAGCGGATGCCTAGCTCTTGCGCGACCAGTTCGGCGTGCGCCAGGGAATCTGGACTGGACAGCCGATAAGGCATGCGGACACCGAGCACATTGTCTGGACCGAGAGCCTGGGCAGTAAGGAACGCGGTCACCGAGGAGTCAACGCCCCCTGAAAGTCCGACAATCGCTCGACGGAAGCCAACGCGACCAATTTCGTCCCTCAAGAAACGGACAAGCACGCGAACGACGTCTGGTTCCGACAGAGCGAGAGCCTTCTGCGCCGCCTCCAGCGCACGCCCACTCACGGGTGGCCTGGGGCGCGTTGCTTTCTCGGCCGAGAAAGGCTCGGTCACCTGAGACACCTCAGGCCCTACAGCCCCCCCATGCACCGCTCGTTGAACCGTTTCCTTGACGGGGTCGCTCGTTACCACGGGCATGCACAGCCCCTCCGCTCGGTAGCTCCACGCCGGTTTGCGCGTTTGGTTCCTGTAATTCTAGCCCCCGCCGTTGCGCAGGTTGACAGGGCAGACGGTCCACTCGCTTCGGTTTGATGGCCAGGTAGAAGGCTAGCCGGGCACGCAGACCACGGGGACTGTTGCTGCCCGAAGCACCTTTTCTGCGGTGGATCCGAACAACCACGCCTCGATGTCTTCCCGCTTACGGCTTCCACTGCCCATGACGATCATTCGGAAGTCCAGATCGCGTGCAATCCGCAGGATCTCGGCGAAGGGTTTTCCCACCACAACCATCGGTTCAAACTCGACATTCGGCCGTTCGGCGCGAACGTTGTCGATGAGGCTTTTGAGTTGTTCCTCCGCGTGGCCGCGCAGCCGCGAGATCGCCTCTTCCCGTTTGGCAAATCCGTTGGCTTCGACCCGGTCGACAAAGTCGATGTCCACGACGTGCAGAACCAGGACCTCCCCCCCGGAGGCAAGCAGCGACAACGCGAACCGTAGTGCCTTCTCGGAGGTTGGCGTAAAGTCCACCGGGACCAGGATATCGCGAAACTTTCCGCTTTCCCCACTCATGCTGCCGTCCTGTTCTCCTCAGAGGCCTTTTTCTTCTGCAACCGGAGTCCAAGCTGTGCCCGGGTGATGCGACGTCGAGGGGCCCAGAGCTTCAGTGCCACCATGAGCTTACGTAGAGTGTACTTCGGTGCGCGCTTGAGATGAAAGTAGAAATATGACCAAACCGCGGTGAGAAGCATCGCGATCTTCTCAATCGTGCCGATCACAACGCCGCGTTTGCGTTCCTTGACGACGTGGAACATGCCGTCGAGCACGAAGCATTCCACGGGTAGCTTGTTCATCTTGCACAGGGAGTTCAGAGCGGCCTCGACTTTGTAGCCGCGCAGTTCATCCGGTTCCAACGCTTCGAAGATCTCGCGTCGGACTGCGCGTTCGCCCGTCAGAACGGGAAGGACGTGCAGGAACCACCAGTTCAGCCAGGGGCCACGGTCGAAGAGCCCGCATGCCATGGCGGCTCGGCCAGAACGGACCGGTTCGATTAGACGCTCCACATGTTCGGGACGTAACCCGATGAGGTCAGCGTCCAGGAAAACGATCACGTCGCAGTCGGCCGCGGCGGCCACTCCGGCCTTCATAGCTTCCCCCTTACCGCGGTTTTGCTCCTGTCGCACGACTTCCACGCCGGGTACGGCCGCAGCCGCCTCAGCCGTCCCGTCGTCCGAACCGTCGTCCACCACGATGACTCGGTCGACCGCCGGGGTCTGGCGAGCGACGGCAGCGACGCGGGCGACTGTACGAGCTTCGTTGTAGGCGGGGATAACCACAGCAACTTTCATCGAACCACTCCCTGGGTACCGGTGAATTATCGCGATGGCCAGCGCCCGAAGCAGCTCGAATGATGGCTTGCGTAGGATAGAAGCAACCGGTCGTAGCGGAGCTGGCGCGGGACTAACGAGATGCGTATCGCGATCGTCCAACTCGCTCCCAGGCTGGCGGACCTGGACGAGAATCTGGCCACGCACGAAGAACATCTGAGCAAGCTGGCCTCGGAACCCGTCGATCTAGTTGTTTTTCCCGAGCTTTCCCTGACGGGCTATTTCCTACGCGATCTGGTCCCCGAGGTTGCCCTGTCCCCGGACTCCCCCCAATTAGCACGACTGGCGCGGTTCGCAACCGACCGCGTCATTGTGGTGGGTTTTGTGCTTGCAAGCAAGGACTACCGGTACTACAACGCAGCCGCCGTCTTCTGGGGGGAAGAACTACGGGGAGTACACCGCAAGATCTACCTGCCAACGTACGGGATGTTCGACGAGCTGCGGTACTGGGCAGCGGGTCGACGCCTGCGCAGTTTTCCCAGCCCGATTGGGCGGCTAGGTATCCTGATTTGCGAAGACGTCTGGCACCTGAGCTTGGTCACGTTGCTCCAACTGCACCGCGTGGACTGGGGGGTTTTTCTGGCAAACTCACCGCTTCGCGGACCGGAGAAGCCAAGACCACAGTCGCTGGACACCTGGCAGGTCCTGAACCGGGCGGCCGCTCTGACGCTGCAGGCTCCGGTGGTATTCGCGAACCGCGCCGGATGCGAGGAAGGCGTCACCTTCGCTGGGGGAAGTGCGTTCGTTGGGCCTCAGGGCGACGTACGCCAGGAGGCAAAGCTCATCGACGAAGACGTTCTGGTGGTTGAGTACGACCCGCGCGAGACGCGGGCGGCGCGCACCGCTACCCCTCTGCTACGTGACGAGAACCCACTGCTCACTTACCACGAACTCCGCCGCCTGATCGAAGAGCTCGACTGAGTTCCCCCCTTCTTGCTCGGCTCGGTCCCACGTCCGAAGGCGGCCGAGACGCTCGTGCGCAGGAGCGCGCGACCGCTGGCCGTTGCAGCACCGCCCTGGCCTCCTCTCCTCCAGCCCGCGTTGTTCTGGCGCGAACGGGGGCTGCACGGGCTACCAACCGGGCTAAAGTTCCGTCCTCTCCGTGCCGATGGCGCGTAGGGATTGGTACGGACTTCGCCAGGATGAGCTGATCGGGAACCGCTATGGCCGGAAAGAACGCCCGGGAACGGCAGATGCGCATTCGCCTGGATGGCGGTGAAGGCAAGCGACAGCCTAAGGTTCTGCGGCTTCGCACCCGGGCGAGAGCGGCGGTGGGAACACGGGCGTCCACGGCAGGGGGCAGGTCACATCCGCACGGCGGATCCGACCCGATGCGCGTTTTGCACGCGCACCGGGCGCTGCTCGCCAAACGGCTCTCCGAACTCGAACAGCTCGCCCACCAACCCGTGCTCCGGCTTCCCGGAGCCGACGCCTGGCTGTCCGACATGGAACAGGTCGGGCTGCTGGCCACCGAAGCGGTCAACGGTTTCCGCCGATCTCCACCCGAGCAGAGCATGGGCAATAGTTTGGGCGCCCTGGTGAGACTGGTTTGCGAGCGAATTGCAGAGCTGCACCGTGAAGTCTGTGCGGCCTCTCTTGCTCGGCGTGCTGTGCTGTCCTTTAGCCACGCGCTGAAGTGGTTCATGCGGCTGGGGGCCGTGGTGGAGAGTGAGCTGCAGGAGGTTGGGGGCCACATCCAATCGGCTACTCAGCTTTCGGAACGCGCTTACGTTTTCCTACCGACGAATGTTGACGCGGCCACCACCATCGCCGCCCACGGCGTGAACCTGGCCCAACTGGTCGCCCAGGTCTGCCTCAGGACCCCCCATCTGCTCGAGATGGATTCCTGGGGGATCATTGCCTGCCTTGTGGCCCATGCAACTGCGGGCCTGGACGAGCAGCACGGCCCCCGGAATCGTGCCCTTCAGGAGGTCCTGGAACGCCTACCGGTACCGGTGCGCCGGGCTGTAGAAGCGTACACGCAAGGTTCTGGCCGCAAAGCCCCCAACAAACTCGCCCAGGTACTCCTTGCATGCGACGCTGTACTGGCAGCGCATTACGTGGCGGGCCGGGAGGCGGGGCCTGTCTCGGGGGAGGATCTTGCGCGGGTGAGCCGCGACCTTTGCGCGGCGAAGCCTCGTGGGATCGACGTCGAGCTCCTCGCTTGCGCCGCAGCCGTTCCCCTCTGGATGCTCCTGCTCACCCCTGGTCCCGAAACACCGGGCAGACCCTCCGCAGCTCAGGCGAACGCCGCCTGAGCTCGATGCTGAGGCCCACCACAGGATCCGGAGAAGCTCCCGCTGCGCGTCTTGACCTGTGACACTGCATTTCTTCGCGAAGAGTTCCGCCGTTCGGCTATCGGTCCCGCTCCCGCAAGCGACGTAATCTGCGGTACACCGTGGACGGGGATACGCCAAGGAGCCGCGCCGCTTTCGCGCGGTTGCCCCCACATGCTTTTACCGCACGCAACGTCTCTTCGATGGGGCCCTTCTCCTTGTCGTCAACGACCGGATGCAACGGCGCGGTGTTGACGAAATGCTCGAGCTGGAGCTGCCGGCCACGGCAGGCGGCGCATGCCCGGTAGACGGCGGCCCGCAACTCGCGGATTCCCCCCGGCCAGCGCCGCTGCTGGAGCCAGTTCAAGGCGTCCTGTTCAACCACCCGCACAGGACTACGAAACCGGAAGGCGAACTGGGAGGCGAAGTAGGTCGCTAGCCCCGGCACGAGCTGCCCATTGTCGCGCAATGGGGGTACTTCCAGGAAGCGTACCCCTAAAGCTGCGATGAAATCGCGCCAGCTTGTGCGGTCCTGTTGCTCGTCGGGCACGATCGTGATCAACAGGCGGCAACGCAGACCGGTGGAAGGGACATCACCAACCCCCGTGAGCGCTTCCTCTGCGACGTCACGAAACCACTCCAA
>JALSID010000353.1 GCA_026981825.1 Planctomycetota bacterium
CCCGTCACGGCGGCATAAGTGCCGGGTCGTGCCGGCGGGGCCGCCCGGCACGCCGCGTTGCTCAGGCACCGAGCGGCCCCGCCTACGGGTTGATCTCGGCGGCCTCAGGAGACCGTCGCGTGGGCGGAGCCCGCTCGCCACGAACGACCGGCTGCGCCGCCAGGTCCAGATGGCCGATCAGGCTGACGTCAGCTACGGGTACCAGCGGAGCAGGCGGACTTCAATGGACGGATCCGTGGAAACGAGCCGCTTGAACTTGGCGACGTCACTCATGCCCCCTCGGCCCCGGTAGTGGTACGGGTACACGATCTTCGGCTTGAATTGGAGCACAGCATCGGCTGCCTGTTCCACAGTCATCGTGAACGGCAGGTTCATGCACACGAACGCCAGGTCGATGTTCTTTAGCTCCCGCATCTCCTGGATATCCTCGGTGTCGCCGGAGATGTAGATCCGCTTTCCGCCCAGTTCGACCACATAGCCGTTTCCGCGGCCTTTTGGGTGGAACCGCATGCGCGAGGGGGTAATGTTGTACATCGGGATTGCGGTTACCCGAACTCCGAGGACTTCGATGCTTTCGTCGTTGTTCAGCACCCGCACGCCGGGGAGCGGACCGCTGCCCCGTCGGGAGAACAGGTCAGCCACGGCTTGGGGGCAGATGATTATGGTTTCCGGTTTGCGCACCGCCTCGACGGTTTGCCGGTTGGCGTGGTCGCCGTGGATGTCGGTGATCAGAATCAGGTCCGGCTTTGGGATGCCGGCAAAAGCGGCGGCGCCACCGACCGGATCAACGTAGATCGTCAAATCCTTGTACTGAAGCACAAAGGTCGCGTGCCGGATGGGCCGCACGATGATCTGGCCATCTTGGGCGGAGACACGATCCACAGAGGGGGCGTGTTGAGCACGAACACTCGACGCTGCCAGGGGCAAGACCACCAGGGCGCATACAAGGAACCGGATCATGGCTGTTCCCCGCTCGTTCACGCTGGGTCGCTCAGTCCACCAATCTCCATTGATCACGAGGCTGCTGGTAGCACGATGCAGTCGGCAGCTAAGAAAAGGGCGGTCGCTGACGCGACCGCCCCGGGAGGGAACGCGCAAGCATGGCATTACCCAGAGCACGGTTCTACGACGTACGGCTTGCGGTACTCGCGGGTTAGCAAGGCATTGGCCTCGTCGTCGCCGGGGCACGTCTCTGTGCTGGGGTCGAACTCGATCGCACGCCCCAGCCGGTAGGCGACGTTGCCGAGATGGCACAGGGCCGAGCTGAGGTGGCCTTCCTCGATCTCGGCGGTGAGCAACTCGCGATTGCGGGAGCGGACCGCCTCGATGAAGTTCGCGAAGTGGTCCCCGCCACCGCTGCCGGAGGGACCGGGCTCACGCTTCCGCCCCAGGTAGGTGCGATAACCCGCACCTGCGATTACCATGTAGCCATCGCTTCCGAAGAAAAGGACGGCGATCTCGTTCGATGAGCCACTGCCCGCCCCGGCTTCGTGGTTCGTGATCCAGTGCCGCACTTCGAACTGCAGCAGCTTGTTCTCGTCGGGATACCAGTAGAGAGCAACCTGAGTGTTCGGCGTTTCCTTGTCATCGTCGAACAGGAACTTGCCGCCCATGGATTCGACCTTCTTCGGCAAACCTACACCCAGGCCCCAGCGAGCAATGTCCATCTGGTGCACGCCCTGATTGCCGATGTCGCCGTTGCCGTAGTCCCAGAACCAGTGCCAGTCGTAGTGGAACTGCCGCCGATGGGGCAGCTTGTAGGGGGCTGGGCCGAGCCAGAGGTCGTAGTGTACCGTCTTCGGCGGCTGTTGCGGGCCATCGACTTTGCCGATCGATGGACGCCACTTGTAGCAGAGGCCCTTGGCCATGTAGACTTCGCCGATTACCCCCTTGCGAAGCTGCTCGATCCCTTCCCGAACACCGCGCATCGACCGCGACTGAGTGCCGTGTCCGCAGATTCGATCCAGCTTGCGCGCCCAGTTCACAAGCTGACGGCCCTCCCACACATTGTGCGAACAGGGCTTCTCCACATAGACGTCCTTACCGGCCTGCATCGCCCAGATGGCCCCGAGCGAGTGCCAGTGGTTGGGCGTGGCGAATGTCACGACGTCGATGTCCTTGTCCTCGAACAGCTTCCGCATATCGATGAACCGCTTCACCTTGCGGCCCGTGGCGCGGTCGAAGGCGTCTGCGCGTGCGTTCAAGACCGCTTCATCACAGTCGCAGATCGCCACCACTTCGACGCCGTTCAGGTTGTGGAAGCCCTGCACATGCGCCCACCCGCGGCCTCGGACGCCTACCACAGCCACACGGATCGCGTCGTTGGCGCCAAGCACACGCCGTGTCGGTGCAAGCCCCAACATCGTGGCGGCACCCGCGGCCGCCGTCGTCCCGAGGAATTCCCGTCGGTGCATCCGCCCCATGTTCTGTACCTCCTCTGCTGCAGACTACTCCGCATTCCAAACCAGGGGAACGTTCAACACTGCATCAACGCACAAGCATGTTTTATCAAGTTTTCACGAGCGTGTCTACACCCCGTTTCCGTTTGAACTCCTCCTGGAGGTCATAGAGCGAGCGAAGTCGGTCTTCGACAAGGTGGGTGGGCAAGCGGTACGTGATGGTCTCGCACCGTACCGTTCCGTCTTGCCGACCACGAAGCAGCATGCCGTAATGGCGAGCCTTGGACCGATCGGGCACGAGCTGCATGGCGTCGGCTGCCCGGTACTGGTAGATGAGCACGCGGCGCGGTTTGTCGGAGCGGTTCTCTTCCGAGGCGTGCAGGGTCAAGCAGTGGTGCACCGTGACCGAGCCGGCGGGCACTTCCACCGGTACCGCTTTTTCCAGGGGGATTCGCTGGAGGTCCTGCGTGACGGCGCCGATGAACTGGCCGTCGGCAAAGTGGTCCAGCACGCCGAGCCGATGGCTGCCGGGCACGACCAGCAGGCAGCCGTTTTCTCTGGTGGCATCGTCCAGGTAGAACATGCAGGCGACGAGGTCGGTGTTCGTGTGGGGGAAGAAGGCGAGGTCCTGGTGCCAGGCGACCTCTGCTCCACCATGAGGCCACTTCAGGTTCACCTTTCCGTGGTGGAACTCGATGTTCGGGCCAATGAGGTCCTCGACGAGATCGAGCACCCGTTCGTCCAGAGCGATCGCTTCCAGCCGCGGATCCTGCTCGGCGGGGTTGAAGATCCGTCGCACCTGCGGAGGTGCACCTGGTTTTGGCGGGCCGATGTCGAACGCACGCGACCGTTCCGGTGACGACCCCGCGAGCGCGACTAATTCGTCCACCGCGGCGCGGATAGCGGCAAGTTGCTCGGCGGACAGGAACCCGGGGATGGCCAGATACCCGTTCGTCCAGAAGAACTCGCGCTGTTCAGGCGTGAGCATCGCTGTTCCTCGTTCCTACCCCCGGCTTGTTCACAGCCTGTCGCGCCCACTTGCATAGTAGTGAGTTCCGTGTCCGTCTGCCAACGGACGAGAGTTCCGGAAACCGCTGGCAGCCAGTAGTGGGATCACGCGAGAGGCATTGGTAGCTGATCGTTCCGTGCTGCAGACGACGCTGTTCCCGTTCCGTACGAGCGTCTGCGCGGCACCGAGCTTGGGCCCTTGCCGTGTCCCTCACCGATCGCCGCTCCTTTTGGACGAGGGGGCCGGTTAGTTCGTGGGGGCGGAGTCTTGCTTTCGACGGGGCATGTTCACCCGGAGTTGCTCCCGCCACTTGGCATGCAGCCTGGCCAGCTCCCGCGCCCGCTCAGGGTATCGAGCAGCCAGGTTCGAACTTTCTCCCGGGTCCTTGCTAAGATCGTAGAGCTCGACCTTGCCCGTTTCGTAGCTGATGATTGCTTTCCAATCGCCTTTGCGGATCGCTCCCGACGGCCTACCCCCCTGATTGGAAAAATGGGGGTAGTGGAAGTAGAGAGTATCGCGTGGCAACCGGGTCGTCTGCGGAGCTCGCAGTTCCGCAGCCAGACTGAGCCCGTCCCGTGGTCCTGCGGAGGGCACCGAGTCCGGAGCGATGCCGATCAGGTCGAGCACGGTGGGGAACACATCGTCGCTGATTGCCAGCTCGTCGCTGACTGCTCCGCGTGCCACCCCTGGACCACGCACGATGAAGGGCACACGAATCCCCCCTTCGTACACGTAGCCCTTTCCCAGCCGCAGCGGGCGGCAGGTGGTTGCGGGGGTGTGGGGACCTTCTCTCGTGACCAACCCCCCGTTGTCTGAGGTGAAGATAACGTACGTTCTGTCCGTCAGGCCGCACTCTTCAAGCGCGGCGAGCACGCGACCTACCGACCGGTCGATCGCCTCCACCATCGCTGCGTAGTAGGGGTTGAAGTGTTCCCAGGGTCGCGCCGGGCGGTTGGCAAGGCGGCGGCGGTAGCGGGCGACGTCGGCGGACGGGGCTTGAATCGGGATGTGGACCGCGTAGTGGGCCAGGTACAGGAAGAACGGTCGGTCGCGGTGAGCGCGGATGAACTGGACCGCTCGCATGGACAGGAAGTCGGGAAGATACTGGCCGTCGAATTCGCCCTGCACGGGGGGATTGCCCCTCCACCTGGGCCAGAAGAAGCTGCGCGGCATTCCACTGTGGGTTCCGCCGATGTTGATGTCGAACCCTTGAGCCTGCGGCAAATCCTGGCCGTCCCCACCCCGTTTGGCCAGGTGCCACTTGCCGATGTGGGCCGTGGCGTACCCGAACGGCTTGAGCGCCTCGGCAAGCGTGACCTCCTCGGGGTCGAGACAGTCGGCGTAGTCGGCGGGAAGCACGGGGGAATTCGGGTCCCGACGCAGGCCCTTGAGGAAGTTGGTGAGGCGAAGCCGAGCGGGGTTGCGCCCGGTAAGCAGGCTTGCGCGGGTGGGGCTGCAGACGGGGCTGGCCGCGTAGTAGTTCGTGAAGCGGATTCCCTCAGCGGCCAGCCGTGCGATGTTCGGCGTTTGATGCAGCACGCTGCCGTAGGGTGCCGTGTCCGTGTAGCCCAGGTCGTCGATCACGATCAGGACAACGTTCGGCCTGTCCGCAGCCATGGCGGCAACGACGGAAAAAGCGCAGGCGAGCAAGAACGCTGGCGACTGGCGAACCATGGCGAGCATGCTCCACTGCATGAACCTCGTATAGCCCGGACATCCGAACCCGATAGAGGCTAATCTACCAGAGAGAGCCGGACGGCCGGCGGTTGCGGTGTCCGCGTTGACTCGTAGGCTGAGCCTGGCACGAATAATTGGTCAGGAAACGGTTAGAGGATCGGACACTTCGGCACATGTTTGGGGGTTTCCATGGCCGGTCCGCTGTTGGACAAGACGTTTGAGCGGCAGGGAGTGAGCTTTCAGTACCCGGGCACCTGGGAGCTGGTCGAAGAGCTGGACGACTCCCGGTGGGCGGTGACGTTGCAGAGTCCGGGTACGGGGTTCATCTCGCTCGTGGTGCTTCCGACGGTTCAGAACCGAGTGGCGCTGCTGGCGGAGGCGTTGAGCGCGTTTCAGGACGAATACGAGGAGATAGACACGTACAACGTCGAGGAAGAGATCGCGTCGCGGCCGGCGGTGGGCCACGACCTGAATTTCTTCTGCATGGACCTGACGAATACGACGTACATCCGAGCGTTCAACAGCGAACGACGTGGCTTTTTGCTCCTGGCCCAGTGCACAGACAGCGAGCTCGACGAGTTCGAGCACATCTACCGGGAGATCCTGAAGAGCCTCAAGATTGACGACTCCCTTCCAGGGGATTCCGGAACCCTGTCCATGCTGGACAGCTTCGGGTTGTCCGATTTAGACGCCGGATCTTTCGGCGACGAAGTGGACGATTGGTAGTAGCTCTCCTCTCTGCCCGTCACGCTGATGAGCCAACGGCGTGGCTTCTGACCGGCAACGCTGTTCGCGGCTTGTGCAGGTCCGGGGCGGATCCGGCCCGTTTTTCGTTGCCGGTGTGAGGGATCGGTCAGGGGGTAACGTTCACGGCCGGCTGCGCCCGCTTTGCTTGTATGTTTCCAGCAGCCGCTGGAGGCGGTCCACGATTTCCGGATAGTCCGCGTAGACGTTCCTTGTCTCGGCGGGGTCATCGGCGAGGTTGTAGAGCTGGCCGGGGGGTTCTCCGGGGCCGGGCTTGCGAAAGGTGGGAGGCGTGAAGCCGCCGGAGCCGAGACCGAGGATGAGTTTCCAGTGGCCGTCGCGAATGGCGAACATGCCCCAGCCGGAGTGGCTCACGAGGGCATGCCGCACGGGGCCGGAGGCCGGCTTGCCCGTGAGGGACGGGAGGAAGCTGTAGCTGTCTTCCGCCTCGCTGTCGGAGAGGGGATGACCGAGGATTTCGGCCAGGGTGGCATAGACGTCGGTCAGGCAAACGAGCTGGTCACTGATGCTGCCCGGGGGAACTCGACCGGGCCAGCGGACGATGAACGGCACCCGGTGTCCCCCTTCGTGGATGTCGGCTTTTTGCCCGCGCCACGGGCCGTTCGCCCGGTGGCCGAATTGCTGGATGTCCCGCGGCAGCCAGTGCGCGCCGTTGTCGCTCGTGAACAGGACCAGGGTGTTCTCGGTCAGGTCGTGGCGGTCCAGTTCGGCCAGGATCTGGCCGACCACCCAGTCGACCTGGACAACGAAGTCCCCATAGTAGCCGGCGCCGCTCTTGCCCCGGAACTCGGCGGTAGGGAGCCAGGGCGTGTGGGGAGCGGTGAGGGCGAAGTAGAGCAGGAAGGGTTGGTCGGCGTGATGTGCCACATGATCCTGGATGAACCATAGAGCCTCTCGGGTGAGACGGGGGAGACAATCGATGTGGCGGAACGTACCACCGATTCGTCCGGCTCGCCAGAAGCCCCCGCCCCCTCGGCGTCGGTGCTGGCTTGCTCCAATCGTGTAGAACAGCGGCTCAATGGGCCGGTCGTTACGGACGAAGACATAGGGCGGGAAGTCCAGGGACGCCGGAATCCCGAAGAAATAGTCGAACCCTTGCGTAATCGGGCCGGGGCGGAGGGGGAGGTCGTAATCGACCCGGCCGGCCCCCTTTGCGGGGGTCTGGAAGCCGAGGTGCCATTTGCCGATCGCGGCGGTGCGGTAACCGTATTTCTTGGCAAGCGTCCCGATCGTGGGCCGATCGGGTTCGATCAGAGCCCGGGAGTATCCCTTCAGAACGCCGGACTTGAGTCGGGTTCGCCAGCAATACCGCCCGGTGAGGAGACCATATCGCGTGGGGGTGCATACGGAGGACGGAGTATGAGCATCGGTGAACCGCATCCCTTGCTGGGCGAGGCGGTCGATGTTAGGGGTCGGGATCTTCGAATCGGCGTTGTAGCAGCGCGGGTCTCCGTAGCCAAGGTCGTCGGCGAGGATGATCACGATATTGGGTCGTTCGGCGGCTGCGAGGAGACCGCGAACTCCAGGCAACGACAGTGCGGCCGAGAGGACCAGCAGGCCGACGGTTCGCGCACGCCCCATGTTCTTGCCTCCGTCCGTTCGTGTTACGGGTCGCCGGGCGCCGATTATAGTCCGACCTTTGCTGGAGTGCCGACGACACTCGAGCCGGACCCGGCCTGGATGAAGCGCCGGACCTCCGTCGCGCCGGCGAGGGCGCAGCATCGGTAGCGCGAGGCGGCCTCCGACGCGGCCCCAGCCTTTCGGTGGTGACTTAGCGGGGCGCCGCCCTGGTGCCCGGAGCGCCCCTTGCCTGGTCAAGCCCAGCTCTGGACAACTCGTCCTGGCGGGTCCTGACCTCCGCCGCTTTGGAGTGCGGCAGCCCTCTGCCGCTTTGGCTTGCGGCACTCCTGTGCCGCTTTTCTTTGGAGTGCGGCAGTCCTCTGCCGCTTTGGGTTGCGGCACTCCTGTGCCGCTTTCTTTGGAGTGCCGCAGTCCCCTGCCGCTTTGGCTTAGCCCTCGCCAGGCCGGATGCAGCGCCCAGTCCCGCCGGCCGCGCCACTCGCAGGCCGGAGTAGCCGGGGCCTGCATGCAGCTGGCCGGGCCGGAGGGGCCGGACCGCCGTCGCTCCGGCGACGGCGCAGTGGTAGCGCGACCCGGCCCGGGTCCGCTCCAGGGCCATGGGGCCAGGGAAGCGCTGGCAGAAATGGCCCCCACCGATCGAGAGAAGAGCGCGCCCCTTGCGGGGTTGGCGATGGCGCGCGCTCTCTCTAGCCGCTTCGGCCGCTGGCCCGAAGCGGCACGAGCCCGCCGCCTGGCGGGGCCGGGGAGCGGCGGACCGCCGTCGCGCCGGCGACGGCGCATTGGTAGCGCGACCCGGCCCGGGTCCGCTCCAGAGCCATGGGGCCAGGGAAGCGCTGGCAGAAATGGCCCCCACCGATCGAAAGAAAAGCGCGCCCCTTGCGGGGTTGGCGATGGCGCGCGCTCTCTCCCGCCGCTTCGGCCGCTGGCCCGAAGCGGCGCCGAGCCCGCCGCCTGGCGGGTCCGGAGCTCCGCCGCGGCGACGGCGGAGCAGTGGTAGCGCGACCCGGCCTCGGGTCCGCCCGAAAGCGATGGGGCCAAAGAACTGCTGGCAAAAATGGCCCCCGACTAGGGAAGAAACGCCGGCGGTCGCGCTACCTCCAACGGGGCGCGCCCTGCCGATGCCGCTTCGGCCGCCGGCCGGAAGCGGCGCCGAGTCCGCCGCCTGGCGGCAGCGGACCTCCGCCGCGGCCGTGGCTGGGCACGGCTGGCCGGGTGCGCGCCAGGACTTGGGCGGGCAGGGCTGCGCGGCATCTCCGGGGGGGTTGCAGGCTGGCGAACTCGACTGACGGGTAGCTCACCATCCGAACCGGGATCGGCCCGATCGGTCGAACCCGTCGCATTGGTCGGCTGTCCGGGCTGCCTCGCCGTGGGGCAGGCGTCCCTCCAGCAGGCGGCCGGCCGCGAGCGCCTCGGCCCGGGGAGGTCGGACCGCCGTCGCGCCGGCGACGGCGCAGCGGTACGCCCGCGCGGCCCGGGCAGGCCGGCATTTCGCGCCAGCCCGCGCCCGGACCGGCTCGCGTGGGCGATGGCGGGGTGGTCCAAGTCTGCGGGTCGTCTTAAGGGAGAGCCATGGGGGACGGTCATGCGGGCCTAGACGCGCCGTATCGGCGCGGGGATGCCTTTGCGTTCAAGTGGGACGCGGTCGAGATTGGCCCGGTGGGCTGGAGCTGGTCGCGGACGCGACGGGCTTCTCATCGAGGATGCGCCCCTGATCAAGTGGCCAGGGCGCGGCGGAAGTCTTAACCCAGCGGGCGCTATTAGGATCGCGTGCGCAGTGCAGCGGTGGAGTGGCGGTACCGCCCTGTGTGCCGTTCGCTTGGCTGCGAACCGGTCCAAGCATCAGCTTGGAGCCCGGGAACGGGACACCGGAGTGTGCCTCGGTTTGATCTCTACGGCGCGAATTGTGCCGGAGCAGGTTAGGCCGTTGGCGGCAGTTACCACGACGGGACTTGCTGTGGGCGCCTCGGTGGGAAATCGGGTGAGAGCGAGTCTGGAGTGGGCCGGAGCCCGATGCCTGTCAAGGGCGCCGTTGGGTGGCATCGTAGAGAGGCTCAAACACCCCGTGGCGAGCCTACCGAACCGCGTCGGGTGAATGTGTGGGGGCACGGGAGGGTACTCGCGCGGCCAGGCACGGCAACCGCCCCTGGTTAGACCCACAGCGTGTTGCGATCGATTGGGGAGGTTTGGATTGTCACTTTCCGACGGCCCTTGGTAACCTTATTCTCGATCCTCAGAAAGTCCTCACTCCTTTTCGCGGGCGCTCCCGTCTCGGATATGTCGAGAAGCCGAAGCTGTTCGAGGCTCCCAAGGTGCTCGATGCCTCGTTCCGTCACACAGGCGCAGCCGCTCAGGACCAGTACGCGCAACTGTTTCATGGTTCTCGAGAGGAATTCCAGGCCCTCGTCCGTGATGCATGTGTACCTGAGGTCGAGTAACTGAAGCGTCCTGCACCTCGAGATAACCTCTAGCGATCGGTCCGTTAGGGGCATGTGTCCCAACCGGAGGGCTCGGAGCCTGGGTAAAGTCACGATCCGCCCCAGGTCATTCTCAGTGAGCCAGCAGTTGGCGAGCGAGAGCCCGGTGAGGTTCGGAAGGCTAGCGCATATGTCCACGATCCGTTCGCCGCTGGGCCCGATATCGAAAAGATCCAGACGCCGTAGGGAAACCAGACGGCGGAGGGGCTCGAGGTCTTGGTCGCGCAGCGGGCAGAGGGCCAGGTTCAGACCCGCCAGGGGAAGCGAAGTGAGACGTTCGAGCAGGTCGCGGTCTACCTGAACACATTCGCTGATGTCCAGATAGCGGATCTGACCGTAGTCCACGAGGAGCTGAGCGGTTCGAGCGTCCATCTGGGGGGACCATCGAGCGCACACGCCCACGCAACCGGGGAGGTTCCGAAGGGGCGATAGCAGGTCGTGCTTGCATAGGTACCGCACATCGATTACCCACGCCCTCGGCAGGCTGCTGGGCAGGTGGCGGGGCCAGTCAGGATAGGGGTACTCCACGGATATGCAGGGGAGGAAGCCGCGGCGTGGGCTCTTTTCCGTGTCGCGGTCGAACGGCACAATCCGAGAGCAGGGGGCAATGGCGGCCACGGTTCCGAAAACCGGTCCGCGTCGCCACGTCCGCCGGTAGGAATGTCGCCAGGCGGCCTTTCTCATCACCGCTGCTCCACGGCTACCCTCACTGAACGGTTTCCACCTCGCTGCACCTTCGCCCGTATCGATCCACCCGGACCGCCTGCCCCGGCTTGAGTTGCAAAGCGGCGGCCAATACTCCGGGGGGAACCTCGAACGCCGGCCGCGGCACGGGAGCGAGAGGGCTCGCCGCACCCTGATCCACAGCGGGAAGAGTGTTCGCCTTGCGTTGTTCGGGGGCCAGTAGGGTCACCGCCCCCACCCGGTACCCCGCACACCAGCCTTCGACGCTCAGCGGATGTTCGCCCGTTACCGGACTGATGTTGGGCAGCCGGGCGACCCGGTACTCAACGGGGACCCGGCTCGCGGCAAATACATTCGGGTAGTCGCCAGTGATCTCGCCAATGGCGAAAAGCGTGCCGCGAAACGAAGTCATCTCCGGCGCCCAGCCGAACCAATCGTATCCGATTGACAGATCAAAGCCCTCCAACTCCTCGCCCGACTTCAACGAGCGGCAGTGCAGGCGGACCTCGTATTCCTCTCCTTCCATTTCGATCACGGGGCGGTCTTCCAGGTCACGTAGAACCCCGAAAATCGCCCCACCTACCATGTCTGCCACTATTTGCCAGACCAGCGAACGAAGCTCAGCGGGTAGAGCAACCAGACGCCGCTCGCCGTCCGGCACTGCACTCTC
>JALSID010000354.1 GCA_026981825.1 Planctomycetota bacterium
TTTTCCGGATCGTCGGTGTGGCAGGTCATATCAATGTAGCGGCGGGCCTCGCCCTCGGAGATGAACGCTTCGAGTTCGCTCCAATCCTCAATCCACCGTTCCAGATCGGAAACCGTGTTGATGGGGCGGTCGAGGAGCGCGCGGTAGAGGGGTTCGACCTGGGACCAGTCCGAAAAATCGGCATCCTCCGGCACAAACCGTGGACGAAACTGCTTATCGAGAACGTCTGCGGTTAGCGGCATATCCTTTTTTCCTCTCGCGGCCCGAATCCCGTCGTCGCTTTCTAAACATGTTAGGAGTCCAACTCGCGGGGGAACGCAGTGAGCTGACCCGTGTGGTTCCCGTCTGCTACTGGGCGAGGTAGGGGGCGCGGCGCTGGGGGACAGCGAAGGTCTTGGGGAAGTCGGAGCACGGGTTCCGAACGGGGGCAGTGATCGATCGATTGGATCAGCAGGCGGCATCTCCTCGCGCAGATTCGGGCAGCGCCTTCTTGTGAGTAAGCGGCGCAGCAAGCTCTGTCCCGGAGCCCGGATCGGGGCTGTTGTTGGGGGGGAAAAGTCTGGCCGGTGCGTGGCGGATCACAATCCCGGTGCGATGGCTCTCCGTGTCGATTCCTTGCCGCCGATTCTGGGAACGTCGCGGTGAACAGCGTAGACGAGGAAGTCGTCCATGGGAAGATCGCTGAATTGCCAGGGCAGATTCCACGAGCCCCCAGAATAGTAGTGGACCTCGCGGGAGATGGTCCGAAGGGGGTTAGGGGTGGTTGGCGTGATGTGAGCGGCGAGCTGCAGTGCGTCGCGCACTTCGGGACGCTCCAGATACTCGAGCTTCCAGGTCAGGATTACTGGAAAAACGATGATGTCCCCTTTCTTGAGGTCGCAGGTGCGCGGATCGTACAAACGCATGCCTACCGATTCGGCGTAGTAGACCCAGCCCCAGTGGCCGAAGAACCAGGCCGTGTTTCCCGTTTTCTTGCCCAGTTGGACCGCATCGTGTCCCTTTGTCAGGGCCATTTCGCGATACCAGTTTGCAAAGCGTCGGTCAGCGTCTGCCAGCCCGAGACCGAGCAACACGGCTAAAACAGTGGCCCCGTATACTGCGGCCCGTCCAAAACGGGAGCTGTTCTGTTCGTCCTGGCGTTCGACGTATGCATAGACCAGGATGGTGGCCGGGATGATGCCGATCGCCAGGTGGCGAACGGCCAGAAACGGCACCCCGAACACGCCGAAGAGCAGCATGGCGGCGTTCCAGAGCACCAGTACTTCTTGGCCTTGGTCTTCTCTTGGCTGCGGCATGCTCCGTTCGGTTGTCCCTGTTCGCCTGTAGGCGAGAAAGACTGCGGCGAGGGCGAGTGTGCCCAGGAACGCGAAGGCGTAGGCGTGCAAATAAGGGCTGGCCCACCAAACTGCTCCCTGCCTGAGCCCCTGGCCCTTCATGGTGGTGCGGATGACGAGGTCCTCGGTCGCGACCCAGGACATCACAGCCCCGGTGAGGACGACCACGAGAAAGAGCGACGGGTTCAGGCGGAGGAGCAGGACGGCGGCGGGGATGGCCAGGGTAGTTACAGCGCCGTAGCCGCGGATCGTACCGTGGATTCGTCCCCAGGATTCCCAGAGGCTGATCCCCATCGGCTCGCGTTCAGAGGTCTGTGCTCGAAGGAGGATCTCGATCGGATGTGCTCGACCGTACTGGCAGTAGCTCCACGCCGACCAAACCGCAATCACAATCGCCGGTCCGATCACGAACCAGGCCCCTCGGTTTCTTCTCCACAGGAGCCCGATCCAGGCTGCTCCCAGCGGGACAGCCGCGGTGTACTTCACGAAGACCGCGGCAGCCGAGAGGCATGCCGCCAGAGCCGTCCGACGAATGGGGGCAGATCTGTTTGCCATCACCAGGTGGTAGATCGTCCACGCGAGGAGTGCCGTAAGCGGCCCCTCGAGCATGATGTTATAGCCCGGCAGCAGTGCGGGACCGAGAATGAGGGAGGCCGTCGCCGCAAGGGGGTAACGTGTGTACAAACTGGCGAGGCGATAGATTCCGATGGCTGCTAGGACGACGCAGAGTCCTTCGAGGATGTGGAGTGCGAGTTCAGACTCGCCAGCCAGTGCAATTCCGGCGGCGAGAACGTACGACCAGCCTGGCGGGTTGAAGTCGGCATCGAATAAGCTTTCCGGTTCCTCCTCCCAGCGGATGACATCGCCGTAGGGGTCCAGGGGGTCACGTAGGATCTGGCGGGCTACGGCGAGGTAGAGCACGTCATCAATGTGGAAGGCTTTCTGGAGGAATGTGGCGACGGCGGCGATGCCGACGCATGCCGCTAGCAGAGGGCCTCGCCAGGTTCGGAGCCGATTGTGCGGTTCGCTCGTCACTCGACACCTCACGCGCTAGCGCGTTGTGGAGGCGTAGAGAAGGGCGCGCTTCCCCGTCGCGCTGTACCCGCGCATTCTAAGCCGAGCTGTCGGGCGACTCATCCCGAATTGCGCATGCGGGAACCGGCGGCGGTGTGAGGAGGTCCGGCGTGCCAGGTCCGTGATGCGGGCGGGTAGGGAAGGGAGGTGTGGCGGACTCGGTAGAGCTTTCTGTTAAGTGGCGACGACGGGTCGAGGCGGTGGAGCGTCAGCCCCGGACGAGGAACCGGATCACTGACATGTCGCCGAGGTGTGGGATCCGTCCGCGCCAGGAGCGACGGAGGGTTGGCTGGGATTGAAGCCGGGCGGCGACGGGGACGAACCAGTAAGGTAGAGCCAATCCGATGGCGGCCATCAGCTCTGGCCCTCGGGGCGGCGGGTTTCGATCGTCCGGCCCAGGCGGACTTCGGGACGTACGGGCTTTTCGATCGCCGGCTCGAACTCCTGCCACTTCAGTGCCCGGCGACGGGCCGGTTCTAGGCGGAGCTTGACTTCACCGTTTTGGAAGATCCGTACCGTGCCGGATGACTCGCTAACAACCACCACAACGGCGCGCGTCACCGCAGAGATTGCCGCTGCTGCCCAGTGACGAGCACCAAGTCCCTTGGAGAGGGTGACATTAATGGTGGGGGTTCCCACCCACTGCCTCGAGGCCTCAATGTAGCCCTTCTCATCGATGATGAAAGCGCCGTCCAGTTGGGCTAGCTCCTTGATCTCCTCGCGAATGCGATGGGAACGCAGCTTCCTCTGCTCCTTCGGAACGCGTTTGAATGGGTCCAGTCCCATGGGGCGGCAGTATTTCTTCACGTTTCGTACGTCTCCGACGATAAACATCGTGCCCACCGGTTTGCCCTCTCGACCTTCACGCGCGATCTCCAGCGCCAGCTCGATCACAAGCCGTAGGGTCTCGAGTGGCACATAGGATTCCAATTGTTTGAGGTCGGCGGACGTGAACCGTTCCAGGTGCTCTTCCAGGTGAATGATGCTCAGGCTGTTGATCTCGCCTTCCGAGAACGCGGAGTAGAGCGTAATGACCGTGTCGCCTGGGCGGAGCGTCTCCTCGGCCACCGCCTCCAGCAATGCAGCGGAGATCTGTTCCCAGATGGGCAGGTCGGTTTCCTCGAGCTGGACCCATTCGATCCCGTGAAGCTCGTATCGGTCACCATCTGTGAAATGGGACACGTCGGGAAGGGACTGCTTCGGACAGGCGATGAGCAGCCTGACGCCGCCGGGGAAGTATTCGCGCACAGCTTTCCAGTCGAGGGAGTCCGCGGAAAGCACGAGAACTCCCGACGCCTTGGATTCGACCGCTAGTTTTCCCGCCGCTGCGAGCAGGTTGATCAGTTGCTTCTTGATCCGAGGGTCAGCCATACATCGCGCTACCTGTGCAGGTTACGGAGGCGTGCGGGTCCGACCGACGAAGCGTATGCGATGCGACCTGTGGCACTCCACGAGGACCCGTACCGGCCGCGCACATCCCCGAAAATTATTCGGCATGGTTCAATCCGGGCACGAATTCTCGACGAGCACATACCCGCACCGCGGCCAAATAGCAACGCGGGTGAACGGCCCGTCTTGTGGATTTCTCGCTTTTCGGCTTCCGGAGGGTTCCAGGTCGGTTAGGGCGAACGGGCGATGTCATGGATTAGCACTTGCGTCAACCGTCCTTTCACGGTCATGGCGCTGTCGTCACCTACATGCCTCTGGACGATCCGGTCAATCGTGTAATCTGTCCGCTCAATCCGCCCGGCGGAGAGGTCGAACAGCACGGAGCCGCTCATCAGGAATTGGGCTGCCGCAGCGGCGATTTGCGGAGAAGTGCCGTCGGGATCCTGGAAATCGGTGGCAAGCTCCACAGTGGCAAGGTTGGCGTTTCGCTCAGCGAGGCGGTACCGCTGGACTAAAGCAACAGTCCGACCTGATCCGAGGGGCGGCGGTAGGGTGAACTTGAAGGGGGTTGTCCACGTTTCCCCGACGGCAACCGCTTCCTGCGGCAGCTTGATGAACGAATATTGCAGGGTGGCATCGATTCCCTGCAAGTTCGGGCGAAGACGCTGGACTTCGCTGATCTGACCGGTGGATGAGACCTTAAGTCGGAGGATCGGTTGGCCAGCAAGCTTGGCCAGGGGGTGAGACTTGTCCGTGGCCGAATCGACCTGAATCCGCGTTCCGTTAGGTAGGGTGGCGTCTACTTTGAGGTGTGTAACGGTTAGTTCGAGTAGTGCCCAGTCGCTGCTGACCTCCAGCACGCGGTAGACTCGCGTGCTTTGCGATCGGCTCGTGTAGTGTTGTTTGTTGCCTCCCACCACGTTCTCAATGGTCAGCTCGTGGGCCAGCTTGTACGTGAGCGTTGTGCCAGGCGAGAACTGGTAGCGCAATCTGGCCTTTCCGGTTTGGGCAGGAGCGGGCAGCACGCAGGTTGCCAGGGCGATAAGACAGGCGACACAGTATCGGAGAGAGCGCATGACGAGCCTCCCTGTCGTTGTGTTGTTGCGGTGGTTTACCTGGCAGGCCGAATAACGTTTGGTTCTCCAGCCGCATCATCCTACGAAAAGCTCCCCGTTTACGCAACGTGACGCCTTCGGTCGGACTCTTGCACTCGGTTTGCCGGGGGATCAGCCGACCGGTGACCTGGTGCGAACAGTACCGAGCGATTCCGGTTGCGCCCGGTTTCGCACGCTTGGGGGGGAGGGGGTGCCGTAGGCTGTCGTTGCACGCCGCGTGGGCATCGGTCCACCGCGGTTTGGTGGGATCGCGGGACATTTGTCAGCACGACCCTAAGAACAGCTTGACGCCCTGCGTCTGGAAGGTTGGTAACTGATCGACACCGACGAAGAGGTGGGCCGATGGGAAGAGAAAAGGTTCCGTTCGCTTCCTGAGCAGGGGGGAGGGTTGGTGAAGCGTCTCAAGTGCAAGAGAAGGAGCGTTCCACTTCTGCCGGGGGAAATCGCCAGGCGTTGATGTCCACGAGCTCAAGGATGGCGTGGACTTCCTCTGGGGGGTAGTTCCGGTCCTGGGCCTCCACGATAATCTCAAGGTTCTCTGCTCCCCGTCTTAGGGCTTCGATGATCCATTCCAGCAGCCCTTCGGTCCGGGGGCGGATTCGTTCCGCTACCGCGAAGCTTTTCGCGCCCAACTCCTCGTAAAACCGAATTCCCAACGTATGCTCGGCGATTTTGGCCCGCACGAACCCCCGCCAGTGGACCCGGAACCACTCCTGGATCATTTTCGGGCCCAGGTCGTGACCTGCTTGTTCGCTTCTGATCCACTTATAGCGTTCCGCTTCGCGCCAGGCGTCTGCGAGAAGGCTGCATCGAGCTTGGGCCATTCGCGGACCACTCCGTCACGGCCGGGCATGGGGAAACATAGCGGCACATACTGGAGGAGTGTATTGCACATGATAGGCTTTTTGGTCCAGGCCGGCAAGAGCAAATGCTCGAAGCCGCTGTGGCTTGGCCGCCCCGCTCCCTTTTTTGGAGGGCGTCGGCTGCGAGGGGCGGGCGCTGGTGGCGGCATTGAAAACAAGGGCTATGTTGTGGGGAGGCCGGGTGAGGAAGCGTGCATTGCCTCACAGCGTGTACTTATCGATGGCGGCGCGGAGCTGCCGGGTGGCGGCTTCGGGATCAGGCGCAGCACAGACGGCATGGCTTACTGCCACGCGGCGCGCACCGGCCTTCAGCACGGCCTCGATGTTCTCCGGTCCGATCCCGCCGATGGCGAACGCTGGAATCGGGCTGTTCGGACAGACCTGTTCCACCAGGGCTAGGCCGGCGAGCCTGTCGAACTGCTTCGTTTTCGAAGGAAATATGGGGCCAACGCCGATGTAGTCAGCACCGAGTTCCGCTGCTTCCCGTGCCTGTTCGGGCGTGTGGGTGGATAGGCCGATCAGTCGGTCGGGGCCGACAAGCCGGCGTACAGCGGCAACGGGAAGTTCCTCCTGGCCCACATGTACTCCATCTGCACCGGCCAAGATCGCTACGTCAGGCCGGTCGTTCATGATGAAAAGGGCGCCGCTTTTGCGCACGAGTGCGCCAACTTCCAGAGCGATCCGGAGCAGCTCGCGATCGGTGGACCGTTTGAGCCGCAACTGGATGACGTCGGCTCCGCCCGCGACCGCTTGCCTGGCAGTTTCGGCAACGCCGAGCGGGCAGTCGGCGCCCACAAGGACGTAGAGGCGCGCCTGATGGATACGCCTGCGGAGTTGTCCGGATCGGCTTGTTTGTATGGCGACGGATTCCGCGAGCCGAGCCCCTTGCGCAAGACGTTCTGCCATGTCAGGGGGAATGGAGGGGGACGTTGCTAGAGCGTGCAGGAGTCCCCAGAGCCGTGCGGCTGCCAGAGAGGCGTCCTCGGCTGCCGGTTGCACGGGCTCCGCTCCGGCAGGGATACCCTGCTGCGCGGCCGCTTCCAGCAGCACAGCAAGTAGCCTTGCGGCGTCAACAGCCGCGGTGCCCGCCGATTCGCAAGCATCGGCCGACTCGAGCAGGCGGTAGGCGATCCGGACGCACAGGGGGAGGAGTTCCTGGGCCTTCCTTTGGTAATGGGCGGAAGTGGGGGACGGATCGGCCGGGGGGGATTGCGATGTCGCTTGCTCCTGGGGGGACAGCTTGCTTAGGTCGTCGTCGAGCGGAATGGGGCTGCCGTGGAACGTGTCCTGTTCGGTGCGCGATGCGGCGGTCTGAAGCAACTGGTCCACGTCGACGCCTGAAGTTCGAAGCTGCTCCTGCAACGTGGGATCGTGTCGCAGAAGGGATAGCAGGAGGTGGTCGGTGCTGGCGTGCAGTCCTCGTGGCACAAGCATACTGCTCCGTGCGTGGCGGAGCGCTGCCTGAGCAGTGGGTGAGAGGGGAAGAGGGGTAGGGGCAATCTGGGAGGCCTGTTGGGTTGGTTTCAAAAGACGGCAAGCGATGGCTTCCGGATCGCCGCCGTGCCGTGCTATCAGTGTGGCACCACGGGACTCGGTTTCCAGCAGAACCGCGACCAGGAGATGAACGGGTTCGATCTGGTCGGCTCCGCAACTGTGCGCCAGGTTCGCGGCCTGGCGGATCGCCCGCTCTACCGCTGGGCTGAGCGGTGCTGCCCGGTCGGTACCCATGTTGCGCTCGAACGCCTGCACTTGTGTTCTTGAATGCCAGCCGTTACATGGGGGTGCGCAAGGGCATGGCTCCCTGTTCATTGTTGGCGCGCCGACACGGCCGGGAGCGTCTTGTGCGGGTCTTGGTTGCACAGAGCGGCCACCAGTGGCCAGGTGGGGCAGATCCGGGCGAGTGGTGTCTCCCCTTGGCGACAGACGATGATAGCTGTTCTCTTCTGGCAGCGCTTTGCTCTCGGTCCCTAGCCATGTTCCGCGGTGGGGCCATGACGAGATCTTGTCAAAGGAAGTGGGATTGGATGGTATGAGGGAGCAGGACGAGTTTGCTGGATGGGCAGGTCCGAGTAGCACGTGCCGTGTTGGGCGCTGTGGTGGGAGGAACTCGACAGAAGCCTGCTTCCTGCCCACTAGGCGGATGGCCGTGCCAGAGATGCAAAGGGGTTCACAGTCGACGTTGAGCTTCGATCGGACACGTGGCTAGAATCGCGAAGGCGACGAGGTGGCCTCTGGTGCCGTTTGGCCTGGGCCAACCGGCAAAAAGCAGGCTGAATGCCGAGTGCTAGCCCATTGGACGAATGCGGTCCGTGTCTGAGCGCACGGGTTTGAGTCGTACGTAAGGAAGAGAAGCGCCGGGTGACGTCCTCAGACACGGAAGGACAGAGGTGATGTGATGTGAGTCGGAGAACTGGACGGCGAGGAGGCCGATGATGGAGGATCGCTCGGTCCGATGGTGGTGGTTTCTCTGGCCCGGATTGGCTCAGGTGTTCATGGGGCGGGAGTTCGACGGGCTCGTACGAGCGCTGGTCTTCGCGGTGCTCCTGAACGCGGGGGTTCTGTGCACGTTTGTGTGGCAGGAGGCCGTGCCCGTAAGCGTTGTTCGCGTGGTGTGGCTGGGCGCGGTCGTCTTCTGGGTGGGAAGTCTGCTACAGTCCCTATGGGTGGTTGCTCGACTTGGTTCGGAGGCGAGTGCGGAGCGGCGCGATGCCTTGTACAGGACTGCTCTCCAGGCGATCGTTCGCCGACAGTGGCGGTTGGCGCAGGAGTCCGCCGGGGAGTTGCTTCGGCTTAGGCCTTCGGATGCCGACGCAGCCATGCTGATGGCTGCTGCCTGTCTTCTGGCTGGTGATGAGGCGCGCGCCCACCTGTACCTGAATAGGGTGCGGAGCACCGATGGGGGAAAATGGGAGTGGGAAGCTTCTCACCTGGCCGAGGTCTGGAAGGAGTGGTCGAATCAGCGGTTTGACGAGGACGACGAGAAACCGTGGGAGAGCAATTAGGTCGGCTGGGTCGGTGAGAACGCTGGTCGTGGGGGCTACTTGGCGTGCTTTGCGTGATTGAGCTAGCACCTAAGATTAAGTGGATGTAGTTCGATGATGCCGTGGGGACACAGCCGTCATAAGCCGCAGCGTCGTTCGGCTTCTGGAACCGCAGCGGTCCAGGGTTTGCGGGAACGGTTCTCCTGCCAGCCGGGTCCAACGGGAGGAGCCGGTGGCGCATGGGCAGCTAGTGATGACGGTCGAGTGGACGTCAAGGGGCCCATCCACATCGGTGACACGCAACGACGAGCAAGTTAGAGAGGCGAAAACATGAGCTTCGACGATCCCATTTACGAACGCTTTACCGAACGTGCCCGGAAGGTGATGCAGTTAGCGAATCAGGAGGCGCAGCGCTTCAACCATGAGTACGTGGGCACGGAACACATCCTCCTGGGGCTCGTAAAGGAAGGCAGTGGCGTAGCTGCCAACGTGCTGAAGAACCTGGACGTGGATCTGCGCAAGATCCGTCACGAGGTCGAGAAGCTCGTGCGCAGCGGCCCGGACATGGTTACGATGGGCAAGCTGCCGCTGACGCCGCGGGCGAAGAAGGTGATCGAATACGCGGTCGACGAAGCGAGGCAGCTCGGTCACGGTTACGTTGGAACGGAGCACCTTCTATTGGGGTTGCTCCGTGAACCGGAGGGAGTGGCAGCACAGGTTCTACGGAACCTCAACCTCAAGTTAGAAGAAGTTCGGCAGACCGTGCTCGGTTTTCTCGGGCCCAGTGCCTACGAGGAGCCGGGCGAGCGAGGTGGAAGCATGTCTTCAGGACGTACAAGCACGAAGTCGAAGACGCCGGCTTTGGACAGTTTCGGGCGAGATCTCACGGAACTTGCTCGCCAGGGCAAGCTCGACCCCGTCATTGGTCGCGAGCGTGAGATCGAGCGTGTGATCCAGGTGCTGAGCCGGCGGACGAAGAACAACCCGGTTCTCTTGGGTGAGGCTGGTGTGGGGAAGACGGCCATCGTCGAGGGGCTTGCCCAGATGATCGTGGAGGGCAACGTCCCGGAGTTGCTCCGCGACCGGCGCATCGTGGTGTTGGACCTGGCGATGATGGTGGCCGGCACGAAGTACCGCGGCCAGTTTGAGGAGCGGATCAAGGCGGTTATGAACGAGGTCCGCCGGGCTCGAAATGTGATCCTCTTCATCGATGAGTTGCACACGCTGGTGGGGGCTGGTGGTGCCGAAGGTGCGATCGATGCCAGCAACGTACTGAAGCCCGCTCTTGCTCGCGGCGAAATCCAGTGCATCGGTGCCACAACGCTCGACGAGTACCGAAAGTACATCGAAAAGGACGGAGCTTTGGAGCGACGTTTTCAGACGATCATGGTCGAGCCGCCTTCGAAGGAGCAGACGGTGGCGATCTTGCGTGGCCTGCGGGATCGTTACGAGGCGCACCACCGGGTCCGGATTACGGACCGGGCGCTCGAGGTGGCTGTGGAGCTGTCCTCCCGTTACATCACCGGCCGTTGCCAGCCGGACAAGGCGATCGACGTGATCGACGAAGCCTGCGCCCGCGTGCGCATCAAGGCGATGACGCCCCCTCCGGACCTGAAGAAACTCGATCAGGAAATCGAGCGGTACCAACAGCTCAAGGAGGAGGCGGTGGCCAATCAGGACTTCGAAAAGGCGGCCAAGTACCGCGACATGGTGGAGCAGCTCCGTAAGGACAAGGAGAAGCGACTCCAGGAGTGGCGGTCCGCGAATGCGGGCGAGTCCGAAGGGGTGGTGGACGAGGAGGTTGTCGCAGAGGTGGTCTCGTCCATGACCGGCATCCCGCTGACCCGGATCACGGCGGAGGATCGCGAGCGGCTGCTCCGCATGGAGGAAGAGCTGCACAAGAAGGTGGTCAGCCAGGACGAGGCGATCAAGTCGATCGCTCGCGCCGTGCGGCGCGCCCGTAGCGGTTTGAAGGATCCGCGGCGGCCCGTGGGCTGCTTCATCTTCGCCGGCCCGACCGGGGTTGGGAAGACGCACACTGCGAAAGCGCTGGCCGAATTCTTGTTCGGCGATCCCGACGCCCTGGTCCAGATCGACATGTCCGAGTACATGGAGAAGCATAACGTCAGCCGGTTGATCGGGGCTCCTCCGGGATACGTCGGTTACGAAGAGGGCGGACAGCTCACCGAGCGGATCCGCCGTCGGCCGTACGCCGTGGTTCTGCTGGACGAGATCGAGAAGGCCCACCCGGACGTCTTCCATATGCTCCTGCAGATCATGGAGGAAGGGCGACTCACGGATTCGTTCGGTCGGCACGTGGATTTCCGCAACACGGTGTTGATCATGACGACCAACGCGGGAGCCGAGGTGGTTAAGAACCAGGCTGGGTTCGGCTTCCAGCCACAGGATTCGGAGATCACCTACGAGAAGATGAAGGAGCGG
>JALSID010000355.1 GCA_026981825.1 Planctomycetota bacterium
TTCAGGCTGACCTGGTCGTTGCGGTAAACGACCAGCTCCAGGGTGGGGTCAATCTCGCCCAAACGCTGGACGATGTTGTACGTAAAGGAGTCGTAGTTGTCGATCAGGACAATCATGAGCCCGCGCGCCGGCCGGTCGAGCGTTTTCCGCGGCGTTTGCACCGCCCCTTTGTCTGGGTTTCCTGCGCCCAAAGGCATCAGTGCCGCAGTCCAAAGCATTGTACGGCTCGCCTAGAATTAGGCAGGCAAGGCAGGTCCCGAAAAACGGAGAGAAGGGCCGTCGAGACGGTCCGCAGAACGACCATGGAGCAGCAACTAACCAGCCCGTTCGTGTCGCCACAAGCAACCGCTACGACTCCGCTCGCTTTCGAACCCTATCGCCAGCTCGCGGCGGAGGAGCTCATCGACCGGATCAAGGCTGCTCGGCAGCGACTGGGCCGCGAGTTGGTAATCTTGGGCCACCATTACCAACAGGACGAGGTGATCCAGTTCGCCGACCTGACCGGCGACAGCTATAAGCTGTCGTCCCTGGCGGCCGAGCGTGAGGACTGCCGCTACATCGTCTTCTGCGGCGTGCATTTCATGGCGGAAACGGCGGACATCCTGGCAAATGCCCCGGAAAAGCGGGACCGGCGCCGTCTGAACCTGGGCCCGGATTACGAATGGGTCACGGTCGTACTGCCAGACATGGCGGCCGGCTGCTCCATGGCGGACATGGCCGACATCGACCAGGTGGAACTCTGTTGGGACAGCCTCAGCGACGTCTACGACGACGTGGAGTCCGAGGTTCTGCCCGTCACGTACATCAATTCGGCGGCAAACCTGAAGGCGTTCTGTGCTCAGCACGGGGGGCTGGTCTGTACTAGCTCCAACGCCCGCGCCGCCCTGGAATGGGCCTACGCCCGCCGCCCACGCGTGCTGTTCTTCCCGGACCAGCACCTTGGCCGAAACACCGCACGAGCGATGGGGATGGATTTAGACGACATGGTGGTCTGGAACCCGTATGAGGAAATGGGGGGTAATGACCCGGAGAAGCTGCGCCGCGCGAAGCTCATCCTGTGGCAGGGGCACTGCAGCGTCCACCAGATGTTTCGGCCCGAACACGTGGACATGTTCCGCGACCGCTTTCCGGGGATCAAAATCCTGGTCCACCCGGAGTGCCGCATGGAGGTAGTCGACAAGGCAGACCTGGTGGGCTCAACGGAATTCATCATCCGCACCGTTCGAGAATCCGCTCCGGGCACGAAGTGGGCGATCGGTACCGAACTTCACCTGGTGAATCGTCTGAAGACCCAGCATCCCGACAAAGAGATCCATTTCCTTTCCCCTATGGTCTGCATGTGCGCCACGATGTACCGCATCGACCTGCCCCATCTGTGCTGGGCTCTGGAGAATCTGGTCCACGGAACCCCCGTGAACGTGATCCGGGTTCCTGAGCAGACGGCTCACTGGGCTCGGGTCGCCCTTGAGCGGATGCTCAGTGTCAAGTAACGGGGGACCGCACCTCGTGCGCCTCAGGGTGCGCCTCAGGCCGTGCGCTTGAACGGTTCACGTGCGCGGCAGGCGCGGGACTCGGAATCAGCGCATCCTGGAAAAGCTGCCGTCGCTAGTCGACGGTTAGCGCGGCCAGGGCGTCATCGAGCTGATCGTACAGGGCGAACAAGGTGTCCAGATTCGTGAGGCGAAGCAGCTCACGGGCACCGTGGCTGGCCCCGGCGATGACCATCGTGCCCTGGCGCATGCGAACTCGGCCCCAGATCTGGAGGAGCAACGAGATAAAGTTCGATCCGAAGTACTCGATCCCCGTCAGGTCAACCACGACCGACGGCTCGGGTAGAGCTTCGAGATGCTGGTCCAGCATCGCCGCCACCGTTTTGGTGACGTCTTCACTCAAGTCCTCCAGCGACTTCGGCGGTGTGAACACCAGAACACCGCCTCGATGGTCGAAACTCACCGACTCCGAACTCACGGCCAAACTCCCCTGCCTACGTATGGCAACCATCCTTCCTCCTAACTAGTGGGAATCCCTCCACCCGTAGCACTCCAACGGATCTACTCGCCTCGTGGTCATCGGGCACCACCTGTGATCGCTCGCTACTATGACCGTAGGACGTTAACCTTCCGTAGCATAACCAAAACTGATGCGGCCGTCCAGCCTTTTGGAGTCCGCGCCGCGGCAACGCCGGCCCAAGGACGGCCTGGGGGCTGTCGCACAGGTGGGTCAATCGCCGAGCGGAGCCATGGCAGCAAGACCCACCGGCGCCTGGCACGCCGGGTGCGCCCGCTCCGGCCCACGGCATCGGCGCAGCTACAGCACCGCCCAGGCACGCGGCCCAATGCACAAAGAAGACTCTCTCCAGGTATACGTCGCAAGAAGGACTTGGTTGCAACGCCCGATGAACGAGGCGAACTTAGCACACGACCAGGAATTCCTCCGCCAACTTCTGGCGCCCCTTGAGCTTCGCGAGTTCCTCACGCGGTTCTACCACTGCGTGCCGTACTCCACACAGGGAACCGCGGGACAGGTCCTGGAGCGATTCGGTTGGGACGACGTCGCCCGGATCGTGGAGTCGCCTGGGGTGGACCTGGTCATCTCTCGTGGCGGGGAGCGGCTCCGCGTACCGCTGGCCCGCGGTTTCGCCCAGGCCCGGGCGCTTTTCGAAGAGGGCTACACAATCGGGATTCGACACGCCGAGCAGCACCACCCTTACCTCGGCGAGATTGCGGCCCGGTTCGGTCGGGTGCTGGCCGGCCCGGTGGACGTACACGTCTACTGCACTCCACCGGGTAAACACGGGTTTGGCTGGCACTATGACGCGGAAGAGGTGTTCATCGTTCAAGTTCAGGGCGCCAAGGAGTTCGCCCTGCGCAAGAACACGGTCAATCCGTTTCCGGTTGTCGAGGCGATGTCGCCGGGACGAGAGTTTCATGCCGAGCAGATGCCGATGATGAAGTGTTTGCTCCAACCCGGCGACGTTCTCTACATCCCCTCCGGTTACTGGCACGTGGGGATCGGGAGTGAAGGCGAATGCATTTCCCTGGCAATCGGCGTCATGCCCACCACGGCGCTCACGTACTTGGATTTTGTCAAGCGACGGCTCCTAGAAGACATTCGCTGGCGGGTGCGCTGGAGGGTGCTGGCCGATTCCCTGCAAGAACACGAAGAGCTTGGCGAGCAGCTTCGCGCGGAGCTGGCCGCGCTGGCCAAGCAATTGCGCTCCCTTTTCGAGTCGCCGGAAACGCTCGCCGCCTTCCTGGCAGAGCGGCGGTCCCTGTACGAGAATGACGCAAAGCAACAGTAATCCCCCGGGATGGACAAGCCCTGGGCCGGAAATGAGCCCCAGGGGGGACTGCGTTGTTCCGAAAGCGGATGGACTGGACCACAGCCTGCCCGGCCGATGGTGACCGTGTCGCGCGGCTCCGAGACGGTACAAGGGACAGGTTATTCGTTCGCCGTAGCCTGCTCGGATTCGCCGGTCGAGGC
>JALSID010000356.1 GCA_026981825.1 Planctomycetota bacterium
TCCTCAACCGGCCTCAGGTAGCGAGGATCGATGTCGTAGCGTCCCCACTCCTCCTGGAAGAGCACGATGCACTTGCCGTTCATGTTGACCGTGATCACAGTCCCAACCATCCCCTCGAATCGTCGCAGCTCCGGTCGAGATGTATCGACCGTGACCTTCTTGTTGGTCCACTGCCGCTTGAGGACGTCGATATCAGCAAAATCGGGATGTCGCTTCATGCTCGCACTCCTGGAACAGCGCCCGTAGGTTAGCATTGTACCGCCGCTGCCGCGACGGCTCTTACGTTGCGAAGGCGAGGGAATCCATCGAGGGACCACGTAGGAGGAGGCAAGCGAGGTGGCGTGCCCCCCTGAACCGATCAGAATCGGGCAAGCCAGGGTCTGGATCGGGACATCGGGCTGGATCTACCCCCATTGGAAAGGGCGGTTCTACCCGGAGGAGCTGCCCCAGAAAAGCTGGTTCGGGTACTATGCCCGGTTCTTCCCGACTGTGGAGATCAACAACACCTTCTATCGGTTGCCCGAAGAGCAGACGTTCGAGAGCTGGCGCGAACAAGCTCCCCGCTCCTTTCTGTATGCCGTCAAGGCAAACCGGTTTTTGACGCACATCAAGAGGCTGAGAGACGTCCAGGAGCCGCTCGAACGATTCATGGCTCGCGCACGCCGCCTCGGTTCCCATCTTGGCCCGGTGCTGTTCCAACTTCCCCCTCGATGGAAGTACCATCCGGACCGGCTTACCGATCTGCTCAACGCCCTGGCAGGTTATCGACGAGTCCGCTTCGCGCTCGAGGTCCGCGACGCCGACTGGTTGCGGGAAGAGATGTTCGTGATCTTGAAGCGCCATCGTGTGGCGATCTGCATCCACGATCTGATTCCAGAGCATCCGCGGCCGATCACCGCGCCGTTTTCCTACCTGAGGTTCCACGGGGCAGGGGAGCGGTACGGTGGCTGCTATGACGAAGCGACCCTTCGCGAATACGCGCGCTGGATTGTCGCCCAGGCGCGGGCCGGCATCAGTGTCTTTGCGTACTTCAACAATGACGCATACGCCTACGCCGTCCAGAACGCCCGGACGCTGACCGACCTCGTGGCCGCGGCTCTCAACGCCGGCTCGTGACGGCTATGGGGGGCCAAGTTGAGTCGGTCTTCGGCAGTGAGTCCGGAGTCCGTCGTGATGAGCGTGATTGCGGACTCGCGACGGCTAGGCGGCCCGACTCGCGGCGGTCTCCGCTTGGACCAAACCGGCATGCGGCAGTGTTCGCAGCGACCTGGGGCCAGACGGTGCGACACTTTGCCCGAGGCCGCCAGCAGAATGCCCGGCCGCGCACGAACCGGGCCATCGCATCGTCGGACGGCTGTGCAGCGTGGTCTTGCGGAAAGCTACACCTTAGGTAGAATTGGGAGCCAGTGTATTGCAAATCCTGCCGCCATGGACTGCGGCAGGAGCTGATCTTTGGCAAACTAGCGTTCCTACCGGAGCAGGAAAGAGTGAAAGTCAACCCGGAACTTGCCCCGAAAATCGCTCATCGTAAGCGGGCGGTTCGCCAGTCCCGAGTTCGTACGTTGACCGGGGTCCAGATTCTCGGGATTGGAAGTTACGTTCCCGAGCGAGTTGTCACGAACGAGGATCTTCAGAAGGAATACGGCCTCGATCCCCAGTGGATCGTCCAGCGCACTGGAATCCACGAACGGCGCTACGCTGCCCCCGAGCAAGCCACCAGCGACCTTGCTTCGGAGGCGGCAAAGCGGGCCATCGAGGCCGCTCACGTCGACCCGGCGGACATTGATTTTCTCATGGTCGCCACATTCACGCCGGACATGTCCACGCCCTCCACGGCCTGCCTGGTTCAGGACCGTCTCGGCCTCGATTGCGGTGCGTGTGACGTGCAGGCGGCCTGTTCAGGTTTTGTCTACGCGTTGGCCCTGGGGATGAGCATGGTGGTGGCGGGCCAGAGCCAGCTTTGCCTGGTCATCGGCGCCGACTGCAACAGTCGGGTCGTCGACCCCAGAGATCCGAAAACCTTCCCGCTTTTTGGCGACGGTGCAGGTGCCGTTCTGCTCGCACCGGGTGGTCCCGACCAGGGCTTTCTCGCCTACCGACTTGGCAGCGACGGCGGTGGTGGCGACCTGCTCAAACGGCCCGCTTGCGGGTCCCGCAAGGTTCCCACGCCGGAGGACCTGGAAAAAGGGGATCATTACCTAAAGATGGATGGGCGTGCTGTGTTCCGGTGGGCAATCAACATCATCTGTGACTCGACTGAAGAGGTGCTGACTTATTGCGGACTGAGCACGAGCGAAATCGACCTGGTGATTCCGCACCAGGCGAACACGCGCATCATTAATGCTGCCACGGATGTCCTGGGATTCCCGCGGGAGAAGGTGTTTCAGAACCTTTCGCGGTACGGGAACACCTCGTCTGGCTCTATCCCGATCGCCATGGACGAAGCGCGTCGGATGGGCTACCTGAACCGAGGCGACCGCGTGCTCCTGACCGGCTTTGGCGCCGGGCTCACCTGGGGCACCGGCGTCCTCGTCATCTGAAACCTCCGAGGTCGTGCCGGGTGCCAAACCTGGCGCGGGGTGTGTTGCGAGTTAACCCGACCATGGGATGCCTTCGTCCACCACAGCACGTCTGCTCGGTTCAGACGGACAGTTCGCGCCGGCTCGGCGCAGGCGCCTGGGGAGCAGACGGCCGAAGCGCAACGGCGCCGCCCGACGTCGCCGTCGGGGCGCCAGATTGTCCCCGGCAGCGGCCAAAGTAGCCTACCACACACGCGTACTGCTCGCGCGCCATCGCAGCAGATGCTCCAGCCGACCGAACGCGACGTTGCTAGCTCAGTCTCCCGATCCGGGACCGATCGGGCAGAGCACAGCACGAGTGCCGGAAAGCGGAACGCTCGGCTCTGGCCGAGTAGGCGTTGTCGAAGAAAACCCGGTACAGCGCATTCACCCGCGCGCGGACTCTCGCGCCGGTGGATCGGCGAGCGCGGAACCGAGGCGGCCCCCCACCAGAGGCAGGGTGCTAGCAGAGGAACAAGAACACGTCAATCCCCCCTTCGTCCGGCACCGCCCGCCGTGCCAAGACGCGCCGTGCCGTCCTCCCTCATGCTCCGGTGGTCACGCGTTCGCAGTCGGCTTAGCGGCCGGCTTACCGCTTGTCGGCTGCGAGTTTCTCTTCCAGGCGAGCGGCTTTCTCACGGTTGAACCGCTTGGCCCACCGGGTGAACGCCTCGGCAGCAGGGCGTCCGTAGACGCAAACGACCAGCCGCTTCCCGGCCTGGTAGGGCTTACCCGGACGGAGCCCGATTTCCTTGAGCATCTTGGCCACGTTACGAGCCGTGGTCTTATCGGGCACCGGGATCCGAACCTCGTAGCCCTTGTGGTACCGTTGCTGTCCAGCAGCCCCCGGCTTGGGCGTCCGCACCCGGATATAGCCGTGGCGGGCGAACAACTTGACCAGCTCGGGGTTCGGCTTGCCGACCGGCTTGGCCGCCTGCCGCGCCCCCTGCTTGCCGCGCTTCGCAGCTTTGGCTGACATGGCCCTACCTCCTTTCCTGTTGGGCTCACAACCCCCTGACTCTCTACCAATGCTACCCCTTCACTACTGAGCAGGCAAGGGGGCACCGATCAGTAATGCGAACGCCGCCCCTTGCAGCTCCGGCACTTGAGCCAATTCGCGCCCGCTGTTCGCGAAAGGTGAGCCCCCCAGGCGCTGATTGAACGGCAGAACCGACCTCACGGGGGCGGTATACCGTGTTACTATGGATCGGATCATCGATGCCGAGCAGGAATACCCCTTACCGTGGACTCGACGCAGGAGCTCCGACGATGCGCCGGCCCAGTTCTGTTGATCTCGTGCGTCTGTTTCTGTGGGGCGCAACCCTCGCCGGCTTTGTGGGCGCGCTCCCAGCGGCTGATCGGCCGAACATCCTGTGGATCATCGCCGAAGATCTGGGCCCCGACCTGCACTGTTACGGAGTGAAGGCAGTTCGAACCCCTACATTGGATCGAATGGCCGCCCGAGGGACAATGTTCCGCTATGCTTTCACCGTTTGCCCGGTCTGCTCGACGAGCCGATCCGCATTCTGTACCGGCATGTACGCCACGACGATCGGATCGCACCAACACCGCACGCCCCCCAGCCGAAAGCCCAGACTGCCAGAGGGGGTGAGGCTGGTAACGGACTGGCTCCGCGACGCGGGTTACTTCACCGCCAACATCCGCTGGAAAGACGGACAGCGGTTCGGAACGGGCAAAACCGACTGGAACTTCCGAGTCGAAGGCAAGCCGTTCGATAGCGATCGCTGGGAGGACCTGCCGAGGAATCAGCCGTTTTACGCCCAGATCAATTTCAGCCAAACGCACCGGCCCTTTACGGCGCCGCGCTACGTTCGCCCTGAGCATGTGCTTCTGCCCCCCTACTACCCGGACGTACCGTTGTGTCGCCAGGACTGGGCGGCCTACCTTGATGAGGCAGTTGAACTCGATCACCTCGTGGCCGAAGTGCTGCGTTCTCTGGAAAAGAACGGTCTGGCCGAGAACACGATCATCTTCTTTTTCGGAGACAACGGTCGGGCGCACGTGCGGGGTAAGCAGTGGTGCTACGACTCGGGCCTTCGCGTACCGCTGATCGTCTACATCCCCGATCGTTGGTGTGACCTGGCTCTGTATCGCAAGGGACAGGTGGACAAGCGACTGGTGGAAGCCATCGATATCACGGCCACAACGCTCGCCCTGGCCGGCGTCCGAAAACCGCCCAAGATGCAGGGGCGGGTGCTGTTCGGTCCATGGGCGGAACCGGAGCGGGAATACGTGTTCGGCACGCGCGACCGGTGCGACATGACCTCCTTCCGGATTCGCACGGTGCGCGACAGACATTACCGCTACATCAGGAACTACACCCCGGATCGCCCGTTCTTTGCGCTGAACCTGTACAAGGAGCGGAGCTATCCGATGATCATCGCGATACGCGAACTGCACCGCCAGGGCCGTCTGACACCCGTCCAAGCCCGGCTTCTCGACATGACCATGCCCCCGGAGGAGCTGTACTTCCTGGACGAAGACCCGTATGAGACGGTGAATCTCGTGGGTAGTCACGATCCTCGTCATCGGGAAGCGCTGAACCGACTCCGTGCGAAACTGGACGAGTGGATCGCCACGACGGGGGACAAGGGGGCGGAACCAGAGCCGCCGGAGGTTGCGTTGGACTACCTGAGGCAAGGGTTGAGGCGGCGGTCCAGCCCCGATTTCCTCCGGCGGATCCGGGCCCTGGCCCGACAACACCTTTCCTCCCCGGAGATTGGCCCAGAGTATCGGGAGTTCCTGCAGAAAGCGATCCCGATCATCGAAGAAGAGCTGCGCGCTGCAGAAACCCGGCAGCGTCCCGTCCGACGGCGCCGGCGGCGCTAGGCCGACAGGGCGGCGGTACGCAGCGGGGGCGAGACTCTGGCGCGCAACGTAGCCGCCATGGCCGGCACCGTACCGTCGAGCGTACCCACGACAAGCTCTGCACTTGGTACTCGGCAGCGGTGGACGTCCGGCCAGGGCGCCGGGCTGCTCACAAGCCGACCGGCCACACGGGGGCCACTGTACTCACACGTCAGACAGTCATCGGCCATTCCAACATCGCTGCGCCCCCCAGGTGGATGTCGGTGGTTGAACCGCGTCGGGTTGGTTCAGCCGCGTTTACGGGCGTGGCGTTCAGGGGGCCAGAGCAACCACGTGGCAAGTACGAGCAGCGCAAAGGCTACGTAGGCCGCGGCGAGGAGATCCTCGGAGACCTCCACGTACAACAGGCGGCGGATCCACTCGCCGACGAATGCTCCCGGGTACGTTTCCTCTCCGGCCGCCTGGCGAAGGCGGACCTCCCAGACGGTCAGTGGGCAAAGGGTTCCGGATGCGGCCAGAAGAGCGACGACGGCACAGTAGCCCAGGTGGGCTGCTCGGAACCACCAGTTCCTGGCAATCGGCCATCGTCTCCAGAGCCCGATCCAGATGACCGCCAGTCCGATCAGGGCGAATAGGACCAAACCGGCGTGAATAGCGGCCAAAACGTCCGCCGCAATCCGATACCAGGCGGCTGAGCTCATGAAAACAGCCTCGGCTCCTGCAACCGGTTCCCCTAGGCAACGGTCAAAGCAGCCTCTGATCCGGGGCAACAGGGGGGGCAATCCGTCCAGCGCGGCTAAGCCGCACTTTAGTCAGAACCGCTCGGAACTGCCGACTCCCCCCGGCACTCGGCAGCAGCCGCTTCCGTTTCGCCCGTCCGCCCCGTCACACAGGTTCTCGTCCGCTCTTGCTTCAACGCGTTTGCGCGGAGCGGGTAGAATCGAACCCTGGTCCTGGCCCACCGCAACCGGAGACATCACCATGGTACGGTTCTATTCTGCACTGCTCTGGACGTTGACGCTTGGAGCGGTCCTTGCCGTTAGCAGGGCAGGGGAGGATGAGCGGCCGAACATTTTGGTGATCCTGGCCGACGATCTCGGTTATGCCGACACAGGTGCGTACGGGTCGGAGGAGATCAAGACGCCGAACATCGACCGACTCGCGGCGGCCGGGATTCGGTGCACCGACGGCTATGTAACCCATTCGTTTTGCAGTCCGACTCGAGCAGGTCTGGTCACCGGGCGCTACCAGCACCGATTTGGGCACGAGACGAACGTCCCCTACGATCCTCACAACCTTCTCCTCGGATTGCCCCGAAAGGAGCGAACGGTGGCGGATCGGCTCCGCAAACTCGGTTATGCGACCGGAGTTGTCGGCAAGTGGCATCTGGGGGCATCGCACCTGCACCATCCGATGCGGCGCGGATTTGGATTTTTCTACGGCTTTCTGGGTGGTGGGCACGATTATTACCGGGTCGATCTGCGTCGTCCCCTTGGTGAGGGCTACTTTACCCCCATCGATGACAACGGCAAGCCGACCACCATTCAGGAGTACCTGACGACGGACTTCTCCCGGGCAGCGGTGCGTTTCATCGAGCAGGTGGGCGACCGACCGTTCTTCCTGTATCTGGCCTACAACGCACCTCACACCCCGCTGCAGGCCCCGGACGAGCTGATTCGCCAGTACGCGTCGATCAGCGACGGCAGACGCAGGGTTTACGCCGCGATGATTACCGCAATGGACACCGGGATCGGGATGGTTCTAGAAGCGTTGCAGCGGACCGGCAAGCTGGAGAACACGCTGATCTTCTTCTTGAGTGACAACGGGGGGCCAACGAGGGTGACGGGGGCGAGCAACAAGCCGCTGAGAGGGCAAAAAGGTGAACTCTACGATGGCGGCATTCGCGTACCGTACATCGTCGCGTGGCCTGCTCGCCTGCCCCAGGGTGGGACGTTCGGGATGCCGGTAAGCTCTCTCGATATCGCGGCCACCGCTCTTGCCGTTGCCGGTGCGGACCTGGAAACGATGCCGGAGCTCGAGGGGATCGACCTCATCCCGTATCTTTCTGGTTCTGCGAGTCCATCGCAGCTCAAACGAGCTTTGTTCTGGCGGCAGGATGGCGGTAGGCGGTGGGCGGTTCGAGTGGGCCGCTATAAGCTCATCAAGCCGACCGCGAAGTCGAGCCTGGAGCTTTACGACCTGCAAGCGGACATTGGCGAACAGCAGAACATCATTGAGAGTGAGCCCCAGCTCGCCGAGGAGCTGAGGGCTCTTTATCGGGAATGGAACCGACTAAACATTCCA
>JALSID010000357.1 GCA_026981825.1 Planctomycetota bacterium
CCGTGGGGGGCACCACGCAGCCTGGGGCGTCTTGCGGGTGACCGAGATCCCACGCCACGGGTGCATGTTCCCGGCACAGACACGCACGGTCGGTGAGAACTGGTTTAGGAGCCCAGACCATGGAGCAGCAAGTGGTCGCTCTCGACGTCGGAGGAGCGAATATCAAAGCGGCAAGCTCGACAGGCAGGGCCCAGTCGATCCCGTTCCCGCTCTGGCGGAAGCCGGAACGCCTGCCACATCTGCTCCGTCCCCTTCTGCCTGAGCCGAGCGAGACTACTGCGGTGCTGGTAACGATGACCGCCGAGCTCTGCGATTGCTTTCGCACGAAACGCGACGGCGTTCTTCATGTGCTGAATTCTGTTGAAGAAGCCTGTCGGACACGTGGCATCGACGCGGAGCACGTCCGCGTCTGGACTCGCGCCGGCAGCTTCATCCCGCTTCCTGCTGCCCGCCAGCATCCGCTGGAAGTGGCTGCGGCAAACTGGTTGGCGACCGCCTGGTGGGTGGCGGCGTTGTACGCCCAGGGAACCTGTCTCCTTGTCGATACCGGCTCGACCACCACGGACCTCACGCTCATCCGCGACGGCAGGCCCGTACCGCAGGGGCTGACCGATTCGGAGCGTCTCCTGTCCCGTGAGCTGGTCTACGTGGGGGTCCGGAGAACTCCTCTGCCGGCCGTCCTGGACACAGTCCCCTTCCGGGGGGCGCTGTGTCCGATCATGGCCGAGCTTTTCGCCACTTCGTTGGACGTGTTCCTTGTGCTTGAGGAGCTGCCCGAGCGACCGGACGACCATAACACGGCGGACGGAGAGCCCGCCACACGGGAGGCGGCCCACGCTCGCCTCGCACGGTTGATCGGTGGTGATGTCGAAAGCGTTGCGTATGACGAGGTCGTCACGATAGCCAGGCACGCGCGCACCGCAATTACGGATCGGATCGAGCATGCCCTGGACTGCCAGTGGCGGCGGGCCGGACGGCTGGACCGGTGCGTTCTGACCGGTGAGGGGGAATTTCTGCTCGCCGACATCCTCCGCCGTCGCATGCCCCAGGTGCCGATCGAATGCCTAGCCGAACGGCTCGGCCCCGAAGTCTCCCGGGCAGCCTGCGCGCATGCGATGATCGAACTGTGGAAAAAACGCGGCTAAACTCAAGTTTTCGACGGCGATCAACGAGCGGCGGAGGACCCTCGCATCGAGGAGGCATCATTGAGCGGTGGGCAGTCCAGAACGAGCCTCCCTTGCGCACGGTTCGCAGCCATTCGGTTACGGCTACCCTGCATGCACCAGCTCAATTGAGGCTCCTCGACGGCGAACCGGACAAGCTCTTCCGCGGTAGCCCCCCGCTGCACACGAAGGCCCCTGCGGCCACCGTGCCGATCATTTCGGCGGGCGGCTACCGGTGCGGGCTGGCCCTGCCCCGAAATCGCGCCGGTAACGCTCGAGCAACCGTTCCACATCTGCATCTACGACGTAGATTCGCCCGCGCACGAACTTGGTTTCGCCCGGCTTCAAACCGGCGACGCGGAAGTCGCTGTGCAGACACGCCAGCACCCCCTGGAAAATCTCCTGACACGGCACGAAGGCGATCCCGAGGATCTTTTTCCCGTCGGCCGAAAAACAGCCCACCAGAGCGTTACTGGGCACCAGTGGACTCAGAGGACGAGGGTTCACGTTCGCCGGATCGACGCCGGCCATCCGGTACACCTGTCCGGGTGTGTAGAGGGCCTCGGTGGCCCAGGGCCTTGTGGGCATCCGGGTCAGCTTCCCATCGATAAACAGGAAGGATTTTCGGATGTATGCGGGATAGAGTTCCCTGGCGTCCTTCCTGGTCGTGCCCGTGAACCTGTCCACGCGAACGCACGGCTGAGCCCACCACACCTGCGACGGACGGTCGGTCGGGTTCGTCAGCCGAATCTGGAAATCCACCTCGTCTCGGCCGGCACGAATGAGGTGATGCACCCGCACGCCATCCGCAAGCCGATCCTCGATCTCGATCCGATGCGGATCCGATCTGTCGTCCAGACGCTTCGACGTATGTGGGATGACCGTCTCGTTCCAACGGCGATGTGTCGAGCCCGGTCGGCAATAGGCCTCCAGGTAGAGCACCTCGATGGGGGCCGGCGTGCCGGGCCCGCTGATCGTCAAAATCCGATTCTTCCAGTCAATCACCAGGCCGTCCGACGGATTGCCGGTTCCGGCCCCTGATCTTCGTACTGCCAGGGCAAAAGCGGCACTCAAGACGAGGACGGACAGGCACGCGAACAGAGCAGGACGATGGTATCGAGACATCGCTGCCTTTCCCTGTGTTGCCACGACTCAGGCACAAAACTCGAATGCCCGGTACACCCCCACGCCACCGGCCCCCGCAACCTTGCGTCTATGTTGACGGGTTTTACTTCTCATTATGACGGTTCCCACACCAGGTCTGGGCGGCGCGCCGAACGTGTGCGCACATCGGTTCATCCCACGAGTGCAACGCTGATTGTCGCATGGTGCTTAGGGGGAACTCCCGATAACAGGAACGTTGCTGCCCCGTCGATAATCAGTCCGAACCGGTGCTCAGGAACGGCTTCGGGGGTCCAAAGCGCCTCTCCCAATGCTGCCACGGTTAGGTGGCAAAGCTTCAGGCGGCATCGGCGATGCCCCAGAAGCGTCTGGTTCCCAGCGCGACTCCGCCGGAGCAGCGAGGACCGGCGTAGCCCGTCGTATCGTGGCTTCTACCCCCTCCGTACCGACCGCTCAAGCCGCCTGCGGCGCGTTCCGGTAGTTCCGCGCCACACGTCGATAGGCGAGCCACAACAGGAACAAGAACACGGGATTGCTGTACCACATGACGGGGTACTGACCGTTCGTGGTAATGGGCCCCATGATCAGGAAGAAGCTCAGCGCACCGATTACCAGAGCGATCCGATGGCGATCATCCCACGCTGACCAGTTTGAAGTCCACCACTTGAGTAACAGGCACACACCTGCCGCGAACAGAACCAGCAGGACCATAGCCACCGGGTACGGATACGCTCCACCGTCCGCGCCGGCGTAAACGATCACGAACTGGCCAAATATGGCAAGAAAACCCACCACCAGGAAACGCCACGGACCAACCCGAGGCTCCTGGACCGTTCGCTCCCTTCGCGGGGGCAAAACCCGCGCGAGCCCGACGAGCGCGATCACAAGCCCCCACGTGAGGACAAGGTGTAGATCGGGCGCGTCGTAGGGGTTGAGGTATGGCCCCAGCACAGCGACGATGGCAACGCCCAGCCAGGCGCCCCACCACCAGAGGCGGCGCTGCACCCAGGACTCCCGCCGCTGACCTGGGTACAGGGCCTCCACAAACGCCACGCTGGCAGCGATGCTGATCAAAGCATGGAAGAGGCTCAGATGCAGCGACCACACCCAGTTAACTCCCCCTACCCGACCGTAGTGCGCCAGATTGGCCAGGTCCATCCAGTTCGGATCGAAAAAAGAGCGGACGACGATTCCCTCTTCGAATACCCCGTACGCCACGCCCAGGGCAAACAGACTCCACCACCCCCTCTGCCATCGGACAACCAGCTCCCGCGCGATCACCGCGCCCCCGCCGTAAAGAAGCGTAAGTACCGCCCACGCGAATGGGTTCACAAACTCATTCAGCGGAGCCGATCCAGAGAACAGTTCGCCAAAAACGGGAGCAACCAGGTACAAAACCAGGCCGGGGTTGTTCCTGAGCCAGTTTCTCATCTCTCGGCTTCCACTCGCAAGAACCCCCTCCCGCACGGTCGTCCCATCTCCATACGCTCGACGAAGCGATTTGTTGCACGCGGTGGGCGGCATGACGAACAGGACGAAGAGCTCGAACCCGCAGGCCGTCAGCGGCGGATCCAGATCGCGGTACCGACCATGCAATGTCGCACGGTGGAAGGAATTGCCCGGTTGGAACATTGGCCCAGTCGTGGGCCGCCGTCTCCGCGGTCGGTCTTGCACCGCCGGCGCCATTGGAAGGCAAAGGCAACCTCGGAGGCACGCCGACGCTTGGCTCGAAAACCAACCGTCGTACCCTGGGACCAAACAGCCGTGACCGTGTCCTGCGCCGGGGGACGTATCCAGGCTGCACCTGCCGGCTTGGCCGGCCCGTTCGAAACTACATGGGGGGGCGCGGTCGGTATGGGACGGATTCACCGGTTCGCGGGTCGAGCAAACGGACCATGGGACGGACGTATCGACCACATAGCCGATCGAGACAGGAATCGACAACCCGATCAGCTCCAGCCTCGAGGTGTTTCAGCAGGATCACTTCGGGGATTTCCAAAGTCATGGCGATAAACCAGGCCAGGGCATCGGAGGTGACCTCCCACGAACGAGGCAGCCGCAGCGCGCTCTTCTCCTCGAGCTCGGATATCCAGGTCGTGGGCCGGATGATCGCTACCCCCGAGACCTTCTCCACACCAGCGCCTGGCTTCTCCACCAGAGGAACACGGGGAAGCCAGCATCTGGCGAGCAGTTCCGCGTTAAGATCCATCGCCGCAATGGCCAGCCAGTGTGCTTGCTCGTCGGTCAGTCCCCAGCGTTCTTGCCAGCGCCTCACGAGATCGGCCGCCTCACCACCGCCGGCAAGCACGAGCAGCCTGTTGACGCGCTCCGCCTCCCTGTGCACCGCGCGAACCACGCAGGACCTGGCATCGGGGTATCTCAGGAAGCTCCCGCCCACTTTGAGCACAGCCGCCACAGGTCCGTCCACAACCAGTCTCCCCGCCCGTAGATAGGCCTTCTCACCGAACCACACTGCTGACCGCTAGCAGATACTACGCCGGTGGTCCGAACGACGAGCCCGCATTGGCAATGGACAACAGCCGATCAAGCCAAGGAACTCCCCAGGAGATCGTCCGCCAGGATCCGGTGCTAGCCCACCAGAGCAGGCCGATCAAACCGTGTAGGCTGGTCCCTGGTGCCCGTGGTCGTCCGGTCGAGAGACGAGTCTGGCGCAGGGGGATCGGCGCGGTTGACGCGTGCGGTCAGGGTCTGTAGTCTCTGCCCGCAACCGAATGCAAACACAAATAGCGTGAAATCAGATCGACATGGCGACGAGAGTTGCGGGATCGTTCCTGCTCTCAATCCTGGCCTGCGTGCTGGCGGTCCTGCTCTGCGCCTGTTCTACGCCATCGCAGACCAAGGTCGTTAAGAGCTTGCGCCCAACGCAGGTGGTCAAGGCCGCCACCTACACCGGACAGAATCCACCTGTTCCCCCTGTGGTCAACGTCCGTTACATGTTCGCGTCGCGGCCGGTGGGGGATTCGGGCCTCAATCGAGACATCTGGCGTACCTGCGACGAAACGGTGCTCGACCTCGAAACCCTGTCGCGACTGCATGAAGCCGGGCTGCGGATCGGCGTCCTGAGCGGCCAACCCCCGGAAACTCTGGACATCCTGCTGCGGGAAATCCCGGGGACACAGCTCAACGGACACGAACTCCACATCCCCAGTAACCGGCTGACGTCGATTCAACTGGGTACGCTGGGGAAATGCCCTCCTGAGCTGGCGGCGGCGATCGGTGAGTCGGACGGGAAACCAACGCAGCCTGCGCTGCTGTTCAAAGCAGTGCCCACCTTGCAGGGCGACGGCTCGGTGGAGCTGCACGTGACGCCGACGGTGCAGTACGGCAACATCGAACGCCGCTACGTGCCGGAATTCGGCCCGGGTGGCGTTCGTCAGTGGACATTCGAGAACAAGCGGAAAGAGCACGAGTTCACCGAGCTCTCCTTCCGTGTGCGTCTTCGTAGCGATCAGACCCTTCTGCTTACGTGCGACCCGGACCGCAAGAACACGCTCGGCTGGTTCTTCTTCGTAAACACGTCCGAATCGCCGCCCTCGCAGACTCTGCTGGTTATTCAGGCCTTCGGCGCTCAGGATTAAGGTTGATGGGACGGGTCCGGCCAATCGGGCCGTTCGGTCTAATCCCGTAGCTACCGACTCGTGCGAGGCCTGGGGCGATGACCGGCAAAGCGTGTCTTGCGCCGCTCCTTGCAACCCTTTTTCTTGCTCCTCCGGCATATGCCGACGACTGGACGAAGATCCGGGATCGGGGCTACTTCGTGTGGGGAGCCGACGAAGAAGGTGGCGGACCGTACGCCTATCCGGATCCGAACAACCCGGATCGGATCATTGGCTTTGAAGTCGATCTTGCCGAGCGCATCGCCGAAGCGTGGGGGATTCGTGCCCGGTTTCGCTCCGGCATCTGGGACAACCTGCCCGATCTCCTCCGCATCGGACAGATCGACATGATCATCAACGGTTACGAACTCACCGCCGCTCGCGCAGCGACCATGGAGCACACGATTCCCTACTACGTCTACGACCTGGTCCTGCTGGTCCGCCATGATTCCCCCATCCAGGACTGGTCCGACTTAAAACAGCTCGTGCACGGGCACAAGCCGCGCGTCGGCGTCCTCGTCGCGTCGGGCGCCCAGCAGTATGCCGAAGCGAACTGGGCGCGCTGGATTGAGCTGCTCGTGTACGAGGGCAACACAGAAGCGATGCGCGACGTGGAAACCGGCAAGATCGACGCCGTCATCGTCGATCGCCCCATCGCGATCTTCTACCGCGACCGCTACCCCCTGCTGCGTGTGGCGGGCAAACCAACAGCTCCGGGCTACTACGTGATCTACGTTCGTAAGGGGGAAAAACGGTTGCGCGACAAGCTGAACGCGGTGCTGGCTGAATTGATCCTCAGCGGCGAGCTGAAAGAGATCTACGAGCGATACGGGATTTGGACCGAGGCGCAGCAGGAACTGATCAAGTACGCCCGCGATTTCAGCAGCCCCATCCGACGGGGCGCGGTGCTCCGCGGCTGGGACGTGATTCGAGATCGAGGCCCCCTTTTGCTGAAGGGTGCCTGGGTGACCGTTTATCTGTCGGTGCTCTCCTTTCCGCTCGCCATCGCTTTCGGCATCGTTCTGGCCGTGGCTCGGTTGTTCGGTCCTGCTATCGTCCGCTTGCCCGCGCTGCTGTACGTGGAGCTGATGCGTGGCACGCCGCTGATGCTGCAACTGTACGTGATTTTCTACGTCTTCCCCGAGTTCGGCATCAACCTCCAGCCCGTACAGGCAGCGATCCTGGGCCTGGCGCTGAACTACGCGGCCTACGAGAGTGAGATCTTCCGCGCCGGGATTCAGGCCATACCCGCCGGTCAGATCCAGGCGGCTCTGGCGCTGGGTATGAGCTGGTGGCAGACGCTCCGCCGCGTCGTTCTGCCCCAGGCAATCCGCATCGTAATCCCTCCGGTGACCAACGACTTCATCGCTCTGTTTAAGGACACGTCCGTTTGCTCCGTGATCACCATCTTCGAGCTGACCCGCCAGTACAGCGTTCAGAGGAACGACACGGGAGCCACGGTAGAGCTGGCGATTGTTGCCGCCGCTCTATACCTTTGCATGAGCGTGCCGCTGGCGCACCTGGCCGCGCGAGCAGAACGGAAACTGAGCGGGCAGAACCGCCGCATGCTCACATCGCTCCGCCGGATCGTCTGAGGACCAGCGATGGCTGAACCGATCCTCGAAGTGGAGGAGCTGACCAAGCGCTACGGCGAAAGAACGGTGGTCGCCGGCGTATCGCTGGAATTGCCCCCTGGGGAGGTCTATGCGATCGTGGGGCCCAGCGGCTGTGGAAAGAGCACGCTCCTGCGCTGCCTGAGCGGTCTTGAACCATTCGATGGGGGGCGGTTGCGGGTGGCGGGGGTAGAGATGGAGGCAAATCTGCCGCTTGGCCAGCTTCGTCGCGTCGCTCGCGAGGTCCGCCGCCGGGTCGGCATGGTCTTCCAACAATTCCACCTCTTCCCCCATCGAACTGCGCTGGAAAACGTCATGGAAGGCATGTTGTACGTCCTCGGAATGGGACCCGGCGAAGCTCGCCAGCAGGCGTTGCAATTGCTCGCGGAGGTGGGACTCGAGCACCGAGCCCATGCCTACCCGGCCGAGCTTTCCGGAGGCGAGCAGCAGCGTGTCGCGATCGCTCGAGCCATGGCGACCCGCCCCGCCGTATTGCTCCTCGACGAGCCCACCAGCGCGCTGGACCCACCGCGGGCAGCCGAGGTGCGAGAGGCGATTCTTCGCTTCGCCGACCAGGGCCAATCCATGATCCTGGTCACCCATTCGCCCCGGCTGGCCCGGACGACGGCCGGCAAGATCTTCATGATGGACGGGGGTGCAATTGTCGAAGCCGGCCCCCCGGAGCAGCTCTTCGAGCAACCAACCCATCCGGCCACCGCTCGCTTCGTCCGCGCTGCCTCGTTCGTGTAGCCGACGCCGCGTCGGTTGCGCGAAACTCCCTGGGGTGAAGCCACCGGGACAACCACTGCCACGGTTCGCGACGCTGTTCGGAGCACAGGTCCGAAGGCCGTCGCTTACCGGTGGCGCTCCAGCTCCACAGCGCGGGGGAATAAGATGTGGTTCTCCTTGTGGATGTGCCGGTGCAGATCGAAGGTTAGCTCACGCAACCCGTTCAAGAGCGCGCGATACGCCTCGCACGCATCCTCGGGAACGCGGTAGCCGGCTGTCAGCTCGCGGATGCGTTCCAGCGCGCGAGCGGCCGATTCGTGTTCGGCTTCCATGACGCCGATGGGGTTGGCTACAGAGCCGAACGGGAACGCTGCCGGGAGAGCATCCTGTTCCAGCCGCCGGATCGCCGGGAAAAGAACGTGCTCTTCCTTGATCATGTGCGTTTCAAGTTCCCTGCGCAGTTCGTTAAAGACGCGGTGCAGCTCGTGAAGTTCGGGGTGCTTCTGAGCGTGAGTAGCGACCACTTTTTCCATCAGAGCAGAAAGGCGGGGCAACTCGTTCCTCAGGTAGGCGTGGTGGGTCTGCTCGATGTGGTCGCAGAGCTGCGAGAGCGGTCGTTCCAGCCAGTTCGTGGCCGGTTCTGCGGCCCGTTTTCGAGCCTCCGCTTCTCGCTGCACGATCTGATGGAGGAGTTCGTCCACGTTGATGCCTTTTTCGCGGCAGGCTTCTTCAAGCGACCGTTTTCCCCCGCAGCAGTAATCGATTCCGTACTGTTCCAGAACGGCCGCAGCCGCCGGTCGTTCGGCAACCAGGCGTCCCAAGGTGGTCCGGCCGCTTACCGCAGCCATAACCGCTTCTCCGGCTGAACTCCCCAAACGGGTTAATTCTTTACCTCTCCATCAAGGATTCTAGGAGCCCCATTCCTTACGTCAAGGTCTAGAATTTAGGTGATGGCGAAGATATCTCTGTTGCCACAAACGGTTGAGTACGCTTTACGGCTGATCGTTGTGCTTGCCGGGCGGCGGCATCATCAGGCCACTGCTCAGGAGTTGGCGGCGAGTGCGGGGGTGTCAGGCCCGTATCTGTACCGGGTGATCGGCAGGCTAACACGCGCCGGGCTGATCCGATCGCGGCCTGGACCCGGCGGGGGGTACCAGCTTGCCCGGGAGCCTGCCGAGATTACGATGCTGGACGTGGTTTCTGCGATGGGGGAATTGCAGCGGATTGAGCGGTGCCCGCTTGGGCTGGAGGAGGATCGGGACGAGCTATGCCCGCTTCATCGTGAACTGGCGCGCCTGACCGAGCAGATCGAGGCGACGTTTGCTCGGATCACGATCGACCAGCTCGTGAGGGGCTCCGGCCGAGCTCCCCTCTGCACCGGCGTGTCCTGTGACGACACCGCCCGATGACTTTCGTTGCGCAGCACGTCCGATCGGTCGCCTGACGCGTTTCTGATCGCAGGGGGCGTGTGTCGTCGACCGAACGGCCTGCCGCTAACCACTTGGAGCACCGTGGCATCTGCTCGGGTCGGGCCATCTTTCCCGCCGCGCCCATCGTTAGCATTGGACGTTCGGACGGTGATGACGGATACAAGCGGGCGTGCCCGGTGCGATGGGCTTGAAGGAGGGCCAGCGATGAAGTCTTACACGAAGTACTTGACGTTTAACACGCCCAATCGAGTGGAGCTGATCAACATCACCCCGCAGGTGGAGGAGGCGGTGCGGGAGAGCGGGATCAAGGAGGGCCTGTGTCTGGTGAATGCGATGCATATTACGGCGAGCGTGTTCATTAACGATGACGAACCGGGGCTTCACGAGGACTTCGTGCGTTGGCTGGAATCCCTTGCGCCCTTCGATCCCTCGCCGGAGCGGTACTACCACAACCGTACCGGGGAGGACAACGCGGACGCTCACTTAAAGCGGCAGATCATGGGTCGGGAAGTGGTGGTTGCCGTTACGGATGGGAAGCTTGATTTCGGTCCTTGGGAGCAGATCTTCTATGGTGAGTTCGATGGCCGCCGGCCGAAGCGTGTGCTGATCAAGGTCATTGGTGAGTAACGCGCACCTGGCGTTTCGCACGGCCGCCAGCCTCGGCGCACGCGGGCTCGGCGCTCCGTCCGCGGCGCAGCCGAGAGCGCGACCCGGCCCCGGGTCCGCCCCAGCCTTTGGGCGGTGACCTACCTGGGCGCCCTTGGTACCCATAGGCCTCCTTGCCTGATGAAGCTCCGCTCCGGACAACTCGTCCCCGAACCCCGATCGGTCGGATCCGGCCGATCGGACAGATCCGGCGGAGGCCGGCGCTGGCCAAGGCCCCTAGCAAGCGCCCCGACGCCCCAGCAGAGCGGACCGCCGTCGCGCCGTCGACGGCGCATTGGTAGCGCGATCCGGCCCCGAGCCCGCCGCCCGGCGGGACCGGAGCTCCGCCGCTGCGACGGCGGAGCAGTGGTAGCGCGACCCGGCCCCGGGTCCGCCCCAAGGCGCTGGCGCCAAGCAAGCGGTGGCAATAGTGACCTCCGTCGAGCGAAAGAGAACCCCGCCCGTCGGGCGAATGGGCAATGGGGCGCGCTCGCTCCCGCCGCTTCGGCCGCCCGGGCCGAAGCGGCCCCCCCGAGCCCGCCGCCCGGCGGGCCCGGAGCTCCGCCGCTGCGACGGCGGAGCAGTGGTAGCGCGACCCGGCCCGGGTCCGCCCCAAAGAGGTGGCGCCAAGGAAGCGCCGGCAATAATGGCCCCCGCCGAGCCAAAGAAAAGCTCGCCCGTCGCAGCATAGGGGGTGGCGCGCGCCGTATCTCTCGCCGCTTCGGCCGCCCGGCCGAAGCGGCCCCGGCCCGCCGCCCGGCGGGTCCGGAGCTCCGCCGCTGCGACGGCGGAGCAGTGGTAGCGCGACCCGGCCCGGGTCCGCC
>JALSID010000358.1 GCA_026981825.1 Planctomycetota bacterium
CGATCTGGAGCGAGGACCGCCAGGCGTTCGTCCCCGCCGGCGAGGTACGCGTCGGCGAACAACTCCGCTCGCTCTTCGATGAACAGATCCACGTCGTCTCCATCGCCCCCCGCGCCCCACCGGCGTGCGTGTACAACCTGGAGGTCGCAGGGGAGCATGTGTATGGCGTGGGCACCGACTCGACGGTAGCCCACAACGCTTGTGCGCGAAAACTACGCCGGAATATGCAAAAGGCGGGCCGGTGGGGAAACCCAGGAAACCACGGGCATCACATTGTACCGAGAGATGACGTGCGGGCGGCGGACGCCCGACGCATCCTGATGAAGCACGGGATCGATATCGAGAGCCACTGGAATGGAGTGTGGTTTGATCCTAAGGTACACAGGCGCATTCATACAAAGGAATACATGAGGCAACTGAACAAGCGCCTCAAGGAAGCAGACAAGCTCGGGCGGACAGCGGTACTGCGCGAACTTCAGCGTATCCGGCACGAGATCTTGCTAGGCACCTTCCCCCCCTGAGCGAACGGGCTTCAAAGCCCGGCAGAGTTAAAGCCCAAGAGAGTTTCGGGACCTACCACCATGGTATCGAGCATCCCTGGGAGAAGCGAGCGGCGCGTCTGGGAGGTTCGCTACGTGTATGTGAGAGGCAACCCCAGGTATCGCGGATTGCTGCTGGCCGAGGAACCGGATTTAGAGTGGTCCCGCCGGCTAGAAGAGCTCCTCGCTTTGGGCCGCCCGCTAAGCGCCGAGTGGCGCCCCGTGCGCGTGGAATACGATCCTGAGGATCTACCGCTGGGGGACTTTGCCGAACTTTCAGATCTGCGTGTGCTTGTCCTGTCCCACCGTGCTCGAGCCGCGCTCGAGCCCATCCTGGGACCGCACGCAGAATTTCTACCGCTGGCGGGTGTAGATATGCCCTACTTCATCTACAACTGCCTCAGGCGAATCGATCCCTTCGACCACCATCTGTCGAAGGTCCAGGTCGAAACTTTCCAGGCGAGCACCGGGGAAGTGTACCGGTGTTTCAAGGCGCCAAACTGGCGCTGGAGCCTCGAGCTTTACGAGTTCGACGAAACCCGGATTTCAAACGTCGACGTGTTCGCATTGCCCGGAGAGGATCTGGTCGACCTAGGATCGGCCGGGCTATATGTCAGCGACCGCGTTGTTGACGCCATTTGCGCCGCACGCCTGACGGGCCTGGAATTCTTGCAAGTCTGGCCCCGTGAGGGAAGAGGGACGATCCGGACGAGCGTGCCGGCCAAACCGATTCCGGAGCGTCGATCAGGCAAGTGGCGTGAGCGTGTACGGAAGGAAGTCCTCCAGGCCGGTTGGACCAGCGTTGTTCTGGAGCGCGAGGCGGTGGAAAACCAGAGCGGCACGCTGGCCCTCGATGGCCACCGGGCCATGGTCCTGCGCATGCTCGAGTCGGGGCTATCGATCTGGGAACTCCCCCCAGCCAGCCGGCTCGCGCACGTGGTCGACGACTTCTGGACCGAATACCTTTGTGGCGGCTTCTCTCAGTTTGTGTTCAACACACACTGGGACCGTGAGACGGTCTGCCTCGTACACGAAGACCTGAG
>JALSID010000359.1 GCA_026981825.1 Planctomycetota bacterium
GGAGACGGCCCCTCCGGTGGTCGATCCGCCCGGTGGAGAGTTCGATCGGCCCGTAACGGTGTCGATCGATTGCCCCACGAAGGGGGCGTCGATTGCCTATACGTTCGAGCCACCGGGGCGCCGGGTACGCTGGCTGTTGTACACAGGCCCCATCGTCGTGCGTGAATCGGCCACGCTCCGTGTGCGAGCGATCCGGTACGGGTACCGTGAGTCCCCTGAGGTGAGGGCAGAGTTCCGTATCAACCCGTGACGATCGGGAACTGGCCGCTGCTCCCAGTACCTGGCCGCCGGACGAGGACCTCCGTGCCCCGTTAGCCGGGACAACAGACAAGCGCCGGGCCGACTTGCCGGGCGGCGGTCGGCCCCGAAGAATCCACAAATACCCGCCGTCGGTATGGAAGAGGCTGCCGCACAAAACCAGGCGCGTTTTGGAGGTCCTGAGCCATGACGTCCGTTATTTCCAGCAGTGTTGTGGGCCTTCTTTACCTGGGCGCGATGCTTGCTGTTCCGCAGCAAACGGGAAGTCCGATCATCGAAGCGGATGAGCTCAAACAATTACTCTCTTCTTCGGATGTGAAAGTGGCTGTCCTCGATGTCCGTCCGCTTGCCCAGTACCGTGCCGGTCATATCCCCGGTGCGATTCACGTGGACGTCCGTCGCTTTGTCTCGCTCGCGCGCAAGCCCGGCGGACTGAAGGACAAGCAAGGCTGGGCCGAGCTGGTCGGTTCGCTTGGGATCACCAAGGACACAAAGGTCGTTGTCTACGGTCAGCCTCTGCCCTATGCCGCACGGGTCTGGTGGCTGTTGCGGTATGTCGGAGTTCGCGACGTACGGTTGCTCAACGGGGGCATTCGCGCCTGGATCGAGGCGGGTAACGAACTGGACAAGACGATCCCCACCGTGAAGCCTGCGCAGTTCGAACCCGAATTCCACGAGGATCTCCTGGCCACGGCGAAAGAAGTTCTCCATGCGATTCGCGCGGGCTCGGCCGTGCTGCTCGATGTCCGCAGTCCGGCGGAGTACAAGGGTGAGATCGTCCGAGGTGCTCGGCCCGGCCACATCCCGGGAGCGGTCAACCTGGACTGGACGAACTTCGTTGACGAAAACGGTCGCTTCCGGCCCCCCGCAGAGATCAAGAAGCTGCTCGCCCAAGTGGGCGTGAAGGGGGATAAACCGATCGTCACCTATTGCCAATCAGGCGCACGGGCATCCGTCGGGGTGATCGCCGCGTTGCTGGCCGGGTACAAGGACGTGCAGAACTACTTCGGTAGCTGGGCTGAGTGGAGCGCTAAACCGGAGCTACCGGTGAGCCGCTAAGGCCTGGGGAGGGTCCTCCCGGGGGCGTTCTTCTGCACACGGCGGACGTTCAACGGGTGGCTTTGCGGGCGGGATCGACCATAGCCATGCGGATGGCCCCCAAAGCATCGAGGATGTCCCGGGGGCGTCCGCTGGCACTCGAGCCGTTCGCTTTGCACGGCACGGGCGGCTGCAGCGCCGAGCCACCGAAGGACGCGAGTACGGCGCGCCGTGAGCGATCCAGGTTAGCTCTCCCGCCGTCTGCGCCGCTTACAGCTTCGGCTTGCCTGCCTGCCGAATCGCCGTCGACGAGATGTCATACAGGAAGCGCTCAAGGGGGATTTCCTGGAACAGCGGTTCGTACAGTCGAGGAATCTTCAGGTCGCGCAGAGTGCCTATCGTGCCGTCGGGACGGCGTCGTGCCGCAACCAGGAGCCGGCACTTCCGCGCCGCCAGGTGCTGCAGCGCCTCGAGGACTCCCACATCCCCGTCCTTGTAGTAGCGCGGTTCCAGGATCCGCTCGGCCGTGTCCGCCCCCACGACGAACGTACACCCAGGGAACAGGTCGGCCTTCTGCATGAACAACGGTGCATCGGTCAGCTCCAGCGTCGCCCACCACTCGAACTGGGCCGCTCGGCGAAGCACTTCGGAACCACTCAGACGCGGTTTGTCCACATTCGTCACGGATAGCTCAAAGTGAACCGGCGCTCCGATCATGTCCGCTGCAACTCTCGCCAGGGCGATATGGCCTTCATGCAGGGGATTGAAGGAGCCGGGCAGAACGGCTTTCGGAACCGGAGCATCTTCCTGCAACGCGCCTCCCGGGAGCTGGGTGATTCGCCGGGTGGCTCCATGGAAGAGCCGCCACAGGGGGCCAGGAGCGGCCTGGTGACGCTCGGTGAACCGATCGCCCGACCGCAGCCGGAGGGCAACCCGCTCCGTCAGGCCCAACGATTCTGCGATCAGATTGAGCAGCATCCGGCTACACAGCTCATCCTCTTCCGGACGGGAGCGTGTCCCTTTTTCGAGCACGAGCGAGTGCACACGGAGGGTAGTCCCGTCCCATGTGGCCGCGTGGCAGCGATGTTCCCCCCGCTTCGGCCGGTCCGTGACCAGGGCCGCGGTGGCCGAAATCCCCAGCACCAGGTCGTGCTCCCGTTCGATCCACGCCGCCCGCTCACGCGCCCGCCGAGCCATCCGCTCGGCCGTCGTCTCATCGCAATAGTGCTCCGGCCGGCCACCAAGGTAGTCCTCAAGCGCGTGAGCGGAGTAGGGAATCGTCACTTCGTTGATCCACCGCGACCCGCCCGGTACGGAAAGAAGCCAGGCGATCGCCTGAACGACGCCCCCAGTCACCACGATTGCTCCCCGGCAGTCCTTCTGATGGATCGCGGTGATCAGCTTTGTCAGTTCCTCGTCGAGCGCCATCTTGTACTGTCCAGTCTCAGCAGCGCTTACCGCTCTTGCAAACCCGCAGCGGCCGTGTCTCCCGTCCGGTCGCTGAACGCCTGAACGGACCGCAGTCGTGCCTTCAGTGTACGCTCTCGTGAGCACTCGCGCCCGCAAACCCGACAACCGCGTGCCTTACCCGGTGGTGCGCCTGGAGCGGATTCGCCCCCTTGCGCGGCCGGTACGGGAGAGAAGCCCGAGCTTCTCCAGAGCCCCTTGCGGTAACGGGACAAACACGTCCGCCTACCCGCACGCCTGGCGCAGGAGGTACGAAGGCGCACGACTGTGGTATACTCGAAATGCTGCTCGCCTCAATCCCGCCGATTACCTGGTCTCATCGGTTTGCTATGAAGGAGCACTACCAATGCTGAACATGCGGCGCATCGCGATTATCGCGACCCTGTTGTGTTGTTGCGTCATCCCGTGTGCGAGTTCGGTCGCACAGGAGCGGCGTGCCAAGGTTGAAGCCCAGGAGAAGCAAGAAGCTCGCCAGCAACGGCCGCGGCGTAGAGGGCCTCGCCCCGAGATCTTCGAGCGGCCGGAACGCGCCAAGTGGCAAAAGCCTGATGAGGTGGTTAAACGTATCGGCCTACGCCCCGGTCAAATCGTGGCCGACATCGGCGCCGGCTCCGGCTACTTCTCCCGTCGCTTCGCCGCCGCCGTGAGGCCCGGAGGGTTCGTCTTCGCGTGTGACATCGACCAGGTCATGCTCCGCTACATCCAGGACCGGTGCAAAGAGAAGAAGATCGATAACATCGTCACCGTGCTGGCCGCCACCTGGAGTCCCATGCTCCCCCCACAAAGCGTCGACGTTATCTTCCTCTGCAATACCACCCACCACATCAAGAACCGCGTCCAGTACTTCCGGACGCTCAAGAAGGTACTCAAGCCCGGCGGGCGAATCGTCATCGTGGACTTCTTCAAGCGCAAGCTGCCCATTGGACCGCCCCCCGACCACAAGCTGGCCCGCGCAGTTGTGCTGCACGAGCTTAAGGAAGCCGGCTACGAGCTGCTGGTGGACGACACCGCATTCCTCCCCTACCAGTACTACCTCGAATTCGCTCCCGCCAAAGAGCCTGCAACTGGAAACTAAGCGGTTACGCAGCATTCGCCACAGCTAGTGGAGGCTAAAGATGAACCGACGCGAATGGCTCCGCCTTGCCGGACTCGGCGCATGCACCCTGGTGAGCAGCACGTTCCCGATCGGGCGAGCTGCAGCTCGCTCCGGCAAGAAGCCTCACGTTCTGTTCTTCACCAAATCGAGCGGCTTCGAACACTCCGTCGTCCGCCGGGTGGGCGGCAAGCTGTCGCACGCGGAACGTGTCCTGACCGAGTTGGGCGAGAAACACGGCTTCGAAGTTACCGCCACAAAGGACGGAACAATCTTCGACAGCGACCTGAGCCGCTTCGATGTGGTCTTCTTCTACACCACCGGCGATTTGACTCGCCCCGGTACGGACCGGCAGCCGCCGATGTCCCCCAAAGGGAAGGAGAACCTGCTCAAAGCCATCGCCGATGGCCTCGGATTCATGGGCTCCCACTGCGCCAGCGACACCTTCCACAGCCGTGGGCCGCGTAACCAGAACCAGCCCGTCGACCGGCGCGATCCGTACATCCGGATGCTGGGCGGCGAGTTTATCGTGCACGGTCGTCAGCAGCGGGCGCGCATGATCGTGGCCGATCCCCACTTTCCCGGCGCAGAGCGTCTGGGCAAATCGTTCGAGCTTCACGAGGAGTGGTACGCCCTGAAGAACTTCGCCGACGACCTGCACGTGATCCTGGTCCAGGACACCAAGGGCATGGTCGGTCGCATGTACAATCGCCCCCCCTATCCGGCCACCTGGGCGCGTCTCCACGGCAAGGGCAGGGTGTTCTACACGAGCATGGGGCACCGGGAAGACGTGTGGACCAACCCCCTGTTCCAGGGGCTCATCGTCGGTGCGGTGAGTTGGGCGGCAGGCCTTGTGGAAGCCGACGTGACTCCGAACATTCGGAAAGTCACCCCTCACGCCGACCGCCTCGGCGCTTAACCCGCCGCCGTGCCAGGCCACGTCCGGTCGGTGGCATACACTACGACGAGCACCGGGAGCAGGCGCGGTCCGGTCAAGGGGATCGGCCGGCTCCCGCCTTTTTCTCGCCTCCCTATGCCCGGCCAAAGCCGGCGATGGCTCCTGCTCCGATGCTCCTAGCGCGGGTCCGGTGAAGCATCGCACCCTCTACAACGTCGCCGGCGGGTGCGCGAGAAAAGCGAGCCAACGCCCGACGGCCTACCCAATCGCACCCGTCCCCTGCCGGGTGGCGGATAGGGCTCTCTTTCCGAGCCCCAGGGCCGCGCAGCCGTTGCTCGCCGAAGAACCCGTTGGTTACAACGACCGCCCTTCGCCGGGCACCAGGAACCGCTGGCCCTCAGCCGAGTTCGCCCAACTCGTCTGCTTGCGTAGGTCCATCCACAGCCGCAACGCCCGGTTGTCACGGATCGTGCGGGCCGGCAACACGAAACTGGGCCGGTGCGCGAACTAAGCTGGCAACTCTGCTGCTGGTCGCGGTTGGCGAAGGTGCGATTATTGCTATAGGTAAGGGCGCGACGTACAGGCGGCTTCGATCGGAAGCCATGCAGCCCCTGTCGCGTACGATGTAAACAGCCGCATGGGACTGAGGGAGGCCCGGTGCCCCCAACGGAGCTAAAGCCGGCGGAAACCCGGGGACACCGGGGTGCAGACACAAGGCAAACAACCCGACCCGGCACGGTATGGGCAACTCCAACGCGCCTGACCGAACGATGAACAAGATACACGACCGGTCAGAACTGCTGAGATCGCTGCTGCGCGAGCGGATTCTGGTGCTTGACGGAGCGATGGGTACTCAGATCCACGCTCGCCGCCTCACCGAGGAGCAGATCCGCGGCGATCGGTTCCGTGATCATCCTCGGGAGCTCAAGAACTGCACCGATGTGCTGGTGCTGACCCAGCCCGAAGTCATCGCCGAAATCCACCGCGGCTTTCTGGAAGCCGGCGCGGACATCATCGAAACGGACACCTTCAACGCCACCCGGTTCGGGTTGGCCGAATTCGGCCTCGTCGACGCCGTACGCGACATCAACATCCAGGCCGCTCGAATAGCCCGCGCCGAGGCGGACGCCTTTACCGCTCGCACGCCCGACCGACCCCGGTTCGTGGCCGGTAGCATCGGGCCCACAAGCGTCTGCCTGTCCCTATCGCCCCGTGCGGAAGACCCGGGTTACCGAGCCGCCACGTTCGACGAACTCGCCGACGCGTACCGGGAGCAGGTGCGAGCCCTGCTCGAAGGGGGCGTCGACCTGCTTTTGGCCGAGACCGCCTTCGACACGCTCAGCCTCAAAGCATGCTTGTTCGCCATCGAGGATGTCTTCCAGGAACTGGGCCGGCGGGTTCCGGTCATAGCCTCAGTGACGATTGTGGGGAAGGACGGCCGGACGCTGTCGGGACAGACCATCGAGGCGTTCTGGATCTCGATCTGTCACTTCGACCTGTTCGCCGTCGGGTTGAACTGCTCGCTTGGCCCCCAGGAAATGCGCCCCTACCTCCAGACGCTCGCCTCAATCGCCACGGTCCCTGTCGTCTGCTATCCCAACGCAGGGCTGCCCAATGAGATGGGCGAATTTGACGAGACCCCGGAGAGAATGGCAGCCGTGCTCCGCGAGTTCGCCGAAAGCGGCTGGCTCAACATGGTCGGCGGCTGCTGCGGCACAACGCCGGAGCACATCCGCCAGATTGCCCTGGCGGTGAAAGGTCTACCCCCTCGACAAATTCCAGAGGTCCCGCGCTATTCGACCTATGCCGGCCTCGAACCTCTCGTGATCCGGCCCGATTCGAACTTCATTATGATCGGCGAGCGGACGAACGTCACCGGCTCCCGCCGTTTCGCTCGCCTGATAAAAGAGGGAAAGTTCGAGGAGGCGATCAGCGTCGCGCGCCAGCAGGTCGAGAACGGCGCGAACATGATCGACGTCTGCATGGACGAGGCGATGATCGACGCCGAGGCCGCAATGGTCCGCTTCCTGAATCTCGTGGCCGCGGAGCCGGACATCGCCCGCGTCCCCATTATGATCGACAGCTCCAAGTGGTCCGTGATCGAGGCAGCCCTGAAGTGCATCCAGGGCAAACCCGTGGTGAACTCGATCAGCCTGAAGGAGGGCGAGGAGGAATTCCTCCGGCACGCGCGCACGATCCGACGGTTCGGAGCAGCCGTCGTGGTCATGGCATTCGACGAGGAGGGCCAGGCCACTACCGCTGACCGCAAGGTCGCGATCTGCAAGCGGGCATACAAGCTGCTCACCGAGAAAGCCGGGTTTCCCCCTGAGGATATCATCTTCGACCCCGGTGTCCTGGCGGTCGGCACCGGCATCGAGGAGCATGCGAATTACGCGGTCGAGTTCATCGAAGCGGTCCGCCGGATCAAGCAGGCCTGCCCTGGTTCGAAGACCAGCGGGGGGATCAGCAACGTCTCCTTCGCCTTTCGGGGCAACAATGTGGTCCGCGAGGCGATGAACGCGGCTTTCCTGTACCACGCCATCTCCGCCGGCCTCGATATGGGCATCGTGAACGCGGGGCAGCTTGCGGTGTACGAAGACATCGATCCCGAGCTCCGCGAGTACGTTGAAGACGTTCTGCTGAACCGCCGCCCCGACGCTACGGAACGACTCATCGCGTTCGCCGACCGAATCAAAGCAACGGCCAAGCAGCGCGAGGAGACGCGTGAGTCGTGGCGAGACCAACCGGTCGAAGAGCGGTTGAAGCACGCGCTTGTGCGCGGGATCGATGACTACATCGAGGAAGACACACGCGAGGCGCTCGAGAAACTCGGCGAGCCCCTGGCCGTTATCCAGGGCCCGCTCATGGACGGCATGAACATCGTCGGCGACCTCTTCGGCGCCGGCAAGATGTTCCTCCCCCAGGTGGTCAAGTCCGCTCGCGTGATGAAGAAAGCGGTCGCCGTGTTGACCCCGTTCATGGAGCAGCAAGCGGGCGACGCCTCCGGAGGCGCGAGGGGGAAAATCGTCCTCGCCACCGTTAAAGGGGACGTGCACGACATCGGCAAGAATATCGTGGCGATCGTGCTGCGGTGCAATAACTTCGAGGTCATCGATCTGGGCGTGATGGTCCCGTGCGAGAAGATCCTGGATACGGCCGAAGAGCAGGGGGCCGACATCGTCGGGCTCAGCGGGCTGATCACGCCTTCGCTGGAGGAGATGGCTCGCGTGGCCGAGGAGATGGAACGCCGGGGGATGAAGATCCCCCTGCTCATCGGCGGAGCCACCACCAGCCGCCGCCATACCGCGGTCAAAATCGCCCCCCGGTACAGCCAACCCGTCGTGCACGTGAAGGACGCTTCGTTGGCCGTACCGGTGGTCGAATCGCTTCTCGACGCAGAGAAACGCGACGCGTTCATCGAGGAGGTCCGGCTGCAGCAGGAACGTGACCGCGAGGGGTACAAGCGACGCCAGCAGCAACGGCTGGTGCCTTACGAAGAAGCCCTCCGCAGGCGGTTCCGAGTCGATTGGCACAAAGCCCCCATCGAACGGCCGTCCTTCCTCGGTCGCCGCGAGCTGCCCGATGTCCCCTTGGAGACGTTGCGCGAATACATCGACTGGACGCCGTTCTTCCTGGCCTGGGAACTGAAGGGGAAGTACCCGCGGATTTTCTCCCACCCGGAGATGGGCGAGCAGGCGCGGCAGCTCTTCGACGACGCTCAGGAGCTCCTGGACGACATCATCGCCAACCGCTGGCTGCAGGCGCGCGGCGTCTATGGCTTCTGGCCGGCCAACTCCGTGGGCGACGACATCATCGTCTTCGCCGACGAAGATCGCTCCGCGGAACTGGTCCGCTTCTGCATGCTTCGCCAGCAATGGGAACGCGTCGGTCAGACTCATTTCCGCTCCCTGGCCGATTACATCGCCCCGCTCGACTCCGGCCGGCTCGACTACATCGGTGCGTTCGCCGTAACGGCCGGCCTGGGAGCGGACGAGCTGGTCGCCCGGTTCGAACGCGAGCACGACGAGTACCGGGCCATCCTCGCCAAGGCCCTGGCCGATCGGCTGGCCGAAGCGTTCGCCGAGTGGCTGCACGAACGCGTCCGGCGGGAATGGGGATACGGACGAGACGAGAACCTGACCAAAGAAGACCTGATTGCCGAACGGTACCGCGGCATCCGACCCGCGTTCGGCTACCCGGCCTGTCCCGATCATACCGAGAAGGCGACGCTGTGGCGGTTGCTCGACGCCGAGCGTACAGCGGGCATCCGGCTCACGGAGTCGTTCGCCATGATCCCCCCTGCCAGCGTCAGCGGTCTGTACTTCGCCCTGCCCGAGGCGCGGTACTTCGCAGTGGACCGGATCACGCGCGACCAGGTCGAAGACTACGCCAAACGCAAAGGCATGCTCGTCGAGGAAGTGGAACGCTGGCTCGCGCCCAATCTTGCCTACAGCCCGGCCGAAGCCGAACCGCTGGACTCGAAGCGGTAGCCGCTCAGGCGTGTTGCGCCGTCCCGTGCGTGCGATCATCCTGAGCGGGCTTCGCCTGGGCGAGGCACGCCGCACGCAAAGCACCGGACCGTCGCTGGGACAACGAATTCGATTCCGCGTAAGCCCCAGCGCGCGGGGGGTGCATCTGAACGAAACCGCCTCCATCCGATGGAAGTCTGGCGGCGGCACGGGGGCTTAAGCGGCACCCGGACGCCGAGACGCGACCAATCGCCCGCCATCGCAACCGCCGCATATAGTTACCGCTCGCCGGTGTGATGCAACCAAAGGAGCCTGGCCATGTTCTACCTCAACGTCCGATTGACCGTGCACAAGGACGAGGACGTTCCGGCCGTCAAGGCAGCACTCGAGCGGATGGTGCCCATGGTTCGCCAGGAGCCCGGCTGCCTTCGGTTCGACGTGTACCACTCCCAGACGAACCCCCGGCTGTTCTTTCTGGTGGAGCACTGGGAATCGCGCGACCACTGGGTCGCCCATCGCGAAATGGAGGCCATTCAGACGATCTACCTGCCCGAAGTTCTGACCCGCGCCGAACGCGAAGGGCACGAGTGCGAAGCGGTGGGCAGCATCGGATGACCGTACGGCCCCCGTTGGCGAGGCGACGCGCCCACGCGCCGCCTCGCACTCGGGATGCCTTTTCTTTGCCAGCACAGACGCCTGCAAAAGCGCAGTCTGCGCCGGCGAAGCTCCGCTACAAATCCCCCGCGTTCGTTTCTCCGCCGGCTTTCGTAAACACCGCCCCGTACACCCTCAGGTCCAGCGTCTCGGACAGCCCGCGCACCGAACCGTCCGCGAACAGGAAGTAACAAATCCCATGGTGCGCGCTCCGAGCCTCTGAGAGCCGGTCGTCGATCTCGACGCACTTCGGGTTCGGCCCGGCGACGTTCGCCGGCATCTTGCCCGATGGCAGCCGCAGCACACGCGCTTGCCGCACCAGCCTCGGGTTCATCCGCGCCGGCAGTTCCGTGGCCGGATCGCCGTCAATCTTCAGATCCATGCCCACGTGCTGGAATGCACTGATGAAGATCGAGCCACGATGCAAGCCACCGTGCTCTGGACCCTCCTGGTCGCTCCGTATCGCGGTCATCCCCCACGGCTGATCAACCCCCCAGGGACGGGGGAATGGGCTGCCGGAGCGGCCGTCGAGCGCGGTGCTGTCCGGAGGACGATCGGTGTCAAAGTCGTAAGTGCCGACGAACCCCTCACCGCCGGCGATTTCTCCCATCAGCACCGTCTGCCCGGCACCGTCCTTGATGTCCGTAACCCGCGTCCGACTGTTGATCCCGAAGACGCCATCCAGATGAGCAGGCATGCTGATGCTGCTTGGGTCACCGCACAACGCGGCAATGGCCCCGTGGCAGAACCCGTAGTCGGTGGCCGCTGGCAGGATCACTATGCCCTGCATGTGCCCGCCCCCATGATGGGCGTGGAAGACCAACCCTTCCGACCGATTCGACGGGCAGAAGAAGGTGGCAATCTCCCGCGTGATCACCGTGCTGTTGACCACGTTCGCCCAAACAGGCCCGTGGTAGCCGTGCTGGTACATGTGCGCGTGCTCATCGTGTTCGTTGGGAATAACCGAGCTCGGTGGCGCGCCTACCCGCGTGTTGTAAGCGTCGTAGAGATCACTACGCTCCAGAAAAGGCAGGATCAGCACGAAGCCCGTGGTCATCCCCCCAGAAGGGCAGTTGTTATCGTCAACGATACCAGGGGGAAACACTCCATGAGCATCGTGGTAGTTCAGCAGTGCCAGCCCACACTGCTTCAAGTTGTTCCGACATTGGGTCTGCCTAGCCGCCTCCCGGGCCTGCTGTACCGCAGGCAGGAGGAGCGCAACCAGCACG
>JALSID010000360.1 GCA_026981825.1 Planctomycetota bacterium
TGGAAGGGAGGCCGATACTTGCGGCCGGGGTTGGTAAGGGGCCAACCGTTCTGCTTGTAGGGGGCATTCACGCCGGTGAGTGCGCGGGCAAAGAGGCAATTCTTGCCGTGCTACGTGACCTTGCCTATGGGGATAAGGGGGAAGAAATCACGCGCTCGATTCGGGTGCTTGCTGTTCCGGACTTCAATGTGGATGGGAACGCCCGCCGGGGGAAGCATCATCGCCCCGGTCAGGTTGGACCCGCAAACGGGGTGGGCTGGCGGACAAATGCACAACGGCTTGACCTCAACCGTGATTTCGCCAAATTGGAAAGCCCCGAAGTTCGTGCCCTTGTAGGGTTGATGCAACGGGTTCGGCCGATCCTGTTCGTTGACGCCCATACCACGGACGGCTCCAGGCACGCCCATGAGATGCTTCTCGATATCCCCCATCATCCCGCTGTTTCCTCGGATGTGATCGAGTACCTCAAGGCCAGGCTCATTCCCGCCGTACAAAAGCGGCTCGAGACTTGTGGGTACAGCGCGAACTGGTACGGCAACTTCGCCGCCAACCGGACTCAGTGGCGGACCTTTGGCTTCGGTGCGCGGTACAGCACGGAATACGCAGGGCTCCGCGGTACGCCGGCGCTATTGCTCGAGGTCTACTCGCGCATTCCCTATCGGCTGCGCGTTGAGGTTACCCGGGCGACGCTGGAGGCGGTCCTGGAGACGGTCGCCTCGGATGTGGGACGCCTGCAGGATCTGGTCGCGAAAGTTCGCCGCTCAGCAAGCACGGTCGCAGGGACTCACCTCCCGGTGGACGGCGAGCTGACCGAGGACGGCACGGTGCGGGTGCGTGTGCCGAGCCGCAACGGTTTCGACACGGTGGAACTGCCCTACGTCGGGCGGGTCGAGCCGAAGGCAACCGTTCGTGTACCCCGGTTTTACGCAATCGATCGCAACGAATGCAGGTTCGTGCACCGGTTGATGATGCATGGCATTCCTGTGTTCGAACTGACCGCCGGGGCGGTCGTCCGCGCGCAGGAACTGGTCGTGGAACAGCTTAGCCGGGCCGAGACGCCTTTCCAGCGGCATCGGTTGCTCCGCGTTCAGGTGAAGGAACGCGACCGCACCGTACCTCTGCCACCGGGCACGTTCATTGTCCCTACCAACCACTCGCTCGGCCCCCTCGCTACTGTGCTGCTCGAGCCCGCCTCGCCGGATAGCCTGGTGAGCTGGAACTTCTTGGATCACCGGGTCGAGCAGGGGCACCCTCTTCCTGTTTGGCGGGTGCACGAGGACACAACACTTTCGCTGCAGCCTGTGGTCAATGTGCCGAGACGGACTCGCCTGAGCCTTGATCTTCTCTTCGATCCTCAGAAGAGGTTGCCGTTTTCCGGAGCGATGCCCCCCGCTGTTGTCTGGTTGCCGGAAAGGGGGCAGTGTCTGATTCGAGTGGACGGGACGTGGCGGCGTTTTTCGGTGGCAAGCGGCGCGGAGAAGCCTCACTATGATCGTCGGGCGCTGGCGAAGGCGTGGCAGCGCGTAGAGGGGGTCTCGGCACAGCTCGCCCGGTCTCTTGCGCAGAAAGGC
>JALSID010000361.1 GCA_026981825.1 Planctomycetota bacterium
CCGATCTGGCTCTCGTAAATCCGAACAATGGCGATGAACCGCTCCTGCTAATTCATGTGTTCGAGTCGGACACGGACCTGGAGGCGACCCGTCGCTTCAATGGCCTCGCCACCACGCCTGCGGATCGTATGGTATCTCTTCTTCGGGCAACCGGCTGCCCGATTGGCATCGTCACCAATGGCGAGCGCTGGATGCTGGTTCATGCCCCCTCCGGCAGCGTGGCGAGCTTTGCTAGCTGGTATGCTAGGCTTTGGGGGCAAGAGCCGGAAACTTTACGCGCATTCACCAGCTTGCTGGGTGTCCGCCGTTTCTTCGGACCCGGGGACGAACAGCTTCCCGCCCTGTTCGAACGTTCGCTGAAGCACCAGGATGACGTCACCGACGCCCTCGGCGAACAGGTGCGCCGTGCTGTCGAAGTTCTGGTTCAGGCACTCGACCGGGCCGATGAGGACCGCAACCGGGAACTTCTGCGCGACATCGATCCGCGTGAACTCTATGAGGCAGGCCTCACCGTGATGATGCGGCTCGTGTTCCTGCTCGCAGCGGAAGAACGCGGGTTATTGCTCTTGGGTGATTCCCGCTACGACGCCTATTACGCGGTTTCCACGTTACGAGCCCAGCTTCGCGCGGAAACCGAGGAAATTCTCGAACGCCGCCGGTCCGCCTGGTCACGCCTTCTAGCCCTGTTCCGCAGTGTCTATGGCGGAATCGAACATCCCACACTGCACCTGCCAGCCTTGGGCGGCTCCCTTTTCGATCCGGACCGCTATCCCTTCCTGGAAGGGCGCAAACCCGGCACGAGTTGGCGCACAGATCCGGCCGAACCGCTGCCGATCGATGACAGGACCGTGCTGCTGCTGCTGGAGGCGATCCAGATTTTCCAGGGCCGGACCCTGTCCTACCGCGCGCTCGACGTGGAGCAAATCGGCCACGTCTATGAGGGCCTTCTGGAACGCACGGTCAAACGTGTCGATGACGTGACGCTGGAACTCGACAGCTCATCGAAGGCCAAAGACCCGCGCGTCACCCTGGGTGAAATCGAGTCTGCCCGGCTGGATGGCAGCGACAAGGTCGTATCCCTGCTCGAAGAGCGCAGCGAGCGGTCGAAATCCGCGGTCCGCAATGCCCTGGATCGGAATGCCGACGACCAGCTATCCTCGCGCCTCTTGACCGTTTGCCGGGGCGATGCGTCACTGCGTGACCGTATCCTTCCCTACGCCACCCTCCTGCGCACCGATCCGTGGGGCTATCCCCTCGTTCATCAGGCCGGAGCTTTCGTTGTGGTTCTTGGAACCGACCGGCGCGAGAGCGGTACGCATTACACCCCCAAGAGCCTGACGGAAAAGATCGTCGAGGAAACCCTGACCCCGGTCGTCTATCGCGGCCCGGCCGAAGGCAAATCGCCCGCCGAATGGGAGTTGAAATCGGCGAACGACCTGCTGGACCTCAAGATCTGCGATCCGGCCATGGGCTCGGGTGCTTTTCTCGTCCAAGCCTGCCGCTGGCTCTCCGACCGCCTGATCGAAGCCTGGGCGCGTGAAGAGGCGAACGGA
>JALSID010000362.1 GCA_026981825.1 Planctomycetota bacterium
ACCGAGCTTGGCCAGAACCTCCTCGGCCAGCTTTTGCAAAGTCGGCCCCTGGAGGTGCAAATCGAGCACGTTGGCGGCAGCGAGGTGAATCACCAAGGGGCGGCCATTGTGCTCAACGACGATGCTGATCTTCACCCCCGACCTGCCCCGACCGGTGGGATTCGGCCCCGTCCCCTCCCGGCCCAGCGGAGCAGGACAGAGGGTGCAGTCGATGCCCAGAGCCCGCAGCTTCCGGACGCCTCCCTCCACGTAAAGGGCTACCAGGACGCAGAAGAGCAGTTCGAAGACGCCTGCCCTGGTCAAGCGCATGAACCAGCGGTGCGCGGTCGTGCCGTTGCAGAAATACGCGCACTCGGGTATGGCTCGCTATTGGGAACCCGTGGAGAGACGGAACCATATGGCGTTCATTACCTTCTCGAAAGGAGTGGGCGGCCGTCCTGGCTCACCCGGCTTGCGTACGACGCGAATCCCCACCGCCTGGACGATCTCCCGGCATATGGCTACAATCTCTGCTGGACAGACAAGGTACCGTTCCTTGGTACGGGGCATGATCTGCCTCCGTGCGTCGGGTGTCTTCCCTTGGAGGTGGTGCCTCCGCGGCACCTGGCGCACGGTATTCTATGCCGCGGGGTTTTGCGACAGGCTCTTAACGCTTACGGCTGCGGCGGTGCGGCTTCGGGAACCTCCACTTGCATTGCGCGCATCATCGCCCACTGTTCGGCCTGACTGCGTCGGTTTGCTAGCTCCAGCTTCGTGGCTAGGCCAAGAACGGTGTAAAACCATCGGTCCGCAACCCGTTTCTCGTGCCACACGTGGACAAGGAATATAATCGTCAAATACACACTCAGGTAAGCGACTACTCCGACGCCCGTAAGCACCAGCCATCCACCGAAGATCCCCCAGCCGCCTGCGGACAGCGCACCGAAGCCGAGCCAAGCGAGTGCTGCGTTAGATGCGGCAGCCCCACTCAGGCTTGCGATTGCTGTACCTGTGCTCGCCGTCCCCACCAAGAGAGCCAGGTTGTACACCGCCGCTACTGCAGCAACGCTCGCTGCCCCACCCAGGGCGCCAGCAGCAAACGTGACGTGGGCCTCGGGCCAAGAATGGAGGCCGAGCATGGCTCCGAGATAGGCGTAGACGGCCGTGGCCACAAAAGCTGCCGCTCCGCCCGCGAAGGCGTTGACGTACACGCTCCAGCCGTAGCCGAGGGAGGCAGTCAGCCACCCAACGATCGCCTGGCCAAGTTCGGTGCTCGTCAGGAAGTTAGTCACGCCTATAGCGGTCGCGACTCCGGACGAGGCAGAGGCCGCATGCACGCTCACGCGCGCCGCGGTCATGCTCAGATCTTCACCGCGGTACCAGGACTCGAGGATAGCCACGATCACGTCGATGCCTACTAGGACAAGGGCGGGCAGGACAACCCTACGGTTCAACCACCACGGACCACGCGCTTCTTCCAGCAACTCTGGTAAAGCCTCCCGGGACACGAGCTCCTCAGCCCGTGCCCGTGCCTCTGCTTTACTCAGGCCGGGCTGAAGCTCCTGCAGGTGTCGGGCAAGCGTCTCAATAATTCTGCTTCGGCCCTGCGATAGGGGGATGACAAGCTCCTGCACGTTCTGTACTTGCCTTGCTTCGCTGTCAACGACCCTGTCGACAAGCACGTGGAGGGTTTCCCCGTCAGTCGCGATTCGGATCAGATATCGCTGTTCCGCTGCTAGAAATTCGGAATTTCGCCACAGGCTTTGTTCCAGCTTTTCCAGGGCACTCTGCAGCCTTTCCGCGGACACACCGCCAACGTAGTACCAGTTGCCTTCCGCGTCCTGCCAGATCAGCACACGTTTCCCCTCTATAGGGAGCTCAAGGCTTAACCGCGGTGTCCCTGCCCTCGGCGCCCTGCGGGCGACTTGTCCGCGAGCGAAAGCGGTCCGGGCTAGTCGGACCAAGGCCGCCTGACGGCGGACGGCGCGGGCAGTCCACGCCGCACTGAGCTGCCGACCGACGGAGGTTTGGGAGAGCTGGCTCGATCCCCACTTCACCTCGACAACTACCGCTCGGGAAGCAGTCCCATCGGGCGACAACTCCACGAGCACCAGGTCGGGTCCCCGGAGCCGTGAGCCCGCAGCTCCGGCGTGGCGAATCACGGCGTACTGCATGCGGTGACCGGGGGCATACACTTCCCGAATGGGCCGAAGGGTTGCAAGCGACTCGCCCAGGTCACCTTTCAAGAAGTTGCCTCCAATCCCCGCGCGCAACACCGCCAGATCGGATCGAGCAAGCACCGGGTGCAGTCCCGCGACAGCGCTGGTCGGGACCGCATCGCCCCTTCGTTCGTCCTGTTCCTGGGCCGCCGCGACAACCGGGAGCACAACGAGCGCGTAGCACAACAGGATACGTACGAGTACCAGCCGCCGATTCCAGAACTTCATCAGAAGGCCTCCAGTGGCTCGCGTCGCGCGGAAGCAAAGAAGGCTCGGTACACAGCAGCGGTTTCCGAGCCCGGTTCGCCGTACACGGCCTTCTCGAGCAGCCAGGTTAGCGCCGCACTTGCTTCCGGAGGGAGGTAAGACGGATCGATCTTCCAGAGAGAATAGTTTTTGGCAAGTTCGTCGGCATCGGCATTTGTCCAGTTCCCGTCGCTCGCAAATCTGTACAGAGCCTTCGCGAGCTGGCCAAGTGCCCACCGCTGATAGCGTTCCAGTCGCGCTTGCTCATAGCGACGCATAGTGCGTCCCATCTGGGAGAAAAGCTCGACCGCCTTTTCGCGAACCTTCGGATGTGTAATCCGGGGAAGTAACGTTGCCTGCATCAGTTCTTGCTCGGATCGAAGAGATCGCAGGATCTCCGTCAGAGGACCCGGTACCATGCTTGGGTACGGGTGCTGTGGAGGCAGGTCGATGCCTTCTCTTTCGATGCGAGCCTGGGCACGGGTAAGATCAGGGGCGGCGCAGATCACACAGCGGCACCTCGGCAATTTGGTGAATTTGCTCTCGGCGGCTTTTCGCGCGCTGTCTAGCCGGTCCTTCATGCGTTGGAAGTAGTACTCGCTAATGGCGAAACTCGCCTTGTCTGCAGCGGCTTCCGTCCGGTTCTGGAGTTTCTCTGCCGTACCGCGCACAGGGTCCGGCAAGTCGGGGTCGGCAAGAAGGGGTTCGAGTCGCGTCGAGATCATGAGCCCGAGACGGCCCACCGTTGCCTGAGACGGGAGCTGCCGGGCGGCTTCCCGTTCAAGCTGGAGCACTAACCACTCGGCCTGGCGCAGGGCGGTAGCGTACGTAAGATACCGGGCAAGACGAAGTCGCCACTCGTTAAGTTCCTCGACCAGCTCTTTGCCCCCAGCTTGGTCTGGCCAGTTGGTGAGCCACTCGTCCAGATTGCGGCTCCACGCGTCGAGGAAAGCCGGGTCGCGCCACCTGCTGGCAAACTGCTTCTTCAGGTTCTCCAGTTGCTGCTCGACCTGTTTGAGGTCGAGCTCCGCCTGTTTGAAGTCCACACTCGTGTTTCGTTCCGCCGTTTCGAGCTCCCCCACGTACGGAAGCAGCTTCGGAACGAGCTCCGGGTCTGCTGCGTACACCGCACTCGCCAACACACCACGGGCTCGTTCGAGAAGATCCACGCTCTCGCTGGCCTTCGCTACCCGCACCATCTCCTGGTAGAGCTCGGTTCGGTTCGGCGCTTTGCTCAGTCCGTTGGCCAGCAATACGATCGCCAGGGCGTAATTGCCTTCCTTCGCTTGGGCCCGTGCCAACTCGAGTGCCTTCGTCGCCTCAGCGTCACGCGGTCGTTCCAACCGGCCCTCCAGCTGGGCAAGCTGCTCTTCAAGTTGTTCCAACCTTCGCCAGAGCTCCTCGGTCGAGTGGGCCGCCCCGGCCTGGTCTCGCTGTGTGGGGGTATGCTGGGTCGCCGACTTGGTAGAGTCTGCCTTCGTTTCCGCAGAGCTTTCGTGTGTTTCGGGTTTCGGGCATCCGGAGCACGACACGCAGGTGCAGACGGAAGTGGCGCCCAAGATTGCCAGAACCAGCGCATAACAACGCATGATACGTTCGCCCTTCTCAAAAAGCCTCGATCGGCAATGGAACTGTTGCCTGATACTCGGCGCGCAGCTTGGCGCTGGCGCTTGCATCGTTTATTTCACGGAACACTGCATTCTCCATCAGCCACGACAGCGTGCCTCTGAAGTGTTGGTCCACAAGTCCGCGATTGATTTGGGCCAGCGGCAATGTCCGAAAGAGCTGGACCGCGTCGCCATCTGTCCAGACCCGGTCACGAGCCCATCGCATCAACGCGTGGCCCAGGACGTGGCCTGCCCAGGATCGATACGCAAGCAGCCGCGCCCGGAGCAGACGCTGTTTTTTTGTTTCCAGCCGTTGCAGCTCACGGCGAGCTCGGAGGTATGCTTCGGGCGACACGACAGCTTTCAGGTACTGCGTGGCGAGTTTACGCTCCACACGTTCAAGCTCACGAAGGGCTACCGTGTACTTGCCGACGGCGCTCGCCTTCGGCACGGTTGGTCGGCACAGGCTAGCGTTCATACCGTCCAGGCCAAGTGCATCACCTCGCTGGGCCGCCCCAATAAGGCACCTGCACGGCCTGAAATCGCCGATCTTCCCGGTACTGCCCAGTGCCGCGTCTACTTCGCGCTGGATCGCCTCAACAATTTGGCGATCACTGAGCCTCTGTGCTTCCTGCAGCAGGTTCGCCGACTTCTCGAGGTAGCCAAGGTACTCGTCTGCCTTGGAGGGCTGTTCCCCTATCGCGCGCGTGACAAGGCGCTGGATCGCTCTGTCGTACTCGATTAACCTCGCCCGGTTCGGCGCCCGACCTGCCCGACGCGCCCGCTCGACTTCCTCTTGTAGAAGCTCGAGCAGTTCGTCGACACGTCGCGTCCCAACACCGGCTGTGGGCGCCTCACGGCCGAGCTGCTGAGCGGCAGTGGACAGCCGCTGCCGAATCTTTTGTTTGGCGTTTTCCAGGGGGAGTACCAGGTCGACGGGGCACGTAAGCTGTGCAACCTCCAGCACCGACAGCACAGGCTCGCCATATCTCGGAGCCTTGGCCACGAGTTCACCGGCAACGTCGGCGAGTTCTTTTAGAGCGTCGGGATCGGCGGCGTATCGCTTCGCAGCAGCGACCAGCATGACATAGGCTACGTGGTATTCTCTTTTCGAAAGGTGGTCTCGAATCCGCGTGAGGGATTGGCCGTTCGAGGAGTTCCGCGTGTCGGACGATTGCCCGCCGGTCGGTGATCGGTCCGTTTTCTCCCCCTGGACGTTCGCATCCCGTGGAGAGTGTGCACCAAACCCTGCGACTGCGGCGCAGACAACGAGCATGAACCCCGCAACACAGCTTCGCAGTACGCCCATAATGCCCTCCGGTACTGCAGAGTTGCCACCGATTCTACCACGGGGCCTTCCTGCTCGCAAGCGCATGCACGGCAAGTGGTAGAGCACCGGGTTTGAACAACCCCTCCAAGGGGTAGGTCCTTCCAACTCGGAGCTGCCCGGTTCGCCGAACAGAAAGCTGCTCGCTTACTGGTCTGGGCTACTGTGGCGCGCCGATGCTCCGGGCGGACGGGCAGATGCAACGGAGCGCGCGAGCAGTCCTCAGCAGCACAATGCCGCTTTGGGCAATCGCCTTGGCGCCCCAGTGTCTCGGTGGCGAGGACCTGGATGGGGCTTCTGGATGGTGGAGCTGATGAGGGAGACGGCGCACCTGCGCCTAAGACGCCGGGGGCAGAATGCCTGGTGGCCCGGCGCGGCTGCTGCAATATGGGGTGCGCAGGCTGGGCACCTGCTAGGGGAGGGGGCCGTTGTCGTGGCCGCGCCACGCCTGGAGCTACCTCTAGCGTTGCAGCGGCGGGAGATCGGTAACGGGGGTCGCGCTCGACGCGATGGACGTGCGCGGAGGGGCTGTGTCGAGCGGCCTATCGGACCACGCGCGCGGGGGCTGCTCCGTCCAGCCACAGCCGGGGGAACGCCCTCCGCGCAGGCGGCCGGACGGAATCGTGGGGTCTGGGCAGTCCCCCGTCGCCGCGCCGGGAGTAAACCGGTTGTCGTGCACCGTAGGGACCCTTCGGGGGACCTGACCGGGTGCGGTGGCGTTCCGAGCGCCCAGGGAACCTGAAAAGCTGCCCGGGACTCGCTCGGCCGACGCCGCTCCGCGGTCGGTACGTCCTGGTCCATGCTTAAGGAGTCAGTGCCTCCTGGCTGCACGATTGCGGTTTGTTCTTCTTCGGCCGCGGAGCTGCCGACGGGTGAGCGGGAGCCGCCGATTGGTCACCGGCTGAGCCGCGCCGCTAGAGGAGCTCGATGCGACGGAGCTGAGCCATTGGGCGACGACGAAGGTTTTGGACAGGGCACGTCATCCTGCTTCCACCAGGAAACGGCACCTGCTGCTGGTTGCTCCAGGAGGGCTACGGGAGCGTGCTGTGGCATTTCTTCTGGCGTTGCCCACTGCTGTCCGATAGCAACCCCGAGGCGGCGGCTCCGTCTGGCTCGCGGTCCTTGGCTGCGTCGGTACGCCTGCGGCTCGGGAGGGAGGGTAGGAGGGGGCGTGGATCGGCGCCCTGTGTACGGTTTCGAAACCGTTCAACGCCCCTGCGGCAGGGCGGTGCGGCGCCGCGTCGCGTTGCCAGTGCTCCGCTTTCTGCGCGGCGGAACCCCGGACCGGCTGGACGGCGGGCTCCGCCCGCTTCCCCTCCGGGGTCGAAGGCCGCGAGGAACAGCCGGGCTGCCGCTGATCGAAAGGGCCAAGACGCGGGCGAGAGCGATCAGAGGGGCAAGCGAGGCGGCGCGGTAGGCGCGTGGCTTCCGGGGGGCACGGCTCACGTGCTGCAAAGCCGGCGGCTGCGCCGATACGGCGTCAGCGAATACAGAAGCTCTTGAACGTTGCCTTGGGATTCCGGGCACACTGTCTCCAGCGCGCGGGAAGACGGCCGCCGGATGACCAGGTGCCCTGTCGCTGCTGTGCTAGTGCACAGATCTCTCGATTGCCGCCAGATCCCCGCGTGACCTGCGGCCGCACAGGCGGAATCGCGAGCACCTGCGCCGAGGGGCTGTGCTCAACTGGCAGCCGGTGCGTGCGAGCGAGCGAGAGCTTACCATTGACGAGCCGAAGCGTAACCTGTGCGCGCTGGGCGTGGCCAAGACCGCGCCCCAACCTGACGCGGCTCCGAGCGGTAATTGATGGTGCCTCGAACCGGAGAGGAAGCTTATGCGCAGCCTTCGATTCTCGTCGTCCGGTCGATCCGTCCGATGTGGCGGTCTGTGGGCGGCGATCGCCCTGGCGCTTTGGAGCGTCCCGGCATCGCTTGCCGCCGCGGAACGTCCCAACGTGGTGATCTTCTTTGTGGACGACCTGGGCTACGGCGAGCTCGGCTGCCAGGGCAATGAGGAAATCCCCACACCCCACATCGACTCGATCGCGCACAGGGGCGTGCGGTTCACGGACGGTTATGTGGTTGCGCCCTACTGTAGCCCTTCACGGGCCGGCCTCCTCACCGGCCGTTATCCAACGCGATTTGGGTACGAGTACAACCCAATCGGTGCCCAGAATGAAGATCCGCGCGTAGGACTGCCGCGCTCCGAGGTCACCTTGGCTGAACACCTCCGAGACGCCGGCTATGTCTGCGCGCTGATCGGTAAATGGCATCTGGGGGGCCACCCGCGGCAACACCCTTTGCGCCGTGGGTTCGACGAGTTCTTCGGCTTCCTGCACGAGGGCCACTTCTACGTCCCCCCGCCGTACCGTGGCGTGATCACGATGCTGCGGCGACGTGCCCTGCCAGATGGTTCCCAGGGCCGCTGGATAAGCTCCGACGGCCGCCTGGTGTATTCGACACACATGGGATACAACGAGCCACCGTACGACGCCAACAACCCCATACTCAGAGGAGGCCAGCCGGTCCAGGAACCGGACTACCTTACCGATGCCTTCACACGGGAGGCCATCGACTTCATCGAGCGGCACAAAGACCAGCCGTTCTTTCTTTATCTCGCATACAACGCTGTGCACAGTCCGATGCAGGCACGTATACGCTATATCGAGCGTTTCGACCATATCCGGGATCTTCACCGCCGTATATTCGCGGCCATGCTCAGTAACCTGGACGACTCGGTTGGGGCTGTGCTTGCGAAGCTTCGCCGCGAGGGGCTCGAGCGGAAGACGCTGGTGTTTTTTCTGAGCGACAACGGCGGACCAACGCGTGAGTTGACCTCCAGCAATCATCCCCTGCGCGGTGGCAAGGGGGATCTTTATGAGGGCGGCATACGTGTTCCGATGCTCGCGCAGTGGCCAGGCGTCATCCCAAGCGGGCAGACCTTTCGGTACCCTGTTATCTCGCTGGATCTGTATCCGACGATTGTCGCTGCAGCGGGTTGTCCTGTGCCGCCGCAGCGCGCGCTGGACGGGGTGAACCTGCTGCCGTACCTGACCGGCAAGCGCAGCGGTCCGCCCCACGACCGGCTCTACTGGCGTTACAGGGGGAAAGCGGCGATTCGCCTCGGCAACTGGAAGCTGGTGCGGAATCGGCACGGAGGGGACTGGGAGCTCTATGACCTGGGGCGTGATTTGGGCGAGCGGCACAACCTGGCGGCTCGGCACCCGGAACTAGTGCAGCGATTGCGGGAAGAGTGGGAGAAGTTGAACGCGCAGATGGTGGAGCCGCATTGGACGCCTGGCGGCTAGGCTCTGTCTGAAAACCGTCTTGACGGCGCGGGCGAGGGTGGAAAGGATGTGGGAAGGATGATGAGACGGCCCCACGGACAGGAGGCGAAGGACACATGGCGGTACGGGCAATTTTAACCGATGCGGACTGGGCAATTGTCAAGGAGGAGCTTCCTCCGCCGAAGCGGACCGGCCGGCCCAGGAAGGACGAGCGCTTGGTGCTGGAGGGGATCTTATGGATCTTGAGGACGGGCGCTCCCTGGCGCGATCTCCCCACCGAATTCGGACGGTGGCAGACGGTCTATCACGTGTTTAACAAGTGGCGCAAGGAGGGTGTGTTGACCCGGATCAGGCGTCGGCCGTACGAGAGGCTGAAGCAGACGGGCCGACTGCACAGGGAACTCTGGTGTGTGGATGGCACGATTGTGCGTGCCCACCGGTCGGCCGCGGGAGCGAAAAAAAGGGGCGAGGTGAGGGGGGCGACGAAGCGTTAGGCCGTTCGCGGGGCGGATTTAGCACGAAGATCCACTTGATTTGTGACGGGAATGGGATTCCGTTGCACGCTGAGCTGACGGGGGGACAGGTGAACGAAGCGAAGGTCTTCGTGCGAGTGTTTCGCGCGACCCAAGCGGCGCTTGCCGATGAACAGGGAAGCACGCCGCTGCCTCCTGCGAAATTGGCGGGGGACAAAGCGTACCGGAGCGACGCGATCGATCGCTTTCTGATAGGTCTCGGATCGGAACCGGTGATTCCGTCGCGTGCGGGGGAGCGTCCGGAACGGCGTCTCGTGGCCTTCGACCGGGAGGCGTACAAGCGGGAATGTGGAGCGCCTGGTGGGACGCCTGAAGGAATTTCGTCGTATCGCCACGCGGTACGAGAAGAAGGCTACACACTACATGGTCATGCTTACACTAGCAATGATCGCGATTTGCCTTCGCCATTTGGCAGGTTAACCAGTTTTCAGACAGGGCCTAGCGACCCCGGGAGGAGCCCATTTTTCGCTCCGGTTGCGCGTGCGCACAGTCGGTGAAGAGAGGTTTAGTGAGACCAGACGGCGATTGAAACGGGTCTCTTGGCGCGAGCTCGGGTGTCGGTCCTGGTCTGGAAATGGCCAACCGGCTTGGAGTGTAAGTAGAACGGTTGCAAACCCAGCAAAGAGGATTACCGAAAGGACCTTTGGTCGGCCGGGGGCCCGAAGCGGCGGCCATGGTAGCCGCGGGGGCGGCGCGGGGATTGGTGCGTCTCGCGCGTGGCCGATGGCCTACGCCTCACGCGCATATTCCGGGCAAGCTCGCGCACGGGCGGTCAAAGCTGGTAGGCGCCTGGTTGGGGGTGCCCCGGTGCTGGCGGGCGGTCGCTCATCGCTGAGACGTACGCGCTTGCATGCGCGGGTCGCGCTTCCAGGGTGTAGTTTGGCACAGCCGGTTTTGGTACGAGGCGTCCGTGGGTGTTTCGACGGGGGGCGACGGGTGCGCGCTCGTGAGCGTACATCTCCGGGGCTGCGAGAACGGGGCGTGGTAGCGCGACGCGGCCCCGGGGAGGGCCCCAAAGCGGACGGCGACCAAGCCGCCGGCGAAGTGGCAAAGTAACCTGCGCCAAAAGAAAAGCCGCACCGCCGTCGCGCCGGCGACGGCGCGCCCCCTCGCTCGCCGCTTCGGCCGCCCGGGGCCGAAGCGGGCCCGCGTCCGCCGCCTGGCAGGACCGGACCTCCGCCGCTGCGACGGCGGTTTTGGAGTGCGGCACTCCCCTGACGCTTTGGATCGCGGCACTGCTGTGCCGCCTTTTTTTGGAGTGCGGCGGTCCTCTGCCGCTTTCTTCGTAACCCGACGGAGCTGGACAAGCGCGGGCCAGAATCAAGCCCGTCGAAGAACGGAAAAGCCGCCCATCGAGCGGCCCAGAAGGGGTTGGGGCTGATTGCCCCGCCGCTTCGGCCCGCCCGGGCCGAAGCGGCCCCGAGCCCGCCGCCCGGCGGGACCGGACCTCCGTCGCTGCGACGACGGAGCAGTGGTAGCGCGACCCGGCCCCGGGTCCGCCCCAAGGCGCTGGCGCCAAGGAAGCGGCGGCAGAAATGACCCCCGCCGAGCGAAAAGCAGCCCGCCCGTCGCGCGATTGGCAAGGGCGCGCGCCCTCTCTGGGCGCTTGGGCGCGCCCGGGCCCAAGCGGCGCCGAGCCCGCCGCCTGGCGGGACGGAGGAGCCGGACCGCCGTCGCGCCGGCGACGGCGCATTGGTACGCCCGCCGGGCCCCGGCGGGCAGGGATTGCCCGCG
>JALSID010000363.1 GCA_026981825.1 Planctomycetota bacterium
GCTGCAACGGAAAGCTCCGGGGTGGTTAAGCCAGCTACATTCTTCCGGTCCGCAAAGCCGATACAATCCGTAGATAGTGACTTGCTTTCTTGGGCGTCGACAGGTTCAGCCTATGCGATGGGTCAGTGTGTGCGCGGTCCTGATCGCTCTGACCGTGCTCCGCGTGGTGTCGTTCCACGACGATGGTGCCCACGCCGAGCATGGTTCTCGGTGTATTGCGTGCGCACAGACACTGACCGTTCCCTTGCCTGTTCCCATTGGCGGTTCGGGGCTCGATGAACCACCTGCTCGTGGTTACACGCAAGAGGTTCGACCTGTCTGCAAGCTACCCGTCCGGCCGTTCATCTTTCACACCCGTGCGCCGCCCGCGTAGCTTCCGAACGTACGGGGGTTGAGTGCGCGCGGTCGTGTCCACATACACCACCGGCATCTGGCATCCCTGGTAGGGCGGAATCGCCTCGGCACGTGATCCTTTGAGGAGGTTGACTATGCGCCCCGGACGGTTGCGTCGCTATACCCGCGCATTTGGTTGCTTACTGGCATTTGGTCTCGCCTGCGGGGTCGCTTTCCCAGAGCAACCCCAGGGGCGGACCCGTGTGGAGCTCGTCGGCATCGCTCCCATCGCCAGCTCGGCGGCTCAAGGCGCCAGCGGTGCCCAGGAATCGCAGCAGGAGCAGCTCGAACAAGAGATCGAGCGTTTGTTGCAACAGGCGGAGACGCAGCGGCAGCAAGCCCCTCAAGCGCCCGAGCTTGGGGCGGGGCTTGGTGCCCGGCTCTCGGCGCTGAACCCAAATATCACCGTAATCGGAGATGTGCTCGGACAAATCAGCAGCGCACCGGATGCGTTCGACGTACCCGGAAAGCTGCTCCACGCCGACCTGGGTGAGGGCGATCCGGACGATTTCCGTGTGCGCGCCGTCGAGTTGCTCGCCACAGCAGCGGTGGATCCGTTTGCGGATGCTCTGCTAAAGCTGGACTTCGGTGCCGAGGGGGTTGAGGTTGAAGAAGCGTACATCCTGTTCCACGACTATCCGTTTCGTGACCGGTTACCGGAAGCCCTTCGCGATGTGCACACCAAAGTGGGGCTTTTCCGAATGAACCTCGGCCCGGTGAACCTGACGGACGAACACGACCTGCCCACGGTTGACCGCCCCTTTGTCCAACAGCGCTTCTTCGGTTCGGAGGGGCTAATTCGGCCCGGCTTGAGCTTTTCGAAGCTGCTGACTGAGCGTGGGGGCTGGACGCCCGAGCTCACGGTGGAATTCGTCAACGGCCAACCCCTGGACATGGAAGAAGAGGAGCCACCACTGACGGTCAACGGCATCGACCGCCCCCTGGGCTTGGTGCATGTGAAGGTGTTTCGCGAGTGGGATCCGGCCGTGGGGTGGGAATCTCGGGTTGGACAGACCCGCTGGCCGGCTTACGGAGACGGCTATCGAACTCTGGACGTTGGTTTCAGCTTCGTGGCGACGGGTAGTCGTGCAGAGGGGGATTCGACGCTTTACAGCGTGATTCAGGGGATCGACGTGATGTGGACCTGGATGGATCCCCGGCCGGACATCTACAGCGAATGGATGATCCAGTTCGAAGGATACGTGAGTGAGCTCGAACATCCTCAGGGGGGCTCGCGAGGGGATCTTGGAGCCTATCTCCTCTACCAGTACCGGTGGGCGCGGCAGTGGTACGGGGGGCTTCGCTTCGATGCCACCGAGGTGCCGCTGATCGACGGCTACCAGCTCGCCGCGACTGCTTACGTCACCTATTTCCTCACCGAATTCAATCGCATCCGGCTGCAGTACCAGTGGCTGCGGCAGAACCTCGAGGATGGGCCAAGCGGGACGGCGCATTCGGGCTGGGTCCAGTTCGTCTTCGCATATGGTGCCCATCCCCCAGAGCCCTACTACATCAGGCAGAGGTTTTGAGCGATCTGCGTCGCCGCGGCGATTGGCCCAGGCGGCTGTATGCGACACGGTGCTGTGGGCAGACACCTAACGAGGATAAAGCAATGTCCCAGACAAGATTCGGTTGGGCGTTCGTGCTGGCATTCCTGATCGGGTTGCAGACCAGCCCAGGTGCCGCGCAAGAGCGCCGCCTCGTTGCCGTCACAACCACCCCTACCTATGCGAATCTGGTGCAACTGCTCGGCGGTGATCGGGTGCAGGTGACGAGTTTAATGCGCGGGCCTGAGAACATCCACAGGATCGTGGCCACTCCGGCCAAGATGGCCCTGGCAGCGCGAGCGGACCTGTTCGTACATAGCGGACTCGACCTCGAACTGTGGGTCCCACTCATTCTCCGCGGCGCCCGGAACCCGCGCATCCTGCCCGGCCAACCGGGCAACTTCAACTGCGCCCAGGGCATTGTTCTCAAGGAAGTTCCGAAGGAGATCAGTCGAGCACAGGGGGAAATGCACGTTTTTGGAAACCCCCACTATGTTCTGGACCCTGTCAACCTGATCATCGTCGCGAGAAACCTGCGCGACCGCCTCAAGCAGCTCGATCCCGCGCACGCTGCCGAGTACGACCGCAACTACGCAGCATTCGAGAACCGGATGAAGCGCAAACTGCTCGAGTGGCTGCGCCAGATGCGCCCGTACCGGGGCACGAAATTCGTCGGTTACCACAACGTTTTCCCCTACTTCGCCGACCGGTTCGGCCTTCGCGTGGTTGGATATGTGGAGCCGAAGCCCGGGATTGAGCCGTCACCATCGCACACCGCCGCGCTCATTCGCGTGATGCGGCAGGAGAACTGTCACCTGATCCTGCTCAACACCTGGGCCGATCGACGCACCGCGGAGCGGATCGCGGAGGAGACGAACTCCGAGATCGTTCTCTTCCCCGAATGGGTTGGGGGGGTTCCGCAAGCGAAGGACGTGTTCTCCCATATGGACTACATCACGAACTCGATTGTCGCCGCCATCAAGCGGCTCGAGACCAGCGGCCTCAGCACTACCGGTGCGGGAGGGAGATGATGTCGTGGCCGGAGATGTGGAACTATCTGTTCCTGCCGTTCCTGGCCTGCCTGGTGCTAACGGGTATCCATTGCTACCTTGGCCTGCACGTGGTCTCCCGTGGCGTGATCTTCGTCGACCTCTCTCTCGCCCAACTGGCCTTCCTGGGCACCGCGGTTACCGCCACCGTGCTGCACCTGTGGCACTATCCGGCTTCCGATCCGGAGCTCACCGCTGCGCCCGTCCAGACCGAACAGGTCGCCCCGCCACCGGATTCGTCGGAGGAGTTGACTATGGAAGACATAGAGGCGATCATACCGCCCGATACGGGGGGCACGCAACCGGCCGCCGGCGAGACGACTGCAGCGGGGGAAGCCCAAAGCCATCCGATCGACCAGTGGGCACCGTACGCAGGGGGGTTGTTGTTCACGCTGCTGGGGGCTGCTGTTTTTGCGGTGACGCGGGTCCGCAAGCAAAGGATACCGCAGGAGGCGATCATTGGCATCGTCTATGCTGTGGCAGCGGCAGCAACCGTGATCGTTATCTACAAGAGTCCCCTTGATGCGCTCCAGCAGACTGAAAGTATGTTGGTTGGTCGCCTGCTGTTCGTCCGTGGCAGCGACATCCTGCATGCGGCGATCCTCTACGCCCTGGTGGCCGCGGTGCATGTTCTTTGCCGGAAGCCGTTCAGCATCCTGTCGTTCCATCCGGAGCTGGAAGACCAGCTCGGCTCATGGGGGCCGGTTTGGGACTTCTGTTTCTACGCCACGTTTGGTCTGGTCGTGACCAGTAGCGTGCAGATGGCCGGTGTTCTGCTCGTATTCTGCTTTCTGATCGTGCCCGCGGTTGCAGCCATGTTGCTTGCCGAAAGTCTGACGGTTCGCTTGCTCCTGGGGTGGCTGTTCGGGTTTTGTGGGAGCGTGTTGGGCATTACGTTCTCTGTGCTCCTTGATGCTCCCACAGGGGCAAGCACGGTGCTGGCCTTCGGTGTGCTTCTGGTGGTCCTGGCCCTGGCACGGAGCGTCCTGCGCCGCGCGTCATCGCCCGCGGCGCCCAGCCCCAGCGCGGTTCCAACGCCGGATTAGGCGAGCTCCCCGCCCTGGCTTGGGGCAGGAGCCCGCGCGAAGCGCCAATGCGTCCGGTTGCATTGCCGGACGCCGCGGAACCGCGGCTGCCCGCCGTCGCGCGGGCGAGAGCGCATGGGTAGCGAAACCAGCGGCCGGGTCCACCCCAAAGGGCAGGGGGACAAATCCGGCGGCGGCGAACCAACGGCGCCCGCCGAAGAGAGGAGCGGCCCGACGTCGCGCCGGCGACGGCGCACTGGTAGCGCGACCCGTCCTCGGGTCCGCCCCAAGGCGCTGGCGCCAAGGAAGCGCTGCCACAAATGGCCCGCGCGGAGCGAAAGAAAAGCCCCCCGTCGCAGCATAAGGGATGGCGCGCGCTCTGTTTCGCCGCTTCGGCCCGCCTGGGCCGAAGCGGCCCCGAGCCCGCCGCCTGGCGGGGCGAAGGGAGCGGCGGGCCGCCGTCGCGCCGGCGACGGCGCATTGGTAGCGCGACCCGTCCCCGGGTCCGCCGCCTGGCGGGTCCGGAGCTCCGCCGCTGCGACGGGGGAGCAGTGGTAGCGTGACCCGTCCTCGGGTCCGCCCCAAGGCGCTGGCGCTAAGGGAGCGCTGCCACAAATGGCCCGCGCGGAGCGAAAGAAAAGCCCCCCGTCGCAGCATAAGGGATGGCGCGCGCTCTCTTTCGCCGCTTCGGCCGCCGGCCCGAAGCGGCCCGGAACCCGCCGCCGGGCGGGCGGCATGGCTCGCTTTTGCCAGCAGTTGCGGGTGGGGGATGCGCTGGGGCCTGGCGAGCCCGCTGCTGGCCGGTCGGCAAGTAGGCGCGGCTGGCGAGGAATACGCCCCTGCGCAGGCGGGTGGGTCCGGGCGCCGGCTATCGCGCCTCCCTCCGCGACGGCGGTCCGGCGCCGCCCGCCGGGGCGGCCGGGTCCGGGCGCGGGTTGACAGGCAATCCCTGCCCGCCCGAGCGGGGCGGGCGGCGTCCGCCCGGCGGGCCAGGGGCGGCGCGTAAGATTGCTGGATACGTGTGACGAGCGGAGTCGCAACTCGCCGAGCGGGCGGCAGCACGCATTGCTCCCGCCGTAGGTTCGCTTGGCGTCCCGCTCAAATACGGTTACCTTGGGTATCACCTGGCGAGGCTAAGGAACCATGCCGAAGGTAACGTTCGTTCGCGAGAAAAAGACCGTCGAGTGCCCAGAGGGGGCCAACCTGCGTGAGGTTGCGCTCGAGAACGGGGTGGAACTCTACAAAGGCGTCCACCGCTATCTGAACTGCCGCGGCCATGGGTTGTGCGGCAAATGCGCCGTGGTGGTCAGGTCGGGTGTGGAAAATCTCAGCCCCCCGACCGTCATCGAGAAGATTCGCATCGCCTTGATGCCGTTCCTCCCCATCGGACGAGAGGGTCGACTGCGGCTCGCATGCCAATCGCGAGTGCTCGGCGACGTGGAAGTGGAAACAAAGCCCGGGCTCCAACCGGTCGCCAGCGAATTCTGGCTGAAACGGCCTCAGGGCACCTGAACCGGTTCCCCTTCACCGGACAAATTCCCGTCCGAGCGCGCGCGGTACGAGCTTGCGGAGGACGCGCGCAACGGTCGATCACCGTGAGCCCCGGACCGCGATGCCACGGCGGGGGCGATGTTTCGAAGTCGCGTCGGCTAAGGGCCGCGCGGTAGAAGAAAGTCCAGCGGCGGGCCTGGCGTCGCCGCGACGGCCGAAGCACGCCCGGCTCCACGCGCGAGCCACAAGAGCCGCGGCTCTGCCAGTCCACGCGGGGCTATCGCGTCCGAAGCCGCCTCGGAATCCGACCCGTTCGCTGACCAACGGCAGCACAGGCCATCTCGGTACCGTTTGGTGGTGTTCCGCATGCCACGCTGCTATTCCGGTTTGACACACCAGGGGAGATTCCGCAACGTAACTACCGATGAGCTGTGCACGACCTGGTTACGGGTCGACAGGGCCGGAGTGAGACGCTTCGGGCGAAGCCTCGCTGGATTGAGCCTGTCGGTCGGTTTGCGAAGTGAGCGGCGGCAACTGGGGGCGTCGCCGCAACAGGAACTCAGGCACCTCAGAGGCAGACAGAACCATGCGACTGAGTGTCATCGGGACCGGTTACGTCGGGTTGGTAGCAGGCACGTGCTTCGCAGAGAGTGGCAACGACGTTGTCTGCCATGACATCGACGAGACGAAAATCGCCGCTCTGAACCGCGGCGAGTGTCCGATCTACGAGCCGGGGCTGGAGGAACTGATCGAGCGGAACGTGCGGGCCGGCCGCCTTCGGTTTACGACCGACATCGGTGAAGCCGTTCGCCACGGTGAGCTGATCTTCGTGGCGGTTGGTACCCCCCAGGCGGACGACGGCGCGGCGGACCTGTCCAATCTGTGGGCCGTCGTCGATGCGATGGCGCCGCACATCGATCAGCCCAAGATCATCGTCATCAAGAGCACCGTCCCGGTGGGAACGAACGCGCGGGTAGCTGAGCGTCTGTCCGGACTGGTCCGCGTCCCCGTGGACGTGGCCTCCAACCCGGAGTTCATGAAGGAAGGTGCCGCCATTGATGATTTCACACGACCCGATCGAGTGGTCGTGGGCGTACGGCGGCCGGCCGTGGCGGAGAAGCTACGCGAGCTGTACGCTCCGTTCCTCCGCACCGACCGACCGTTCCTCGTGATGTCCCCGGAAAGCGCCGAAATGACCAAGTACGTGGCCAATGCGATCCTCTCCACCAAGATCAGCTTCATCAACGAGATGGCCAACATCTGCGAGCGGCTCGGTGCGGACATCAACGACGTACGTCGCGGCATCGGCCACGACAGTCGCATCGGCTTCGCGTTCCTCTTCCCCGGTGCCGGCTACGGTGGCTCGTGTTTCCCAAAGGACGTGCGAGCTCTCTCCTCGCTAGCCCGAGCCGTCGGCGTGCAGCCTCGCATCCTCGAAGCCGTGGACGCGGTCAACGAAGCTCAGAAGCACGTCCTCTTCAACAAGATCTGGACCCATTTCAAAGGCCGTCTGCAAGGGCGGAAATTCGCCGTGTGGGGGCTGAGTTTCAAGCCGCGGACCGACGACATCCGCGAAGCGCCGTCTCTGGTCCTGATCAAGCAGTTGCTTGACCACGGCGCCCGCGTGGTCGCTCACGACCCCGAAGCGATGGCCAACACCCGGAAGGTCCTGGGGGACAGAATCGAGTACGCAGAAACGCCCTACGCAGCTTTGGAGGGGGCGTACGGGCTGGCGATCGTCACCGAGTGGAACGAGTTCCGCAATCCGGACTTCCGCAGGATGCGTGAGTTGATGGCCGAACCGGTCATCTTTGACGGCAGAAACCTGTACGATCCCGAAAAGGTGGCCCACTACGGCTTCCGGTACTACTCGATTGGTCGCAGCCCCTCAGGTCCGCCACCCCGCCACGTAGGAGAGAAAAGCCCCGCCTGCACGGGCAAAGCACGCGCAGATGCGTAGGGGGGCTGGAGACGCAAAAGCGGCGAAGATGGGGCCCCCTTTGGTCATTGGCAGCACAGGTTCTGGCTGAGCGGAGTGTGACACGGCCGCCGCAGCGACGCTCACCGCCGGTCGGCCCCGTGATCTCGGCGGACGCGTTGTGTTTCACGCAGGCGCGGGGACCAGATCGAACGGCGGGTTCTCCGCACCTCGCTGCCCGGCTCAACGCCGGCCCCCGTCGCTGGGCTTGAACAAGCCGTCCGGGCGAGTCGTTGGAGGCACCCATGGGCTGGGACCGTGCGCCGGGGGCGGGCGGGATCCCCTTGCGTACCTGTGCGGGGTGAGCGGGCAGCGGGCTCTGAGTGTCCCCGGCGGACCAAGCGTGGTCGGAAAGGGCGAGCGCGATAAAAACACCCTCCGACTCGCGGAGGGGCACGAGCCGGAGGGGTCTCACGGGGTCGCTGTCGCTGGCTCCCAAAACCACGTCTCTCGCCGTCCCGTCGTGCCGTTAATGGACGGCCGCTTCCCGCTTTTAGCAAATCCCGTGCCTCCGCAAGCGACGCTCAGCGATAGCACAGAACATCTTGTCTCGCAAAGTGATGTGTTCTGCCCTCGGGCAATCGCACGGCTAGGTGGACAGCGGCCTACGCTACAAGGGGAGACGTAAGCGTCGCTTTGAGACACAACTGTATCAGAGTGATACACAGCGAAATGTGTCATAATGATACACTGTATCAGCGCGATGGCCCTCTGGCATGGTGGGCGGCAGTCGGGTTGCTGTTGGTTGCCCTGCTTGTCCTGGGAGCCGGTGGTGGTGGAGAGCCGGGTGTTCACAAGGCTCGGCCGGCACTGGACCTTGCGCGCGCGGCGTACACGGTAGACCCGGCCACGGCGTCGGTCGAGGAGCTCTGTCTGTTGCCGGGGGTCGGTCGGACTCTTGCGGTTCGGATCGTTCGGTACCGGACGCAGACGGGTCTACGAACGTTGGCGGATCTGGAACAGGTGCGAGGCATTGGGCCGTTTGTGGAGCAGCGTTTGGCGGAGCACGCCAGGCTGGGAGGGGTTCGTGGCCCAGTCCGACGGACATGGTGATCCAGCGTAGGGGAGCTCGGTGTGTCCGGAATGCGTGGGGCAGGCGTCGAAGGTCGGTCGGCAGGGGCGGTGGGCGTATGCCCGCCGAAGTATGTGGGTGGGGGAACGGCCTGTGGGTCGCGGAAGCGCCGGGCGGCGTCGGCCTACGATTCAACAGGCGGACGAAGCAAGCGGCGGGCGGAGCAGAAGGACCGGGACAACGTTGAGTCGATGGCAACGACAGAGCCGCTAGACCATGGTGCGTCAGGAATTCAAGTTAGTGGCCCCGTACGAGCCGAAGGGCGATCAGCCGAAGGCGATTGAAGCGCTGGTTCGCGGCATTGAGGAGGGGCGCAAGTACCAGACCCTTCTCGGCGTTACCGGCTCGGGCAAGACCTTCACGATGGCGAACGTGATCGCTCGGGTGAACCGCCCGACGCTGGTTCTTTCCCACAACAAGACGCTCGCGGCCCAGCTCTACGCGGAGTTCCGCGAGTTTTTCCCGCACAACGCCGTGCATTACTTCGTCAGCTATTACGACTACTACCAGCCCGAGGCGTACATCCCTCAGCGGGACATCTACATCGAGAAGGATGCGTCCATCAACGAGGAATTGGATCGGCTTCGACTGGCGGCCACCAGTGCCTTGATGACTCGCAGGGATGTGATCATTGTGGCGAGCGTCTCGTGCATCTACGGCTTGGGTTCGCCCGAGGATTATCGGGCGATGACGGTTTGGCTGAGGCAAGGGGCGTGGGTCGACCGCGACGAGCTGTTACGGAAGCTGGTGGACATCCAGTATGAGCGGAACGACGTCGAGTTTGGCCGCGGGAGGTTTCGCGCGCGGGGAGATGTGGTGGAATGCTGGCCCCCGTACGAGGACTTTGCCTATCGGATTGAGCTTTGGGGGGACGAGATCGAGCAGATTGCGGTGATCCACCCAACCAGTGGGGAGGTCCTGGAAGTCAAAGACGAGATCTTCATCTATCCGGCCAAGCACTTTGTGTTACCTGAGGATCGCATTCGCCAGGCGGTTGCGGCGATTGAAGAGGAGTTGAAGGAGCGGGTCCAGTGGTTTCGCAAGCAGGGCAAGTTGCTGGAGGCGCAGCGGCTCGAAGCACGGACGCGTTTCGACATGGAGATGTTGTTGACGACGGGGTACTGTCCGGGGATTGAGAACTACAGTCGCCACTTGAGCGGTCGGCGGCCGGGCGAGCCGCCGTTCACGCTGTACGATTTCTTCCCCGACGATTATCTCCTTTTCGTGGACGAGTCTCACGTCACCGTTCCCCAGGTTCGTGGGATGTATGCGGGCGACTACAGTCGGAAGCGCACGCTTGTGGAGCACGGGTTCCGTTTGCCGAGTGCGCTGGACAATCGGCCGCTACGGTTTGATGAGTGGGAGGCTCGGCACAATCAGGTGATCTTCGTCTCGGCCACGCCCGGGCCGTATGAGCTGGAGAAATGTGGCGGCGAGGTGGTGGAGCAGGTGATTCGGCCAACGGGTCTGGTGGACCCGAAGATTCGCGTCGAGCCTGCCCGTGGGCAGGTGCAATCGCTGGTTGAGGAGATTCAGCGGCGTGCTGCCCGTGGCGAACGGACGCTGGTCACCACGCTCACCAAACGCCTGGCAGAAGATCTGGTCACCTATCTCAAGAACCGCGGGATTCGTTGTCAGTGGCTCCATTCCGAGCTGGACGCGTTCGAGCGGGTGCAGATTCTGCGTCAGCTTCGCGAGGGGGAATTCGATGCTGTGGTGGGGGTCAACCTGCTCCGCGAGGGACTCGATTTGCCCGAAGTGTCGCTCGTTGCCATCCTGGACGCGGACAAGGAAGGTTTTCTGCGGAGCGAAACGTCGCTGATTCAGACGATCGGTCGAGCCGCACGCAACGTGAATGCGGAGGTGATCCTGTATGCGGACCAGGTGACCGAATCGATGCGGCGGGCGATTGAGGAAACGGAGCGGCGGCGTCAGATTCAGCTCAAGTACAACGAGGAACACGGCATCACGCCGGAGACCGTGCGCAAGGCGATCCGGGCCGGCATTGAGGAGGAGTTGCATGCCCGTGAGCTTGTCCGAAAGGCAATCCGTGGTACGGAGGAGCAGTTGGTGACACTGGAGTACATCCGGGAACTGGAGGAGGAAATGTTCGCCGCCGCGGAAGCTCTGGAGTTCGAACGGGCGGCGGAGTTGCGTGACCGCATCATGAGTCTGCGGGCGCAATTGAGCGGTGATGGCGACGGGGGCGGAACGGCGGTGGCTACGGTAGCCCCCGCGAAAGCTCGGCGACGCCAGCGCGGGCGGCGTAGACGACGCTGAGCTACACGTGAGCGGGGATGCTCGGTTCTGCCCCCTTCACGGCTGCCCGACGTCAGTGCCCCCGTA
>JALSID010000364.1 GCA_026981825.1 Planctomycetota bacterium
TCGCCGTGGATCCGCCCGGACTGCGCCGGGTGCTCCGCGCCGGCAAGCTTGCCGAACAGAAGGGGTTGAAGATCGCAGGGGGGCTGATGTGGCGACACGATCGTCCGCGGCAGGAGATCATCAAGAGGATCCACGACGGTGCGGTGGGACAGATCATCCTGTTACGAACCTACCGGATGCACGGCCCGGTTGGTTTTCGACCACGCCGGCCCGGCGAGAACGAACTGGCCCACCAGATTCGGAACTACAGTTGCTTTACCTGGCTCAATGGCAGCTTCTTCGTCGACTGGCTCATTCACAACATCGACGTCTGCTGCTGGGCCAAGGGCGAATGGCCGGTGGCAGCCCAGGGGCAGGGGGGCCGCCAGGTACGTCGCGAACCGGACCAGCTTTGGGATCACTATGCCGTCGAATACATCTTCCGCGACGGCAGTCGGCTCTTTGCCCAGGGACGCCATATGACGGGGTGCTGGAATGAGTTCGCCGACTACGTGCACGGCACCCAGCGGAGCGCCAGGATTATGCAGAACCTCGCCCGAGCGAACCCGGTGATCTATCGGGGCCACGCGCTGAACGACTCGGAGATCCTTTGGCGGTACAGGGGGCCCGAGCCCAACCCGTACCAGGTGGAGATGGACGTTCTGGTCGACGCGATTCGCAACGACTATCCGCACAATGAGACCGAACGCTGCGTCTATGCCTGCATGACGGCCATCATGGGGCGGATGGCCGCCCACTCCGGTCAGTGGGTCACGTGGGAGGAGGCGTTCAGCTCAGATGAGGAGCTCTGTCCCGACGTGGATTCGATGACCTGGGACACAAGACCGCCCGTCCTCCCTGACAAGAACGGGAATTACCCGGTGGCCATGCCCGGGGTGCGGGCATAACGCGAATGGCACCGCCGACCTTCAGGGCGTAGGGCGGCAAGCTGCCGCTGCAAAGTTAGCCGCATGCGGGGGCAGCGCCATCGGTGCGTCGCGTTTCGCTAGATCGACCCGTCGCTCCTGCCGGTGCGCCTCGTGTTGTGGCCACCGCCAAGCCGGCCACGATCTGGGCCCCGTGGAGGGTAGGCGGTGCCTCGACCGTCGGACTGTCAGGCTCGCAGCAGCACTTCGGATTCGGCCAACGCATCGAGCCGGCGACGCCTTGCTCGATAGTGTGGACCGGCCGTTCGGTACGCCGTTAGAGGCGGATGCGCCCGCTGATCAGGTCCGGTATCTGGGTACCATCGATGAGAAGCGTGTTGGTCTGACGGGCAGCCTCGTCCGCGCTCCGTGTGAAGCGGCTGTTCGTGATCACGGCTGCTCGGTCACAGCCCCAGTACCTGGCCCCTCCGACCGCCTTGAGCACTACGTCGTTGCCAACCGTGGTACCGCTCGGGTAGCCCTTCACCTCCACGGCGATTTTCCGGCCGTTCGGGGCACGCACGAGAAGGTCGGCGCCTTGATCGGATGAAATCGTGGTGAGTTCGACATCGTAGCCATGGAACCGGAGCACGCGTGCGATGAATTGTTCAAACTCGCGGCCACTGAGACGCCGCCAGGGGGCGGTGAGCAGTTGGTTGAGTTCCGACGTGTATGCGTACTGGAGTTGTCTGAGTTTTCCCTCCAGCTCCTGGAACCGCCGCTCGGCTTCTCGATAATGAGGCTCAAGGGCGTCGATGGCGGGCAGTATCTGCGCCAGTTCTGCTTCAGCTTGAGCGATCCTTGCGTCGGCTTGCCGGGCAGCCCAAAACCAGAGGGCCGTTCCGATCCCCGCCGCGACCGCTGCAGCGACTCCCACGCCGGCCGCAATGGCGACCGAAACGTCGCCCAGTACAAGGGCCAGCGTTACGATGCCCCAACCCAGCGCCGCCGCTATTGTGCACCAGGCCCACGGGACAAGCCAACGGGTCAGGGTGGCATAGCGGTCGGCACGCTCCTGGTTCTTCGCTATCGTTCGTTCCAGCCGTAACCGGGTGTTTTGGAGTTCCACCCATCGGGTCCGCAGTGGACGCAGCGCGGCATCGGCTTCCCGAACCAGCGCAGCGGCCGCTGCCACATCTTCCGGCTTCACCATCGGCACATGGTCGCCGCGATCGGAACCTTCCGACACCGATTCCCTCCCCATGCGCGTGCCGTATGCCCATCTGCGCTGAATTATTCGATTCGTCCGTGGATGCGCAAGCCTCACATCCCGTGCAGCTCCGTACGCCTTTGGGAGTTGACGCGATGCCGCACCGGTTCGGGGTCCCTGGCTGCTGGCGGGGAACCCCCACGGCTAGACATGCCCGGTGGTCCAGCCATCCTGGGGGGCCGGAAGCCGTTTCCTCAGTCCCGCTCCTGTCGCTCGAACAGATCCCCAAGCACCATGAACCAACCGGCTCCGGAGGCCGCCGCCGACAGCAGAAACGCCACGGGGTGGTCCTCGTATTCCACTTCGGCCGTGCCTCTACCACGGCGGACAGACCACCGGTGCCCCGGTGCACACCTACTGCAGCAAAGATTCCGGTAATGGCAAGAACGCGCAAGAGACGCTGTCTTGACTACAAAAGCTCATCCCGCCAGCTAATGCCCCCAAGCAGTCCCAGTTCGAGGAAGGGAACGACGAGATACGCCACATAGACGAACCCTTTCCAACCGAGCGGAGAAGTTGGATTGGGCGTTCCGAAAACGTATAGGAGTCGGAGGGGGTACCCTGCACCGTCAAAATGCCACGCCGATCAGTATGCAAAGAAAAGGCTGAAGAACGGCCAGTTTCCCGACGCGCTACAGCCGACGGAGGCCGAAGCCGTACACAAGCGATGAGAGGAGGAATTCACTTGCCGACATGTCCAGGAAAAAGGTGTAGATCGCGACCCTCGGTCCGATATCGCACCGTTCGTCAGGTTGGTCCCCATCATCCCAACTCGGAATCGCCACACCAGGCCATACACCCCGGGCAGGGTCAGGAACAGGAGGAACAGTCCTGCGAGCAACCGTGCGGTCCGCATGGCCTCACTCCGCACACGCAGGGGGGCCAACGATTACGTCAAGTAATAGACCGCCGGGTCATTCCCCGTTTCCGGCTTCGTTTGTGTGACGGTACGCCCGGGAAGAGCACGGAACCAGACCTGCGTGGGGTTTTGTTCGTCGCGCACCCGGTAGACAATACTCTCCGGGTCGTTCAAGTCGCCAAAATAGATCGCCCGGCCTGGGCAGACAGACGCGCACGCCGGCAGCATCCCCTTCTTCACACGGTGCAGGCAGAAGTGGCACTTGCGCACGTTCTGATACGGTGAGAGGTGCGCCCCCCGGTCGCGGTACTCGCCGTACTCTGGTGAGTTCATATCGTCCCATGGGATGGGGCTGCCCAGGAAGCGCTCATCGGAGCGAATTGGGCCTCCTTCGCACGAGCTATAGTAATCGTGGCCGAAGTCGAAACTGCGCGCCATAGGGGCACGCAGCCATGCAGTAGCGACAGCCGATACACCTGTCGTAGTCCACGGCAATGACCCCCTCTGGCCGGCGGTACGTGGCCCGGGTCGGGCAGACCTGAGTACAGCTCGGCTTCTGGCACTGCATACGTGGTCGTGGTGTGGAGACTCGCCGCACGTGCGGATAGCGTCCCACCTCCTGTCCAGGACGAGCATGTAGCTCACTCCCCGCGGCGTGTGGTTATCCGCCTTGCGCGCGACCATACACGCCTTGCAACCGATGTACTTCTGCAGGTCAATGACCGTGCCATACGGCACGGCCGGTGGCTCCGCCTGTGGCGTTCTGCCCAGCCACGCCCGCGCCGGCTGTAGCGACAGCTTCCCCGGGGGAAGTTCCTTCGCGTTGTTGCCCTCACCGCGACCTCCCATCCGTTGGCCTCAAGTTAACGCGTAGGGCAGCAACCGACGTACCGACTCGCCGGGGGGCGGAAGCCGACCGGAATCGACGCCCGACAGAGTCCCGTATGCCTCCTAGCAGTGTGGCCTGCGACAGCGGGCCCAGGGATGATCCAGGGGGGCGCGTGACACACAGAACCAGGGTGGGGTTCGCTCAATCAGTGAAGCCGGCCGGAGTGGGTAAGGCGGGGTTTATAGACCGATGAGGCGATGCGCCGGGGGGCCTCTATCGTCCCGAGCGGCACTGCGCGGCTTTGGCGAGTGCGTGGTGCGCGACGTGGCCGAAGCGTCGCGCCGGGGTGCCCAACGGCACAGCACTGCCGCGGTGGACAAGACCGCAGTTCCGCTAATAATCAAGCGTTGGCTTGTCGACGCTGGGGGGGCGCTTCCCCACACGGCGTCGACGGGCTGTGGGAGCATGCGGGCCTGCCCTGGGCCGCCGCAGTCGGCGACACCATCCTGGGCTGGACGCTGGCAAATGAGGCTGGTGGAATGAGCCGTTACCTGATCGTTGCCCTTGGTGGAGCACTGGGCGCTGCCTGCCGATATGCCCTTTCCGGTCTCGCTTATCGCATCATTGGTGTGGGTTTCCCGTGGGGAACCCTGGTGGTGAACGTGTCCGGTTGCTTTTTCTTTGGCTTCCTGTGGAGCCGGGCGGTCGAACGCGGCGCCATGGGGCCAGAAGCCCGGGCTCTTTTGCTGACGGGTTTTGCAGGGGCCCTTACCACGTTCTCGACCTATGCCCACGAGACAATAGCGCAGATCCGCGATGGCGACACGGGGGCCGCATTTTGTAACCTGCTGGCCAACAACGGCGGTGGACTGGTCGCCTTTTGGATCGCACTACGGCTGGGACAACTCTTCTAATCGCGGAGGTGGACGATGAAGCTGAGCGGTGAAGCGGTTCTGGTCCGGATTTTTATCGGAGAGGACGACCGCTACCAGGGAAGGCCGTTGTACCGCGCCATCGTGGACGCGGCGCGGGAACAAGGACTTGCCGGAGCTACGGTATTGAAGGGGGTACTTGGCTTCGGGTGCCACAGCCGTCTGCACTCCGCCAGCCTACTCCGCCTATCGGAAGACTTGCCCATCGTGATCGAGATCGTCGATGCACCGGACAAGGTCGAGCCGTTTCTCGCCCGCCTGGACGACATGGTCACCGAGGGCCTGGTCACGACGGAACGCGTGCAAGTGGTAGCGTACCGGGCAAACGACGAGTCGTAGCCGGCGCGTGTGCGGGGGACCGGTCGTGCGAACGGATATCCGCCTAACGCCTGTGGCGTATGGACGGTCATGTGGGCATTGAAAAGGCGGCGCCCAGCGTCTGCCGAGGCGCCGCCCAGGAGGAGGTCCAGGATGGTGATCAGACGCTTGCGTCCTTACTGAGTCCAGAACTTGCGTCGGCTTAGCGGTCTCGATAGCTCTCGAAGGATCTCGCCGACCTCCTGAAGCCACCTACTCATTTCCTCGCCGCCTTTCTTCTCGCGAAGCTGTCGCGCAACTGTCGCGCCTCGTTCAGAGAGGGCCAGGCAGCGTTGCCGGAGCAAATCGTGCGCCAGCTTGTCGGCCAGAAGGCGAAGCTCTTCGGCGAGCAACGCGACAAATTGGGCGAGCTCCTCCGCCGGCAGGACGTCCTCATGAACAGATGTCAACAACTGTTCTAGCAGCTCCATCAGCTCCTCCACTCGGTCGACGGCGTCGCAGAATTCAAACTCCCCGGGATCCGCGCACGCAGCGGGACGCGCCACGGTGACCTCCAGCCAATCTTCAGCCGGCATTGCCTCCTCATCGCAGACGTCAAGCCGGCCGAGGCTTCTGAAGTCGAGGAATCCGAGGCACTGTGGGTAGCCATGCACACGATGATCAACCTCCCAGCCGTGAGGCAACTGCACCGGCTGGGTAACATGGATCAGTGTGCCCCGTTCGTTGGCGACCTCGCTTTTGTCCACTGCCACCAGGGCGGTGAATCGGCAGAGGATCCGCGTCTCAAGTGAGACAGTTACGATTTTTTTCTCCAGCTTCTTCCGGTTGCGACCGCGCGATGTCAGGACGTAGGTATCTTCCAGAGCTCGCAGTTTCTCCCGTCCCCAAATTGCCAGAAGAGCGTCTGCTTGAGCGGTTCGGGCGGCAACCTCGCACGTCCACGGTTGCCCATCTGCCAACGTACCGGTGGCAAGAACGGCTAAATCTTCCAGGGGAGAAGTCGTTCGGAACCGCCCCATGATGGTCGCCGGCCTGCCCGGATACAAATCGACCGCCGTGCTGGGCTCGATGCTCTTATCACTCAGTTCCCACCCCTTCGGTTGCAGCGTGACATTCGTCACAAGGGGAGGCCGAATGCACCGCTGGATTGCGACCATGGTGTCTTCGAGCCGGTCGCTGGATTCCACCAGCTCGCACACGCCGTTTCCCCAGCGGGCGAGCCGCCGCAACAGCCCGGCATTAACGGCCTCGTCGATCCCCACGGCCAGCACACGGGGCCGCATCCCACCAGCAGCCCTGTCCAGCCGGCGGAGCACCGCATCTTCTCCGGCCACTTGCCCATCCGTTACGATGACCAGCACCGGCGAACGACGCCCCTCACGGGCGAGCACCGACACGGCCTTCTCGAGGGCGCGGCCAAGCTCGGTGCCACCACGAGCGTCAATGTTGTCCAGCCAGCGAATCGTTCGCCATCGGTTCCAGCTCGACGCGTCGCGCAGTCTCCGGCGAGTGCGGTTGCCGTCGGGATCCCACTCGCAGACGTTGTCGAACGCCACGACCGCAAACCTGTCCTGGTCGGTCAGCGTGTCGATCATCCGCTGCAGTGCCCGACGGGCGGTCACCATCTTCCAGCCGGACATGCTTCCAGAGCGATCCAGTACGAAAACGATGTCTACCGGCGTCTTCGCCCCATCCGAGCGAGGGGGCACTAGAGTAACGCTGAAGACACCCTCCTCGGCGTCGGTTCTTCGCCCCACCAGGAACGTGCTCGAGATCCCGTCGTGCCCAAGGGGGATACGCAGGATAAAGTCACGGTCCAAGCGCTTGCCCGGCTGGAGTCGGACACGTACCGGCGGCCCTTCTTCGATAAGGACTGAATGCAGCGAGCTCGCAAGCCCGTCAATCCAGCGGGGGGAATAAAGCTCTGAATCATCGATGGTAACTTCAAGAGAAAGGCGAACCGGATTAGGGAACCCGTCGAGCAGTACCGGGGGAGTGACCCGGGACGCGTCCGGGACCTCGTCGGTGTCAGGGACGACGCCGTCCCCTACGCTTGTGCCGTCCAGGGGAAGCCCCGAGACATACCGTGGTGCCACCACTAAAGGAAAACGAAACGTCGCCTGATCGACCGTTGCATCCAGAGGGCAGATCACGGTGAGCTCAACGTCGATGTCTTCATTGGGGGGGATGTTGCCCACCCGTAAGGTGAAGACCTCGGGACGTTCCTCCTCCGCGATGCTCGCCCGGTAGCCCGACGCTATCGCCTGGTCGTAGAGCTCCCGCGCCTCCTCTCGCTCCCGAAGTTCCGCCTCAATCGTTCGATCCTGCACGCGCATCACGAAGCCAACGACAGCACCCCGGTCGGGTAGAGGAAAGATATACGTAGCTTCCAGAGCCTCCTCCAGGGGGTTGCGGTACCGCTGTCGCACCGTGCCTCGCGCCACCAACCCGTGGATATGCCAGCGCGCTTCGAGAGCTACCAGTGGGAGGTTTCCCTGCTCCGTGCGCAAACAGCCAAAACCCGTCTTCTCTTCCGTCCCCGTCGTCTCCGGGCCGCCCAATCTGTTCAGTACTCGACTCATTGCGCCCTCCCGATTGCCTTCGCGCCGTGCGTTGCTGCTTACTGGTCCTCTTCCGCCCAGCTAATGCACCAGCGGATGAACTTGAAGAGCCCCCAGAAGAGGGCGAAAAGGAAGTCCAGCAGATCCACGGATCACACCCTGCGTTTTCTGCCTGCCGTCGACCGCGAGCCGTCAGCCGCGAACTCCCGATCCCCGGTGGGCTTCCCGCACTAGTCGTCCTCCGCACGGTCTGCCGTTCGCAAACGGCGAACCATTTCGACCAGTGGGCCGGCCGCTGCTCGTAGCTGTTGGAGTACCACAGGATCCGTCCACTGCTCTGACAGCGCCCCCTCGACTACCAGGCGGACCCCGGGTGCAAGCTCTAGGTGCACAGCTCTGGTGACGCCTCCTACCCGATGTACGGCGCCCACGCCGAAATCCTGACCGGATGGCCCGCCCCAATCCGGCGTCGCTACCGGCTGCTTCCAAAAGGCTCGTTGCGGTTTCGCCGCCCGGCCCGCTGCTCGCGCACGAGGGGGCGTCAAGCCATGGTCGCGCCTCCGCTCCGCCGCGGCTCGCTCCAACCGCGTCCAGAAGCCGTCCGGAAGCCCGGCAAGACGCTCCAGTTCGGTCTGGCTGATCCCCGCCAGGTGGTGCTGGATCGCGACCAGCGGCCAGCCCTCGGCCTGCAGTTTCTTGATCGCGACTAACTGCAGCAAATGCCGGGGCCCGTAGTAGGCCACCCGTCCCCGCATCTCGGCGGGGCGATCGATCAGGCCGATCGTCGTGTAGTAGCGAATCGTCCGCTCGTCCGGCACGGGGCGTACCCGGCCCGACGCCGGACGATCGCACCCAAGCTCCCGCAAAGCTACTTCGGCCCACTCGACCAGTTGTTGGATCGTCCATCTTCCTTCCGGCTCGTTCTTCATGACACTGTCATATTACAGTGTCACATAGCCCGTTGTCAAGCGGTTCGTTGTTGGGGCGATGTCGCGGCTTCTCGACCGACGTCACGGCCCCTGGACCTCCGGGGAACGGCCATTTCCACAGCCGCGGCCCGTTGGCGGTGCAGCGTCCGCTGTGGTGGCGCAGAAACGAGACGCCTGGGGCATGCTGCATGGTCTTCTGCTGGTCCAGGGCAGCCTTGGGGGGGCAACGCGTGGCCAGAGGGCAGGAGGCGTGGAGCGGCTTTATGGGGGGCGCGCTTGAGTGGAGACGCTGAGCTGTCCGTCTTTGGGCGTCCTGCGTCTTAGTCGCCGACGGAGCCACGGGGCAGTTGCGGCGCAGTAGAGACGGGTTTCGTTGGTGAGCGGAGCGGCCCTGCTTGCACGGTGCGCGGGCGGCCGCGGCGCGAGTTAGCCTGAGTGATCGGCGGACCGGCACGTCCGCAAGGAACGAGGCGCGTCCCCGCCGACCGGGGCGACAAGACGCAGAGGGGGTATGTCCGCTAACCCCCCGGCCGCTGGTCGCGAATGGCTTCCCGGCTCCGCGGACAGGCCTAGTTGCCGGCAGTGGCGATGGGAGGGGCAACTTCCGGGCGCTTCTTGTCGAGGCGGGTCTTGAAGTGGTGCGGCGGGCCGTCCATGCCGATCCGCACGGTGTAGCGCCGACCATCGGGTGAGACCGTCACTCGGATGGGGGTTCCGGTCTGCCGTTCACCGAGGTTGGCAATAAACTCATCCGGTGCGTTCCACTCTGGAAACCGCAGGCTACGGTGCAGTTGGAAGATTGCCTGCACGCTTTTCGCCTGGCGGAATGCTTTGAACGTCTTGGGGCCGCCCCCTTTTCTCTTGCCGTTGTGCATCAGGATCACGGTAGGGTTGAGCCGCGCTAACAGCACCGGGTGGTTGCTGGAATCGAGGCCGTGGTGGTCTGCCTGGTAGACGTCCACCTCGCCGACCCTGTTCAGGGGGCAGACGAGGCTGTGTTCCACCTTCCTGGTGGTATCGCCTCCGAAGAAAGCCCGAAACGGCCCCAGTTCGAGCACGAACGCCAGGCTTCGTGCGTTGTCGGTGGGATCGTCGGGGGACGGTGCATGGATGCCGCACGGCCGGACCGGGGGGCCATAGGGAACTTTGCGAGCGGACACGCACCACATGTTGAGCTTTTCGCCCGCCAGGGGCAGAACGAATCCGGGCCGAACGGTGGTGCGCTTGCCCGAAGCGACTTTCAGATAGCGGCGCCGGTAGGTGGGGTAGTTCGGATCTTCGGGGAGCTGCTCCAGGTCGCCGTGATCGTAGAACCGCTCAATCGGCACGAGCTCGGCGAGTTGCGACACGCCTCCCCAGTGGTCGCGGTGGTAGTGCGTGATGATGAGGTGGTGGATCCGGTCGAACCCCAGGGCGCGGACGGCGTCGGCGATGCGGTGGGCGTCCCGGGCATCGGGAAGGTAGGAACCGCAGTCGATGACCACGACTTCGCCGGCCGGTGTTGCGATCACGGTCCCGGCGCCACCTTCCATATCGGTGATCACGACCTCGAGGGGGCGTTCCTGAGCGGGGGCCATGGGGGCCGAAGACCAGATGCACCAGCAGCTCAGGAGTCCCGCCAGTGCCTGGATCCAGATGCCGGAATAGCGGGTCATGGGTGTCGCTCCGTGTTGCTCCGGTGGGTACAAAGCCACATTCTACCTCGATTGGGCCGGGAATGCAGAGTCCGGCAGCGGAATCGGCGGGTTGCGGGAGCGTGGGATGACGGGCGACGGAGAGGGGGCTTGAGGTCGCGGCGAACACGGCCGGTGTTCGACCGGGGGGCCTGGCTCGTGTCCGCCAACTTGTCCTGCCGGGGGAACACGTTTTCGTCGCCCGTTCCGTGCATTCCTGGGGCCAAAAGGGGGGAGTGCGCTGTTGCAGACGCCGGGGGTGGAGCAAGCGGCGGGAGGTCGCACGGTGGGGCACAGGGGGGGCCATGAACTGCAGCGGGGAAGGGCAGGAGGCTGCGGAGAGCGCTTTCGGCCGTTGACGTTGCCGGGAGCGGGGCGGTTCGGGGTATACGGTGGCGCGGTGTGATCGAGCGGTTGACATAAGATGCTTCTTGGTAACGAGTTGTGCCTGCCCGTGGGCGGAGGCGCCTTTTCGGGCGCTCTGGTGGTGGGTTAGCGGCTGAGTCGAAAAGCGGGAACCCTGGGTTGCCGATAGGAGTCTACGGAGGTGGCCGCAGGCCGTTTGGGAGTTGGTTTTGGGGCTCTTGACGGCTTGACGGCGTGATGTAGAATGCTGATGGCCATCGAGAGGATGGCTGGCCTGACCGGCGACGTTGGTTGCGGTTG
>JALSID010000365.1 GCA_026981825.1 Planctomycetota bacterium
GCTGCCCTTCGGGCTCTATGGGGTGGCCGTCGCGTGCGTGGTGGCCCATGCCCTGCTCATCTACCCCTGGATTCGCCTCCCAAAGCTCGCTCTCCCCACTCTTAACGTCCGGCAGATCGCCATCGACCTCGCCATCCACGGACTCATCGCTGGATTCGCTGCCACGTTGGGATGCGTAACCGTCTACCTGCTCGAACAGCGGACATCTACCGCAATTTCGCACGCCACCGCCGGCGCCATCGTCCTCCTCACCTTCGCCACGCTCTACCTGACCTTGCGACCTATCGGTATCGACGACCTCCTGGCAATGATTTTCCCCAACACCCTCCGAAAACGTATAGCCCTTCTCGTGGGAAGCGATCGGAGCCGCTGCGCGGTGCAAACGACCGACCAGACCTGAGCGCGTATCACGCGACCTAACCGTCCTGTCAGCCAGCAACGGTGCAGAAGCGGTGCACGCCAGATCGTAGCCGATCCCGACAGCCATGTCCGAACGACGAACGGTAACAATTCGAATCGCCGATAAAGCGGTAACCCCCTTCGCGCGCGTCAGCGGTGATGTGAACCCACTGCACATCGACCCACACTACGCGCGCCGCGCAGCATTCGGTCGTAACGTCGTCCACGGCATGGCCGTCCTGCAGGAAGTGCTGCGAGCCATACGGGTCGAAAGCCCTCCGGTCTGCACTGACGGAGATGCCCAGGCCGCCGTGGCAGCGGTCGGACCAGCCACCGAGCGCCGCCGAAAAAAGCAAGGCGAGGCCGAGGCCGATCGCGCGGTAGCTACTCGCTCTGGTGTACAGCAGATACAAACAGCTCCCGAACAAGCCCCCCTCGCCGAACTGCTCGATAAAGCCGGGGTTCTCACCGTCGAGTTCCGTCATCCCGTCTATCCCGGCCAACGGATCCACTGCGAATTCGAAGTCCAATACGGCCCCGCACACGGTCCCGGTGACAACACCCCGCTCCCGGGGGAGACCCCGCCGCACGCAACGGGCGCCGACGACGCCCGGCATCGAAACGGGGACCGTATGCAGGATGATCCCCCGCCCGCTTCCCAACGCGGCGGCGGAGCTCAGGCAACCGCCGGCGCCAGCTGCGCATCCGCCGGCGCCGTAAGCGATCCGACAAGGGTTCCAGAAAGGCCCTCCGACGATCCTGCGTCCTGTGCGCCGGTCCGTCAACAAGCGGCTCGCTCCGCGAACGTCGCCACAGTCACTCCGTCTGCCCGAACGCCTCTCGAGAAATCTGCAACCAACCGCACAGTACGCGCATGCCTCGTCCGCGTCCGTTCCGAGGACGGCCAGCTCCTTCTAGAGTGCCGCATCCAAGCTGCGGATGAGGGGGATGATGCCCGCGACGGGACGCATTCTGCACATCAGCGCTACCCAGTTCCCGACGCGCCCGTGCCGGCGGAAGACAACCACGCCCACGTCCGTCCGGGCCACCCAAGAAAGCCTCGGGCCTACGACGTCGAAGACCTCCCCGGGGTCGTCCTCCACGGTCGCTACCTCTGGCCCGGCACAACGCAGGCCGTGCCCGACAACCCAGGCTTCGCCGCCCTCCAGCGCCTGCTCGGCCTGCTCAGCTACCTCGTCGGCATGGAACTCCCCGGCGAGCGAGCCCTCTTTGTCCGAGCAGAGCTCCGCTGGCGCAACGCACTGCGCATCACCCTGGACGAACCGCTCGACTACACCTTAACCGTTGAACACGTCGACCAGACGCTGCGGCTCGTGGACAGCCACGCCCAGATCCGCCGCGCCGATGGCTCACCCGTTGCCGAGGCACGACTGCGCAGCTACGTCCGATTCTCCCCCTCAGATCCACCTGTAGACACACTGGCCGCCTACGCGCGCGAACTGCGCGCCCCCCTCGAAGGCAAGGTAGCCCTGGTCTGCGGCGCCAGTCGAGGGCTCGGTGCCGAGATCGCCGCCACCCTCGCACTCGCGGGCGCCACCGTGCATGCCGTCTACCGCTCCTCGCAGAGCGACGCGGAGAAATTGAACACCCTGCTGGCCGACCACGGCGCCCACGTTCACTTCCACCGCGCCGACGTGGCCGACCCCGAGGCCATGCGACGGATCATCCAGGATCTGACCGATACTCACGGTCACTTGGATATTCTCGTCCTCAACGCATGCGAGGCCCCCAAGCTTGGCCTCACCGGCATCGCAGCCGCAGCCTACGTGCAACGCAACCTGCAAATGGCTGCCGCGCCGCTGGAGGCCGCCACCGAAGCGTTGGCGTCTTCGAGGGGGCTGGTCTGCACCGTCTCGTCCAGCTTCGTCGAAGTCGCGCCGAAAGGCCTGGAGGCCTACGTTGCAACCAAGAAGGCCACCGAGGAACTGGCGCTAGCCCACGCGAGGCAACGCGACGGAATCCACGTCTGCATAGCCCGGCCCCCTAAACTGCGTACACGCTGGAACGACAGCCCCGCGGGCGTTGCCGGCACCATCCCGTCCTGGTGCGCCGCGGTTACAATCGCCCGCTCGATCGCCGACCGCTTCCGCCACGGCCAAAACGACCAGACTGAGCCGACCGTTCTCACCGACTTTCCCGAGCTCGAATCAAGCCCGTTGCTGGCCGACCTGCGAGAGGTACAACTGGCAATCGCCGCCACCTTTACGGCCGAGCCGCTCGGTGAGGCGCTACAGGACTGGGCCAAAGAAATCGCCTGGCGCACCCCCACCACATTCGCCGGCTACAACCAGGTCGTACAAGAGCTCCTCAGCCCCCGGAGCAACTTCAGTTGCAACCGGAGCGGTCTAAACGTTGCCCTTGTACGCGTGCGCGACTGGCTGCGAGAAATTCCGCCCACGGCACTCGCCGACAAAGGCCAGGTCGCTCAGAGCGTTCAAGCCGCGGGAGAAGAGCTGCTCAACGCCCTGCGCGCCTACGCCCACCGCGGTGGGTCGCCTCTGCTGCTCATCATCACGCCCTCGAACCTACCGGAGCCCACCCCCACGGACAGCGACATCCGCGACTGGGAAAATCGAATCGTCGAAGAAACACGCAACCTCCCCGGAGTGCACACTCTCACGGCGGCCACCTGGCATGGCGTGTATCACCTCGACCCCAACCCCGCTCGCTACTACGACCGGCACAGGGACCGAATCGGGCACATCCCGTACACGCCCGGTTACTATCGCTTCCTTGCCGCGATCATCATTCGGCGCGCCTACCGCCTCCTGTCGCCGCCCAAGAAGGTAGTCGTCGTCGACTGCGACAACACGCTTTGGGACGGGGTCGTGGGGGAAGTCGGTCCCGACGGCGTCTGCTTCGCGGAACACCACCTGTACCTACAGCGCAGGTTGGCCGAACTGGCGGAGCACGGTGTCCTGGTGTGCCTGTGCAGCAAGAACCGCGAAGAGGACGTCTGGGAAGTCTTCGATCGACGAGCCGGCGAAATGCCACTTCGCCGCTCGCACATCGTCGGCGCAATGATCAACTGGGCGCCGAAATCGCAAAACATCTCAGCCCTGGCCAGCAGCCTGAACCTGGGCCGCGATAGCTTTATCTTCATCGACGATAACCCCGTGGAGTGCGCCGAGGTCCGAGCCAACTGCCCAGACGTGCTCACGCTGCAATGGCCTCGTGATCCCGACAAAGCAATCCGTCTTCTGAACCACATCTGGGAACTGGATCTGGTGGCCGCCACCGCCGAGGACCGCAAGCGCACGGAAATGTACCGCCAGGAGCTCCAGCGCCAGCAACTGAAGGCCCAGGTGGCAGACTTCCGCCAGTTCCTGAAGTCCCTGCAACTCAAACTTGACTTCCGCGAACTCAACCGGGAAGACCTCCCCCGCGCCGCCCAGCTCACGATGCGGACGAACCAGTTCAACTTCACGACCATCCGGCGAACCGAAGCGGAGCTCTGGAAGCTCGTGTCGGAGGAAGGCTACCGCTGCTGGACGGTCCGCGTGTCCGACCGGTTCGGAGACTACGGCTTGGTCGGTGTTGTCATCGCTAAGCTGGACCAAGAAGCACAACCACGCGCACTGGAAGTCGACACGTTCCTCCTGAGCTGCCGCGTCCTCGGTCGCGGCGTCGAGCACCGGACCGTTGCGTTCCTCGCTCAGCAGGCCCTTGCCCTTGGCGCACCGGCACTTCGATTCCGCATTAATTTCACGAAAAAGAACCTGCCTGCCCGTCAGTTCCTCGAAAGTATCGTCGACCCTGACAAGCTTGAACATGGCGACAACTACCTTGCGTGCACAATCGACGCCAAACAGTATGTGGACCTCGAGTTCGATCCAACGGCGACAGATTCATCGCACGGAGAGCAGCAACAAGGCGCACCACCTGCCGCCGACAAGACCGGCGATGTCCAAACCCAGACGGACGCTGCGGCTCGAGTGCGCGCAAGGGAACGCCAGATCGAACGGTTCGCCTTCGAACTCAAGTGGCCAGCCGAACAGGACACCAGCCACACCTCTACGGAAACGTCCCCGGCGGTCGAAGTGGCGGAAGATCCCGAGCCCTACGTGTTGGAGGCGTTCGCCCAGCAACTGAACTCTCCTCCCGAAGAGATCAAGCGTGTCGATCGGCTGGACCAGCTAGGATGCGATTCGTTCAAGATCGTTGAGATCACCGTTGCCCTGCTGCGCCGCTATCCAGAGCTGCCCCCCACGCTGCTCTTTGAGCACCAGACCGTCTCCGCTATTGTCGACGCCGTGCGTAAACATTCGCGTCCACGCGAGGGGGCTGTCGAAGCAGCACCGTTGACTCGCGAACGGCAGGGCCAAGCCGTCGGCACCGACATCGCCGTGGTGGGTATGGCGGTACGGTGTGCGGGGGCAAGAAACGCGGACGAACTCTGGGAGCTGCTTGTCAACGGTCGCAGTGCGGTCCGAGAAGTTCCTGCAGAACGCAGGACCTTTCTTGCACCTCTCCGCGATCAGCGCAAACACTGGGCTGGGCTGGTGGACGACGCCGACGAATTCGACGCCGCTTTCTTCGGAATCGCCCCGCGCGAAGCGGCGATGCTCGATCCACAGCTACGCCTTCTTCTGGAGGTCTCCTGGCAGGCCCTGGAGGACGCGGGTTGGACCGAGGGGCCAGAGGTGCAACGCACCGGCGTCTTTGTGGGCGTCATGTACGGCGACTATGTTTTCGCCGCCAACCGCTGGGCCGAGGAGACGAAAAGCCCTTACCGCTGCTGGGAGGGATTCAGTCTCGCAAACCGCTTGTCGCAGATCCTGGGATTCCAGGGCCCCAGCCTCGCGGTCGATACGGCGTGCTCGTCATCGGCAACTGCTCTGTACCTCGCTTGTCGCGCGCTCGCGGCGGGCGATTGCACGGCCGCACTGGTGGGGGGCGTTAACCTCATCCTTGACCCCGCTCGGTTCGCTCAGCTTGGTCGTCTCGGCATTCTCTCCGCAACGGGGGCCTGTCGCCCCTTCGGTGCCGACGCTGATGGCACGGTCCTAGGCGAAGGCGCCGTGGCTGTCGTCCTAATGCCGCTTGAGACCGCAAAGAAGCATAGGCTCCCGGTATTGGGAGTCATCAAAGGCGTCGGTATCAGCCATGGCACCGGCACCGTAGGGTTCACGGCACCGAACCCGACGGCTCAGGCAATCGCTCACCGGGCCGCCTTGAAGGCCGCAGGCGTAGATCCGCGCACGATCACTTTCATCGAAACCCATGGAACGGGAACAGCCCTGGGGGACCCGATCGAGGTCCGTGGCCTAGAGCTGGCGTACGACGACAAGAGCTTGTGGACCGACACGAAGTTTGCGGAGGCCCCCAGGGTCAGACTGGGCGCTATTAAACCCAACGTTGGCCACCTGGAAGCCGGTGCTGGGTTGATCGGCCTTGTCAAGGTGCTGCTGCAACTGCGGCACCGCACCATTGCTCCAACCATCACATCCCCCAGGCCGAATCCACAGGTTGCGTGGGACCGACTGCGTTTCGAAGTCGCACGGGAACCATTGCGGTGGGACCGCCCGGCGGTGCGCGGTGGCAACGGCCAGACGATTGCGCTTTCAAGGCGGGCCGCTGTGAGCAGCTTCGGCGTCGGCGGGACCAACGTGCACATCATTGTAGAAGAACCCCCCGACGGTCCAGACGAGCCTCACGGGGAACCTGCGACCGACCGGCCCGTACACGTGCTTGCGCTATCGGCACGCACCGAACGGGCGCTGCGCGAGTACGCACGGCAGGTGGCGGCTTCGCTGGCTGACGCACAGGATGATGATCTGCCAAACCTGTGCTTCTCGCTAGCCGTGGGCCGTAGAGCGTTCGAGCATCGGTTGGCAATCCCGTGCGAGTCGAAGCAGCAGCTCCTCGCGGCGCTCGAACGGTACGCTCAGGGCCATCGCCCGTCGCGGGGCTATGCGGGCAGTGTGCACCCGACACAGCTTCGAGTCGGGTTTCTGTTCACCGGCCAGGGGGCACAGTATGCCGGCATGGCCCGCGAGCTATACCGGACGAGTCCAACGTTCCGGCGCGCGCTGGACCGCTACATCGCGCTGGTCAACGAACACCTCGACCGGCCGCTTGACGCTTTGCTCTTTGCCGATGCAGAGACGCCGGAAGCGCGATTCTTGGATCACACAACGTACACTCAGCCGGCGCTCTTTTGTGTCCAGCTCGCTCTGGCTGAGCTCTGGGCGTCCTGGGGGGTGCGTCCCGACGTGGTGTGCGGCCACAGCGTAGGCGAGATCGCTGCTATGGTTGTCACGGGGGGGCTTAGCCCAGTGGACGGCGCGCGGCTAGTCACCACCCGGGCGCGATTGATGGGATCGTTGCCCGCGGGAGGTACGATGGCGGTCGCTTTTGCCGGCGAAGATTGCGTACGCGCCGAACTGAACGGGTCGCGCGGGGTCGCCATCGCTGCGGTCAACGCCCCCGCGCAGACCGTGCTGTCAGGCCCCAAAGAGGCCGTCGAGGAGATAACCGAGCGCCTTGGGCGGCGTGGAATTCGCACCAAATTGCTGGCTGTATCCCATGCTTTCCATTCGCCAATGGTCGAGCCGATCCTGGAAACGTTCGCGCGCGAGATTGGCGACATCGCATTCAGGCCGCCGCAGGTCGAGTTTATCAGCACGGTGACCGGCCAGAAGGCTGCAGCCGAACTGTGCGAAGCATCCTATTGGGTCCAACAGATCCGCCGACCTGTGCGCTTCCTCGACGCAGCGCATCAAGTACTCGATCGCTGCGACGTGCTCATCGAGATCGGTCCCCATCCGGTGCTCGTTGGGCTGGCCGGGCAACTCGAGCAGGCTGCAGAGAAGGAGCTGCTGCCCAGCCTTCGCCGCGGTCAGCAGGACTGGCAGGTCCTATCGGACTCCGTTGCGAGGCTGTTCGTACGCGGATACCCCCTAAACTGGCGCGGGTGGGACGCCGATTACCCCCGGCGGCGTGTACGCGTCCCCACGTACCCATTCCAGCGGCGGCGCTATTGGATCGGTGAGGAACTCGGCGCAGGCAGTCTCGAACGCGAACTCGCGGACGTCGCGCAGCGCAGGCCTAAGCCCGCCGCTTACGTGGTCTCGTGGCATAAGGTTACGTTGGCCTCGTCGGCCGCGCCCACAGCCAGGACTGTGGTCCTCGTGGCCGACGAACCGACGAGACAACAGCTAGCTAGACTGCACGCCGGCGGAAACGGGCGCGTGCTCGTTTACCGGACGATTCGAGAAGCGGTTGTGGGGGCGAACTGTGACGAGCCGGTGCTAATCATCGATACGCGGCTTCTCGACCTGCGCGATGTCGAGCGGGTGCCCGAAGCTCTTGAGCGACTGGTGCGCGAACTTAAGGAGCTAACGAGCGCCGGCCGCGGCGCGGCGCGCTACTGGCTAGCCACCCGAGCGGGCGTGGCGGTCGACGGCGAACAGGACGTCGAACCGGCCCAAACAGCGCTCTGGGGCTTTGGCCGGACGGCAGCTCTGGAACTGCCCGATCTGTGGGGGGGCGTCGTCGACATCCGGGAGCTATCGGAGATACAGCGCGTACTCGATGTGCTCGGGGCTGTCGGCGACGAAGACCAGATCGCCGTGCGGGGCGATACGGTGTGGGTTCCGCGGCTCGTACACGAGCACGCTGAGCCTCCCGACGCGAAGAGCACACTTGACCCGGAGGCGGTTTACATCGTTACCGGGGCCAGCGGGTGGCTGGGCGGCCTTGCAGCGTGCGAGCTTGCCCGCCGGGGCGCCCGGCAGCTTTGGCTCTTAAGCCGCCGTGGCACCGTGGGCGAGGAGGTGCTGACGAGGCTCCGCGAGCTTGGCGTTCCGGAAGAGGCCGTCCGCCTGATGGCCTGCGACGTCAGCAACCGGCAGCAGGTGCAGAAGCTGGCGGAAGAACTGAGGGCTAGCGGCCGTTCGCTGGGGGGAATCATCCATGCAGCCGGTCTAGACCGCACACGTGTGTTACTTGAGCTTGATCGGGACTGCATCGAGGAAGTCTGGCGGCCCAAAGCGGTCGGGGCCGCTTGGCTGGCCGAGCTGGCCGAATCTGAAAAGGCATCGTTCGTTCTGTTCTACTCGTCTCTAGCTTCTGTTCTCGGTGCCGGGGAACGAGCTCACTACGCGGCGGCGAACGCTTATCTGGACGGCCTGGCCCGGCAGCTTCGGTCCCGTGGCGTCTCTGCAGTAGCCGTGAACTGGGGGCCATGGCGGGGCGGGGGGATGGCCGAAGGCGAAACCCTGATGCGCTTCGAGCGGATCGGCAACTACGGCATCTTGCCCGACGACGGCAGCCGTTGGCTGGCGGCTTGCATCCAGGACCCATCGTCCCCGCAGCGAGTGATTGCTGCCGTCGACTGGTCGCGATTCGCCGGCGCGTACGAGGCGCGGCGCAAGCACCCCCTCATAGCGGAACTGCGGCCGAAAGGCGCATCGCCAGAAGGGAGAAGGTCCCCGGCGGTGCAGGACGTATGCGCGGTCGTCCTCGAGGAAGTTGCACATGCCCTCGGCTACCCGAGTGTTGAGTCGCTGGACCCTACGGCCTCGCCGTACGCGATCGGCATCGATTCGCTTCTGGCGGTTGATCTGATTGCGCGGTTGCGCCGGCGGCTAGGGCTAACCCAGGCAATATCCGTATTCGACCATCCGTCGCTGCATTCGTTCGCTCAGGCGGTGGCTCGTGCTGTCGGATCTACCGAGCGTGGGGACGCAGGACCGGTTGCGGGGCAGCGGCCGCTCGAAGACATTGTGCGATCGGCTGCGGCTACGACTTTAGGACTTCCTTTCGAGGAGGTCGCCATGGATCGGCCGTTGGCTCGGCTGGGCATGGATTCGCTCATGATGACCGACTTTCTCGCTCGAATTCAGCGAGACCTGGCCACCAATATCGCGCCCCCTCCGGCCGATCGCTGCACACTGCAAGGGCTTGTCGAGTCCCTCAAGGCCCAGAGCGAGGGAACACCGCGCAGCCGGGCCGCACGGACCGATGGGGTGCGACGTTATGAGCCCGGCATGGAGGCGGCAATTCTCGAGTTCTGTCGGCAGGCCTGGCCTGAGCGTGATCCGGCGACGATCGGCGACCGGTGGCGTTGGATGTTCCTGGAATCGGCGGAGCGGCTGGGGGTAGAGCCTCGCGTGTGGGTCTACGAGCAGGGGGGCCGCATCGTCGGCCACATGGGAGCCATCCCCGTGCGGTTGAAGGTACGCGACCAGTCGGTCGTCGTGCCCTGGTTCGTGGACACGATGGTGTTGGAGGAGGCCCGTGCCCATGGTGTGGGTGCGGCGATCCTGCTGGCAGCCATCGAAAACTGTCCCGCGAGCCTATCGTTGGGGCAGACCGAGTACATGCGGGAGATGCTGCGACGGCTCGGGTGGACCGACGTTTGCGCGCTGAACACGTATGCGTACGTGATCCGTCCCTTGCGGCTCGCCCGTGCCAAGGTGCGTTTCGCCCTGTTTGCGATACCCGCTGGCTCGGCGCTGGCGGGCTGGCAGGCTTGGCAAAGCCGACGGGCTCTGCGTACGCCCAGCAGTGCCCTGACGGTCCGAGACGTTGAACGCTACGGAACGGAACACGACGCCTTGTGGCACCGTATCCGGCAGCGGTTCCCCGTGGTGGTAGAACGCGACGCCTCGTACATGAATTGGAAGTACGTGCAGCAGCCTGGCCAGTCTTTCGTTCGACTGGGCTTGTGGCGCGGCGATCAGTACGTCGGAGCCGCTGTTCTCGTGGTACGCGAGCCGGGGCGGGGGTACCGGTACCGTCGGGCGTTCCTGGTCGACATTGTGGTTGATCCGGAAGACCACGAAGCGTGCAGCACGCTGTTGGCGGCGGTGATAGACCGGGCTCGCGACCTTGGGGCCGACATGCTAACGGCCTACCTGACGTGCGCGCCGTTGGAGCAGCGACTGCGCGACGCTGGTTTCTGGCGGCGCGATCCTTCACGCTACCTGCTGGTGCGCACAGCTTCCGGGCTCGACCGGTTCCCCGCCGTGCTCGAGGGCGCCAACTGGTTTCTCTCGATGGGCGACTCGGACATCGACCGGCCGAGTTATACGTGAGTCGTACGATTCCAACCATTTCGCCTTCGGGGCGACTCGGTGCGCGGTCACGTGCGCCTTTCGAGTCGTTTACCCCTGCACAGTAAGCTCGTGCAAGGTCATGAAGCTCTTAGTGACTACTGGTCCCGGGCTCTGGCACGAACCGTACGGTCACATTGTAGTTGTGGACTGGCCTACCGGGAGAGTGATCGACTCGCTGCGCTGGCGCCTCACGGTACACGACAAATCTCACAAGGGCATTGCCGGTGCATGGCGTGACGGCAGGATGCTGTACGCCGTCACCGAGAGTGAGGTACTGTGCGTCGAGCTTGCTCCATTGCGCCCGGTACGCGTCACCACATATCGATGGGCGAACGACCTACACCACGTATGCGCCGCTTCTG
>JALSID010000366.1 GCA_026981825.1 Planctomycetota bacterium
CTCGCAGTCCGGATGGGGGCCACACGGGTCTTCGACCCCTGCGACGGGGATCTTGTGCAGGAGCTGATCGACGCAAATGAAGGCTACGGCATCGACGTGGTGCTCGAGATGAGCGGGGCTCCGGCGGCGATCAACAACGCGTTCCGCGCCGTACGGAACGGCGGTACCGTTGTGTTGTTCGGTATACCGTCGAATGCCGTCGAGATTGAAGTAGCCCAGAATCTGATCTTCAAGAACCTGACGGTCCGCGCGCTCAACGGACGGAAGATCTTCGAGACCTGGTACAAGACGCGCTGGTTGCTTGAGCACGGCGTGATCAACTTGGAACCGCTCGTCAGCCATCGACTCCCGCTGGAGCGGATCGATGAGGCGATGGAATTGCTAAGCTGTGGGCAGGCATGCAAGATTGTCCTACACCCGCCCGGCCAGCCGGCTGAGGCAGTGCCGCCACAACCTGACACTCAAAACGAGGACCCGGGTATCACCGGCAAGGACGTGCATCGTTAGATGGGGCTCGGAGCTACGGGTCGGCATGAGGCGAGGGTGTGCTGCGAGCGGAGGAAATCCATGGCGTTCTTGATCAAAGACCAGTTGCGTGCTGAACTCGATACCCTGCGCTCTCAGGGACTGTACAAGGAAGAGCGCGTGATCGTCTCGCCACAGGGAGCCAGGATCGGGGTCATCTACCCGGCACCCGATCAACCGCGCGAGGTGCTGAACTTCTGCGCGAACAACTACCTTGGTCTTGCCAATCACCCGGCGATTGTCGAGGCGGCTCACCGCGCCCTGCAGGAACGCGGCTACGGCCTGTCCAGCGTCCGCTTTATCTGCGGCACCCAGGACATCCATGTTCAGCTCGAGCGAAAGCTGAGCGAATTCCTGGGTACGGAGGCAACCATCCTGTACAACTCCTGTTTCGACGCCAACGGCGGCCTGTTTGAAGCGTTGCTAACCGACCAGGACGCCGTCTTCAGCGACGCGCTCAACCATGCCTCGATTATCGACGGGATTCGCCTGTGCAAAGCGAAGCGGTACGTCTACAGGCACCTGGACATGGACCACCTGCGCGAGCTGCTGGAGGGGGCGAAGGACGCGCGGCGCAAGCTCATCGCCACTGACGGCGTTTTCAGTATGGACGGTGACATCGCGCCGCTGGCGGAGATCTGCGACCTGGCCGATAAGTACGGTGCCATGGTCATGGTTGATGATTCCCATGCAACGGGTGTACTCGGCGCAACCGGCAGGGGCACGCACGAGGAGCTTGGCGTGGTGGATCGCATCGATGTGATCACCACCACCCTGGGTAAGGCTCTCGGCGGAGCGACAGGGGGCTGTGCTTCGGGGCGGCAGGAAATTGTGGACGTGCTCCGGCAGCGGTCTCGCCCGTACCTGTTCTCGAACAGCCTTCCGCCCGTAATCGTGGGGGCAGCATTGACGGCCATCGACTTGATCGGCCAGGCTCAGGAGCTTCGCGATCGGCTCCGGGCAAACACCCAACGGTTCCGCGAGGGAATCCAGCAGATCGGCTACACGATCAAACCCGGGTCGCATCCGATCGTCCCCGTAATGCTCTACAATGCTGCGCTGGCTCAGAAGGTGGCGCGCGACCTGTACGAGCTGGGTATCTACGTGATCGGGTTCTTCTACCCGGTGGTGCCGCGCGGAGAGGCGCGAATCCGCGTGCAACTTTCGGCGGCGCATGAGCCGGAACACATCGAGCGAGCTCTGGATGCCTTCAAGCAGGTGGGCGAAAAGTACGGGATTCTCGGCAAGACCCGGGATGAGATCGTAGCCCAGTACGGTGAGTGAACAGCACTCGTGGTTGTTTTCCTGACCGAGAGCGGCGGCGTTTGTCGCGGTAGGAGCGCGCAATCGTCGCGGGTGCGACGCAGGTAGGGATCGACAGCAGCACGTGAGGTCCGGGGAATGCACAACAAGGCCCTGTCTCAACGAGCCAAGCGTGCTCTCGTGCAGCGACTGAAGAAGAGCGCAGCCTATCGCCTTGCCTTCGAAGATCGCCAGTTCTTACGCCGGGACGAACTCCGCCCCGTGCGGCTCATGCTGGAAATGATGAAGCCGGAGATGGCGCTCGAGGAGCACAACATCCGTTCGACGGTGGTGATCTGGGGCGGAACCCGGATCCGGCCCGAGAAAGAAATCCGAGCGCGCATCGCCCATCTCGAGCGTCAGCTTGAACAACATCCCGACGACCCCGACATTGCCCGCAGGTTGGCCGGCGCACGGCGGCTGCTAGAGAAGGCCCATTACTACGAGGAAGCGCGAAAGTTCGCGCGCATTGTCTCCACGACGTGTCAGCTCGAAGGCTCCTGCGACTTCGTGGTCGTCACCGGCGGCGGGCCTGGCATCATGGAGGCAGCAAACCGCGGAGCCTGGGAGGTCGGTGCCAAGAGCATCGGCTTCAACATCACTCTACCCGAGGAGCAAGAACCGAACCCGTACATCACTCCGGGCTTGTGCTTCCAATTCCGCTACTTCGCCATTCGAAAGCTGCATTTCCTCCTCCGTGCCAAGGCTGTGGCCATCTTTCCGGGGGGATACGGAACGATCGACGAGCTGTTTGACGCCCTGACGCTCATCCAGACCGGCAAAATGCCGCCGATTCCGGTGGTCCTGTTCGGCGAAAAGTTCTGGCGTCGCGCCGTTGACCTGGAGTTTCTGGTCGATGAGGGCACGATCGACCCAGAGCATGCCCGCCTGGTCACGTACGTCGAGACTGCCGAGCAGGCGTGGGAGGCTATCGTTAACTTTTACCGCATCCGGGCGGCGGAGGAAGCGGCAGAACGCAAACAGCGCAAGGTGGCGATTACGGACTGGCACAACGGCCGCGAGCATGTTCCGGCGGAGGAGTTGTCCCGTGTCGCCGAACAGGTGAGCCAAATCCATGGACTTGCTCGTCCGGATGGGAGCGAAGAAACGCCGAGCGACGCTCCAGACGAGCCCCACGGCAAGTGCCACCGGTGTGATTGATCAGCCAACGGGCGGAAATGGCGGCGGGTGGATTCGAACCACCGACACACGGCTTATGAAGCCGCTGCTCTAACCACTGAGCTACGCCGCCAGGCCCAAGGAATTCTATCGGCGGTCCTGCCCGTTGCAAGAGCATCGCCGCTATCCACCGCCGGAGCAACACGCACCAGACGCGGTCGCGCCCGCAACCGGCTGCCTGCATCCTGAGACCAATAGCCGCGGGGCATTCGCCGAACTCCTACCGACGACGCGCACGTTCCGCCTGCCCCCTCAAGCCGTCCTGCCCGTGTCGCAAACCTGCGACGGGGGCACCGCCCCGACAAGGCTCAGGTGTGCGCAGCAGGCGTAGGCCAGGCCTATTCGATGACCCGAACTTTCGCGAGATAGATGGAGCTCTTGCCTTCGTGACTCGAGTAATAGCTGATCCAGAGATTCTCGCCCACGAACAAGAGCCCCGGGTAGCTTGTGTCGCCTCCGCTGGGGAAGACGTACAACTCTTTTAGCTCCGCTTTCTCCGGATCCAGTGCCCAGAGCACGGTCTTCGGTCCGCCGCTCCCCAGCCGCCGCCCGGCAACCAACCAATTCCCCCCTGGGGTTCGGATCAGATTCGGCCCGCCGATGTACAGCTTCAGCGGACGCCAGGTCCAGTCGGTGTACGGCGGTTTTGCACGGCCAAAGTACGCGTTATTCGGGCTACCATCCCGACGGTGGATGCAGTAGGCCACGCCTGAGTCGTCAAACCGAATGGTAGCCTCCGTCGGCCATCCCTCCGCCAGAAACGGATAGACCACCTGCCGGTACGAAACGCCATCGCTGCTGGCCAGTAGCCGCGAGCCTTTCCGATCGGATCCCGACCCACCGTAGGCGACCCCATACGCCGTACCGCGAAACCAGGTCACCCGCCACAACCACCAGTGGGGACGGGTAACGAACCGCAACGGCTGCCAGCTTTTGCCGTCGCCGGAGAAGCTCACCATCGTCTGAGACGCGAGCCGACGCCCGTCTGGCTGACACAGGGTGGCACCGCAGAGCAGCATGAGCTTACCCTGCGGAGTAACGCTGAGTTTAGGATCTCGCAGATCGCGATCCGGATGGACGAACAGGTACTCATCTTGCCAGTTCTCGCCGTCCCTGGACGAGATGATTCGAATCTTCCCGTCGATCGAAACGTGTCCTTTGCCCTCTCGGAATGTGCAGAAGACCCGATCCTTGAACCACGCCAAGTCGGTAAAGGCGTTGTGAGGCGCTTTGTCCCAGATCTTGCGGATACTGAGCACCTTCACGGAGAGTTCGTCCGGCCGAGCCGCTACGGGGCTGAGCAAGAAGCCGGCAACGGCCACGGTCCACCACTTCACCACGAACCGCTTATCACCCATGATGCCTCCGCATGTTCCGCTGGTGCAGGTTCCATGACCCCGAAGAATCCCGCCAAAGGCGGGGACACCCAAGCCGTGGGCTCCGAAGGGCCGTCGTTTAGTCTATCGGACGCGTTTTCCCCGTGCGCGCTCCCTCGCACGCGATGTGGCGCGTTGCTCCGATTCCGCCCCCTGCCCCCCCTCCCAGACGACAGAGCGCACGCCACCGGCCCAAGATTTGCGCGCACGAGCAATCCTTCCCGCAACGGTCGCTTCCCCCCAGGCGTGGGTATGGTCCGTGCAACGGCCCGTCTCTGTCGTGAAGGAACGATCTGCAAGGGTACCGGTTGGCCTACGAAGTACCTTACGGCCGGACGAACACGCATCACGTTCCGGTGGCGTCCGGGAGAAAAGTGCACCGCGCCGTGCACGATGAAACTGCTTGCAGTGTCGACTGATATCGTGGACAATGGAGTACTAAGGAAGAGGCTCGGGTACGTTTGGGGAGAAGAGGTGACCCGTGAACGCACTCATTTTTCCCTGCGAGAACTGCGGTTCTAAGCTCAGGATTGCGGCCGCTGACGCCGGCAAGCGAGTCCGTTGTCCGAAATGCGGGCACATCCAGTTCAGTTCGTCGCCTGCTCAGGAGACAGCCGGCAGCGATTCCGGAGGTGGTGAAGATCTGGGGTTCCTCTTAGGGGCGGCGTCCGCTTCGGAGCCGGTGATTTCCTCGAGTGGCACGGCGGGTGTGGCGTCGGCAAGCCGGGGAACGGCCAAATCGCATACAATGTGGATCGCGATCGGCGCGGGGGGCGGTGTGGCGGTCTTGGTGCTTGGGCTGGCACTCTTCTTCCTGTGGCCGCGCAACGATAGCGCCCCCACACCGGCTCAGCCTCAACCATCTGACCAGCCGCAACCTTCCGCCCAAGTCAAAACCACGCCAGAGCCTCCTCGGAACGTGCATCAACCTGCTCAATCGCCTCAAGTGTCGCTCGGCTGGTACGCCCGCTATCTTCCTGGCGAACCGGCGCTCCTGGCTACGTTTCGACCGGCCAAGGTCCTGAACTCCCGCGTGTTTCGCCAAGCAACGGCCCCGGTCTCCGCTATGGTGCAGATGGGGCTGCTCGCGGTTCAGCAAGAGCTCGGAATGCCCGTCACCGCTTTTGAAGAGGTGGCTGTTGCCGTTTCCATCGGCAAGCGCAGTGGAGGAGAGCAAGACCCGGGCCTGCAGGCGTCTCCCGAGATCGACTTTGTGGTGGCGATTCGCACGTCCGTGCCCGTCAACCCTCAGATCGTCTTCGCCGACTCCAAGTCCGAGCAAATTGGTGGTCAGACCATATACGTGCGGGACGCGGAACCGGGAAAGGACGGCGTCGACTTCGACAATCAGGATAACGTGTTGCTGGAAGAAAAAGACGACTCGGCCGAGAAGGTAGATATAGCTCTCGAAGGCCTGTCGAACGAACCTCCAGCGGGTGCTCCGAGCCAACTTCAGGGGCTGGCTGCCCTGCCCCAGCAGGTGGAGTTTGCGGGCTGGCTACCGGACGAAAAGACGGTAGTGATCAGCGACAGGGAAACGATCAAGAAGCTGATTGAGCGTTCCTCTGAGGTGACGGTAACTCCCACGGAAGACCTTCTGCTCGCTTTGTCGGAAGTGGATGCGCCCGAGCAGTGCGATCTGCTGATCGCGGCGTCAAGCGATCTGTTCCAGGGGCTTGCGCCGTTGACGGGAGGGCTTGCAGGGGCAGGTGCGCGCTTGCAGATGCTCGAGATGGGAGGGGCTGCGGGCGTCGGCGCTTCATCGAACAATCAACCACCGGGTGCTCCCGGTGGTGCCCCAGCCCCCGCCGGACCGGGCGGAGCGCCGGGCCAGTTCGGACCGCCAGGGTTCGGAACGGGAGCAGGCGGGCAGCCTGCCCTCCCCACTCAGGGAGCCCTGGCCATCAGTGCCCGAGCGGGGGACGAATTGGTTCTCCGTGTCGCGATCGTTTCTCAGGACGAGCCATCTGCGGGTCAGATGCAGGCGCAGGTGTCCGGTCTCCGGCAAATGGTCATGTTCCAGATCCAGTCCGTGCTGGAGAACCTACAACAGCAGGCTGGAGCGCAGGGTCAGCAACATGGCCAGCCCCAGCAGGGCCAGCCGGCCTCAGGGAAGCCGCTTCAGCAGCAGATGGTGCAGAAGCAACTGAACGGTCTAAAAAAGCTGAGGGAGGCGCTGCAAGAGGCGATGATCGGGGGCCATGACCGATTGACAACGGTTCAGTTGAGCATCCCGGGGGATGCACTTGCTGCCCTGGTCCTCCTCGCCATGCAGCAACAGCAAGATCAGGAACAGCAAGAGGGGCCACCCGCAGTTCCGGGATTTGGGCCCCCTGGATTCCCCGGTGCTCCCCCTGGGTTCCCGGGGATTGCGCCCCCGGGGCGCTGACATCGGCGCGGTGGGGGACCGCCCGCTACCTGCTCGCCTGACGTCAGGTGCGCTGGGGTTCCGCTCAGAGCAGCCGAGCGTGTCAGGCCTGGCTCCGGGCGGCGATGGTTTGTATCGGCCCAGCTCCGCGGAAAGCTTGTCGGATCGCCCTTGGAAGGTGGAAAAGCGCTAGACGATACCGCTGAGGCGGGGCAGCGGGGCCGTCCGCGACGCCAACACCGGGTGGCTTGCGCAGGCTGCCCTCTGAGGGTCGGCGACGGACCCAACTGAGGAATGTGCTGGTGCTGTGAGGCGGGGGCACAACAACAGACTGCCGGCCATTCCGGGGCTGCCAGTGCCGGGCGCAACCACGGCTCCTGGGAATGTGCTCCGAACGAAACGCCGTTGCGTCCGTTCGGTCCTGGCAGTTACTCGCGAACACGGGCGCACGACGTAGGTCTGGGAGAAAGCGGGTGAACGGTAAGGGTGAAGCGCCGGAGAACGCCCCGCGCTCAGGGGGCTGCTCCACAAACAGGACACGGGCCTAGACTAAGAGGGGAAGCGGCAACCAGGGACCACCCCCGGGAAGAAACCAGGGAGAGGCTTGGCACCGGGCGCTCGCAAGGTAGACTTGTTTACCGCCTTGGAGCCACCCACCATTGACGCCTTCCGATTCTGCCACGTGTTCTACAGACTGCCCGGAACGGAGCCTATGTAGATTCGCGACAACACGGCACATGGAGAGCGACAAAGGATGAACGTCGAAGACCTCTTCGCGGACTTACGCCGCAAACTCCAGAGCATCGAAGACAGAATCCGGTCTCACCCCTTTCTCGATCTGGTGGAAGCAGGTCGTGTGTCCAGGGGCACGTTGCGGAGTTTTTGCGTTCAGCAGTACTACATCATCACTAGCGACTATCGCTCGATCGCCTACGCTTTGCATCGGACCGCCGACGCCACCGAACGCTCCTACCTGGCGACTCTTTTGGGTGGGGAGCAGAGCGCTCTGGAAGCGTTGGCTTTGTTCGGAACTGCGTTGGGGGTGGACGCGGATCAGGCGTTTGAATCCGTGCCGTTGCCTGGAGCGTTCGCCTACACGGCCTGTGTTTGCTGGCTGTGCACGTACGCGAGTGTGCCCGAGCTTGCCGCCGCGTTCACGTTCAACCTGGACGCGTGGGGCGCCAACTGCCGTCGGATGGCCGAGGCTCTGGTTGACCAGTACGGTTTCGCCCCCGAACAAACTGCGTTCTTCTGGTTGTTCGCGGACGCGGCGACTCTGGTCGAAAGCGGCCGCACGGTCGTGCAACGGGGCCTTGATCGCGGAATACCTGCGGTGGCGTTTGAGCGTGCAGCAACTCTGCTGCAAGCCTACGAACTGATGTACTGGGATGCCCTCTACGCGGATGCACGGGGCGGTGAGAACTCGTAGGGGCAGGACAAGCGTGGGGTCTGGGAGCGACACGGTAACGTGAGGTGTGGCATGAGCCAGATTGCCAGAGTTCTTATCGTGGCTGGATCGGACTCCGGCGGTGGAGCGGGCATCCAGGCCGACTTGAAAACGGTGTCGGTCCTGGGCGGTTATGGCATGACGGCGATCACCGCCGTGACCGCCCAGAATACGCAGGGTGTCTACGGCGTCCACTTCGCGTCCGCTCAGTTCGTTCGCAAACAGATCGACGTCTGTCTGGACGATATCGGTGCCGACAGTGTCAAAACCGGCATGCTCGGAACTGCCGAAATCGTGGAAGCCGTGGCCGATGCGCTGGCACAACGCTCAATACAAAGCCTGGTGGTTGATCCCGTGATGGTGGCGAAGAGCGGACACAAGCTGCTTGACGACGACGCCGTCGATGCACTAAAGCAGAAGCTCATCCCCCTTGCTACTGTCATTACCCCGAACATCCCGGAAGCTGAAGTCCTTCTCGGTGCGCCGATCAAGTCTCTGGAGGACATGTACTCTGCGGCCAAGCAGTTGCTGGAGCTCGGATGTCGGGCTGCTGTCGTGAAGGGGGGCCATCGTGAGGGGGATGCGGTGGATATCCTTTACGACGGCCAGAAATACCACGAGTATCGCTGGCCGCGGATCGAGACGAAGAACACGCACGGTACGGGTTGCTGTTTCGCTTCGGCAATCGCCATCGGCCTGGCTCAGGGATTCACCCTTCCGGACGCCGTTGGGCGAGCGAAACGTTTCATCACGACGGCGATCGAGGGCAGCCTCGCACTCGGTCGGGGTCATGGCCCGGCAAATCCGATGGCCTGGTGCACAGCGGGCGAATCGACCGAACTCGCCAACGAATAGAACAGAACGAGGGGCCTGCCACGAACCGGACCGGCTGCACCGTTTTGAATCGCTCGCCGAGCCTCGCTTCCGGGCGAAGTCGGAAAGACACGTTGGGGGGATGAGCTGTGCGGGCACGCGGTGGTGCGCGCATCGGCCCCCCTAGAGGTTCTGGGAAAGCGTAACAGACCATCTGACCAAGCCGCCGGATCCGAGCGGTTCCCCCCAGGGGACGTGCTGCGACAGCAGCCGTCCAATCTATGCCCTCGACTCGGCCTAGTGAACCCAGTGGCCCGTGCCAATATGCTCGAATGCGCCTTGCCGAGTCTTCCTCACTTCCTGGCACGGCTGGCGGTCGGCTTCACCGGTTCCCGTATCGACAGCGGTCGGAACGGGCGAACAACGTGGGCCGCTCCGGACGGCCGATCGTTCCCAGGAAGCCGTTCGAGTGCAGGGATCGGGTGCACGCGTGCCGACCGACTGAGAGCGCGCTAGTCGCACCGGTGGACCACGGTTCTCACGCAGCCTTTTTCGATCCGGATCTCGCGCCAGGCGGGGACCAGCGACTGCACAACCGGTCGCTCGCGTGAGAACTGAAACGACGTCGCGGGCGTGGCGTACCAGGGCCGCCCCAGGAATTCCCCCTGGTGCTCGAAGTGGGTGTGCCCGCAGAAAAGCGCGAGCAACCGCGCCCCGGCCAGAGCGGTTGCCAGCAGCTCGGGGTTGCGCAGGCGGATTTCGTCCATCCAGGCCGATCCGGTTGGCCCAGGAGGATGGTGAGTAAACGCGAGCACCCCCTCTGCCTTGTGAGATGCGACGGCGGCCCGGATCCAGTCGGCCCTCTGCCAATCGAGCTCTCCTTCCACGCAGCCAGCGGCCATGGTATCGATACCCAGGAGGAGAATCCGGTCGGCCATGAGGGCGAACTGCACCGGGGCATCGCCGCGCCCGCTGATCACGGGGAGCCGCTCGCGCATAGCCGATCGGCTGTCGTGGTTGCCGGGAATGCACGCCCACGGGCAGGGAAGCGCCTCCATCAGAGAGAGAAAATGCCCGTAGGCTTCTGACGACAGGTCGTCCGCGATATCCCCTGTGCAAATGACCCAATCCGGACGCGTACTGACCAGCTCGGTAACCACTTTCTCGAGCTGGGTGTACACCGGAGCGCCGCGGACAACGGCGTCCCGGTCAGCCTGCAAGTGGGGGTCGGTCAGTTGCGCGATGAGCATTGTCGGTGTTGACGATGGCCGCGATGGATGTAGGGGGTTCCCTTCGTCGCGATGCCCGAGTCAGCCTCGTCTGGAATTCCACGCGACCCACATCGGCGAGCCGCCTGATCGGCGTTCGTGCAAATGGTAGCCGACGGAACCGGACGCATACAAAGCCCCGGCCCGGATCTGACAATCCTTCGTCTGGGCCGGGGCCCAGGAACCGCGGACGCGTTGGTTACTTCTGGTCTTCGTCGCCACCTGGCTTGGCAATCCGGTCGACGCGCTCCCATCGCCCATCAGGGTGCCAGCGTTCGTGGGGGAGAAATTTTGCCTTGTAGTTCATCAAAGGGCACGAGTCGACGTAGTACCCCAGGTACACGTACTTCTTTCCGTTGTTGCGGGCGTGGTCGATGAGCCAGAGGATGTTGAAAGTGCCCAGGGAACGACGGGCGTGGTCACAGTCGTAGTAGCAGTAGACGGCGCTGTAGGAGTTGGGGGTTTCGTCGAAGACTCCG
>JALSID010000367.1 GCA_026981825.1 Planctomycetota bacterium
TACCCCTATGCGAACCCGGCACATCGCAACTTTTACGAACGTTACATGGCCGGAGAAAAGATTCGGGCCGGGTGGGTCAACCCCTCTGACTTCGAACCCACTCCCCTGGACGACGAAGGGAACCCTCTCCCGGCCCGCCGGTCGCCGTAGCAACCCTGAACGGCCCACCCCAGGACGCCAGCTACGGAACTGCGCAGCGGCCACACAGACAGCGGGGATGGCAAGTTGAGCGATCCGTCGGAACTCACTATCGAGATCCACGCCGGTCCGCGCGAGCGACTTGGACGGCCGGTTCGGGTCCCGGTCCCGTGGCCGGAGGATACGCTGGTCCAACTGATGCGGAAGGACCTCAAGCGTCCGCTGCCCTGCCAACTGCACAGGGAGCAGGGCAAGGTTTGGGCGTACTGGATCCTGGACCATCTGAAGCCCGGGCAGAGACAGATCTACCGCCTCGTAACGGGCGCACGTCAGAGGAAAAGACGGGCGCGTGTGCGCATCGATCGCCTGGGCCCCGACCGCGTGCACGTCGTGAACGGACGACGCCAACTAGCCGTGCTGCATCTTGGTCGCCGCTGGCCGTTGCCGTTTTGGAATCCGGTCCGGACGCCGGACGGGTATGCGATCACCGCCGACCTCATTCCTCCCCCCGCGGGCCGCATCGATACCCCCCTGCCCTCGGGGGGCTTCTGGCTCGCCCCTCCGGGTTTCCCCTCACCATCGCATGGAATCGAACTCCTCGGCCCCGCCCGCTGGACAAGCGGCCCCGTGTTCGGTGAGCTCGAACTCCTCCAGCGCTGGCGGTTGAACCATACCGACTACGTGAACGCTACGGTCAGGTACCGGTTCTTCGACCGTCGCGACCGGCAGTACTTGGTGGACGTGAGTTGCGAGCTAAGCGCCGCGTACGGTCCGGTCCAGGGCAACTGTTCCCAAAGCTCCGGACTGCTGTCGCTGGTGCTCGCGCCGCCTCTTGTGAGCGACGCCTCGAGAATACACAGCACCTTCGGAGCTGCGACAGCGAGCGAGCTGCAACAAATACCTGTGCCATGGGTCGATCTTTCCGGCTTGCTCGGAGGTCGTTGGGCAGGGGTGGCGGTTTTCCTGACCGGCAATACCTGGACAACCCGGTGGCGTCTGAACCCGGAATCCGGCCTGCTCACGGTGGGTGGTCTTGGTGAGGCGGGATCGCCGTGGTTGCAACTGGAGACCGGGGAATGCTGGCGGTTCACCGCCCGGCTCTGGGTGCACGGAGGCCGCCCCGACTTTGCGGAGATTGCCGATCGCTACGCGGACTACATCTACCCCCCGGCGGTGCGGATCGTTTGAACCGGCGTGTCGCAAGAGCTGTTTGCCGGACCGCCCATCAGGGGCTGCTCGCCCAGAACCATGGCCCACTCCAGCAGTTTCTCTGCTTCGGTTCCGTCGAGCTCGACAGGACGACTCGCCGCTAGACGCCCCTATGCGGCGGCTTTGTAAGCTTCGGGAGCTGGGCGGCCATCCAGGATCCCCGGCGTGGAGCGGACGGAGCTTGGCCGGAAGGCGCGGCATACCCAGCGACCGTCAGAGCGTCTCCAGCCATAACGACGACAGGTGTGCGGCGTGGTCCGCCGCACACCTGTCCGGCGAAAGTACCGGTGCAAGGGGGTGGAGGTCGGCAACAGGATCGTTATCGAGTCGAGGCGACTCGCCCCGGGTGCCCGCAACGATGCAGGTGGTCCTTGTCGATGTAAAGGACCTCCTGCTTGTGGTCCGTGTAGCTCCACGGAATCGGCCAGGCACTCCAGATGGTCTCGTCGTACCAAACGGTGACTTTGAAGTGACAGTGGTGAACCTGAGCCGGCCCGACCAACGGGAAGACCTTGCAGTCATCCACCTGATCGACGATCTTCTCCACCGCAAACCGGACGTTGTTCCGCTGCACCTCATAGATGAACGGGATGCCATGGGGCACGGGCGGAAGTGCGTCGTAGATCTCCTTGTCGCTGGGCGGATCCATGCAGAAGATGGGAGCGTTCTGGTTGTCGATCGGCCCCAGCACGGGTACCCCCTCTTTCTCCAGTCGATCCATCAACCGCTCGATGTCATCCGAAAGTGCCGGGCTAACCGGCCATGGCCAGTAGCCGAAGCTGGATTCCGTGGCGATCGCAGCCGCGGTCGGCGCAGCAGCGCTGGCCGCAATCGAGGTGTACTCCCAGCGTTCCAGGGCAAGGCACCCGGGCAGGAATGCAAGCGCAAGGATGATACCCCCCAGCACTGTCGTTCGCCTCTTCTGTGTCATGTCTCTCCTCCGTGCGAGACGTCCCCCCGCGCTGTAGCGAGGCGAGGAAGATAAGAGGGTTCTTGAGTGCTTGTTTGCCGGTCCGTCTGTCCCCGGCCATCGGGCAACAGGGCGCCGGCCGGTAGTGGCATTCTCTGCAATCTCTATCGGCTGCCGGCGCAACCGGTATTAGCGGAATTAGCGACCCTGCGCTTCAGGCCAACTCCAGCGAGATGACAGATCATAACGAAACGAGGACCCGCCGCAGGGCGGGTCCTCGTGCTCGCTTGCCGTCAGGCTCTGGGGAGGCAACCCGGATCAATAGTGGTAACGTCCAAACGGGGCGACGCCGAACTTCAAGAGCCAGAAGCCGTCGTGCCAGGTCAGCGTCACCTTACGCCAGCCCAGCGGGGGCTCTGGGAACGGATAGAACGGCCCGATGTAGGGGAACTCGCAACCGTGCAGGATACGCGGATACTGCACGGCGGAATAGTTCGGGTAGGGAGCCTTGAACGGCCAGGCAAAAGGCGGGCGGAACGGGCGCCGGTACTGGCTGGGCTGGCCCGTGAACCGCCACTCCGGAGCCGGAGGCGCGAGGACCTCGGACTGAGCGGCCGGGGCTTGTGCTGGAGGTGCCGGTGCCTCCTCCTGGTAGTTCGCCGGCTTCACCTTCTGGGAGCGAACGGCGATGTCCGTAACCACCTGCTTCGCTACACCAAGATCCTTGACCGTCTGAACCAGAACATCGATGTCCTGCGGCCGACTCACCGTTCCCCGCAGCGTGCAGACTCCGTCCTTGTACTCAATGTCCACGTCGTATCCGGCTATGTCCTGGCGTTCCGCGATCGCCGTCGCAATCCGTTCCGCAACCTGCTGATTCGGGTTGACCGTGGCCTCCTCGGCGAACAGCGGCGACGTGAGCGGGCACGCGGCCGCTACAGCGGTCACGAACAGAGCGTTACGCAAGCATCGCATCCATTTCCGCATGGGAACGTTCCCTCCTCTCGCGGGTTGGAACAATCTCGACTCTCCGCGGCTCGGAGGGGTTTCGGCAGCTTGTCCGAGCCCACAGAGTCCGGCGTGCCTAGTCGCGAGGCAAGTATCGAGTGGCAAGTTTCCTTCGAAGGTATCGACTCGCACACGCGGCACGATTCAGTCCGCTACTGCCCCGGCGCCGAACCAGGAGATGTAACCGGATTCTGTTCACGGCCTTTCGCAGATTACCCAGCTTACCAGCCGGCCTTCCCGCACGAAGCTAAACCCCCGGTTGCCTTCGCCTCGATTTCGCCCCCACACCGCAGCCACACTCTGTTCGCCCCCTCCAGTGCCCTGATCCCGGATTCTCCGCAGACCGAACCGGTGGGCAGGCAACCACTCCTTCTCCTCCTGATCGCTGCATGCAGAGCGTATTCGACTGCCTGTAACGAGGCGAGCCCCTGTTGAACTCTGCCCTGACGCCACGGTCTGCAACGGCGCAAGGCTGAACTGAGCCCCCGCCCAGTCATTTCATCGGGTACCGCACATGCTGACAGGGTTCCTATCTCGCTCGCGCGTCCCTGGTCCTAGGCCGTCGGCCAGGTCGCGGTTGTCGCACGGCCGCCTGGCACTCGGTTCAAGAGCCCGTCGAATCCGACCGCTTCGAAACTCATGCGGTCGCGTTGCACCGGTACGAGTTCCGGCAGTTACGCGCCGAACTTCTTCAGTCGGCCGCAGTGCGCCAGCGCCAGAGGCAAAATGTGGCAGGCAGGGATCTGTCCCAGCCCGCCACGTGCACAAGCGCGCTCACCGAATTCGGTCACGTCGTCTGGACGGCACGTGTTGGCGACCAACAGCAGCGGCACGGGATGCCAGCTATGACTCTTCAACAGCGACGGCGTCGAATGGTCGCCCGTGAAGATGAACACGTCCGGATGGAGGGCCATGATGGACGGGATCACCGCGTCGATCTCCTCAATCTTCTCCACTTTCGCGGCGAAGTTGCCGTCTTCACCGGTGGAATCGGTGTACTTGTAGTGGACGAAGAAAAAGTCCCCCTGCTCCCACTCCCGCTTCAGTGCCGCGATCTGGTCCTGCAGGGTCTTCCCGGCGTCGGCAATCCGCATCCCGACCAGGCGGGCTAGTCCGCGATACATCGGGTAGACGGCCAAAGCAACAGCATCGAGGCCGTAGAGGTCCCGCATGGTGGGCAGGTTGGGGCGTTTCGAGAATCCGCGTAGCGTCAACATGTTCGCCGGGTGCTCGTCGCGAAGCAGCTCCGCAGCCTGGCGCACGAATTGCTCGACGATCTCGGCGGTACGCTGCGACATCGGGTCCTCACCGCGTGCCCGAACCGGTGGAACACCCGTCCGTTGGGGATCTGTGTCATTTACCCGATCCCCCAGCCCGGCGCCCCGAATGACCAGCACGAAGCGGTGCTCGCGTACCGGCTCCACGAAAAGCTGCACGCCAGGGATGCGGATGTTCTCGGCCAGCTTTCGGCACAGTTCCACACACTTCTCCGTCGGGATCCGCCCGGCCCGGCGATCGACGATCCGCCCATGCTCATCGACGGTGCAGAAGTTCCCCCGTGCAGCAACGTCCGCGGGTTCAAGGGGGAAATCGATCCCGAGCGCCTCAAGAACTCCCCGACCGATCACGTTCCGCACCGGGTCGTAACCGAACAGAGCCATATGGCCCGGACCGCTGCCGGGAGTAATGCCGGGACCGACCGGAACCGAGAGCCCTGTAACTCCACGACGCGCCAGAGCATCGAGATTAGGGGTGCGCGCGGTCTCGAGTTCGGTCTTCCCGCCCGGCTCCAACGGAAGCCCCCCCAAGCCGTCCGCTACAAACAGGACGATCTTGCCGATGGCCGGTTGCTGTAACTCGCGAGTCAACTCTTGCCAGGTTGTCAGATGCATCTCCGCCCCATCCATGCTTCGAGTACGGTCGTACCTCAGTAGACCACCAGTTCGAACGGCATGACTGCCCATACGCCTACCGCGGAGTCGCCCAGCAGAAGCTGCAGCGATTGCACCCTCCGCAGGAGCTGCGTGCGGACCGGGCCGAGCGGCAGGGCGCGCAGGTGGTCGAGGCCGGGCACCTGCGCCTCCTCCAGCTCAAGCAAGCTCTCGAAAAGGCCCTTGGGCTCGGGCAGGATCAGCAGGTCGTGCCGCTGCGACTCCTCAATGCCTCCCAGCTCTCGGGCGGCGTTGATCGCGTCCTCCAACGTACCGATCGCGTCCACCAGGCCAAGCTGCCGCGCCATGCGGCCGGTCCAAATCCGCCCCCCTGCGACCTGATCCAGTTGTTGACGGCTCAGTCCGCGAGACTCCGCCACACGCTGCAGGAAGAGATCGTACGTCTCCTGTACCATCGCCTTCAACGCTTCGACGGTCCCCTCTTCGGCCGGTTCGATGGGCGACAGCAACGCCGCGTTTCTCCCCCGTTGGACTGCCTCTGGACGGATGCCCACCTTTTCCAGCAGCCCCCGTACAGCAATCTTCCCCGCGACAACACCGATGGAACCGGTCAGGGTGCCGGGCTCGGCAAAGATTTTGTCCGCTCCGGCCGAGATGTAGTAGCCTCCACTTGCCGCCACCTGGCCCATGCTGACAACCACCGGCTTGTTGGCGCGATGCGCCGCCTGCCAGATCCGCTCGCTGGCCACGGCGGACCCGCCCGGACTGTCGACCCGAAGCACGATTGCCTTGACGCGATCGTTCGCGCACGCCTGGTTGATCGCGTCCACGATGGTCTGGTCCCCCATGGTCGCGTCGCCGAGCAAGCTGTAGCCCGATTTTCCCTCCACGATCAACCCTGTGCAATAAACCACCGCCACCAGGGGGGCGTCGCCGCGCGGTGCTTTTCTGGCCGGGGGGTTCATCAGGAGCTGCATCAGTTGCATCATCCCCGCGAAGCCCCCCGCAACACGCCGCCGCTCGACCCCATAGTTCTTCACGAGCTGCACAGTTGTAGCACCGAGGAGCTTCGTAACGTCGTTCTCCCCCAACGCGGACCTCACAGTGCCATCGATGAGCCGAACCGCCGCGGCCCGTGCTGCCGTGTACGGCCCCCTGTCGATCACAGCGGCGGCCTCGTCCAACCCGCAGCCCAGCCGCCCGGCTACAGCCAGGCAGACCTGGCTGTAGAGGTCGTCCACCACCCGCTCGAGCTGCTCTCGAAACTCGGGGCTCATGCTCCGCCTCATAAACGGCTCCGCAGCCCCCTTGTAATCGCCGGCCTGCACAAAGGTGGCTTTGATACCCACCCAGTCGAGCAGGTCCCGATAGAACCAGACCTCCGATCGAACCCCCGTCAGCGCCAACCACCCCCCTTTGATCATGAACAGCTTGTCACACCCGGCCAGAGCAACGTAATCGGCCGTGGTTGCGACCGATGGCAGCAACCCGAACACAGGCTTACCCGCAAGCTGGACCTCCGCAACCGCCCGGCGGATCTCCTGAGCACGGGTCAGCGGTAGGCCGCTAACCGCCAACTCCAGAACCACAGCCTGAACGTTGCTGTCCTCGCCAGCCCTGCGGAGCCTTTTCAGGTACCAACCGAAGTTGCGCGGCTGAGTGGAGAAGAGGCTTGTCGGCTGAGGTGCCTCGGGAAGCAACTTTCGGATCGCGATGTGGGCGACACGTACCGCCTCGTCCGCAGAAGCCTCCGGCAGCGGCGCAGCTCCGGCCGCAAGAACAGATGCCGCGAACAACCAAACTGCGGGCGACGTTCTCATCGGTCCAAGCTCCCAACGATTTGGATGAAGGCGCGCTGCGAACGACTCGCTAGCCGGCTCGCTCCACCACTGGAGCGGCTCACACAAGCCCCGACGGGTTATGATACCTTAGAAGACATGTATGACACAGGTCTGTTGGACCCTGACCATCGGCGTACGTCAGCTCCGGCAGTCTGCCGGTGCAGTTTGTGCGGGTGAAGCGGCGAGCACGATCGGCGCAAGCTCCTGGCATAAAGCGAACTCGCCGTCCCGTTCGCGTAAGATATGGAGACGTACCCACGTACGACCAGTCCCTGCGTCGGCCCCAGGCAGCCGCCGGCCGGCGAGAGGGCGAACGCGACTGTCCGTAGCCACACGGGAGGCGAGAATGAGCTCGGCCCAAAAAACGCCGGTACTCCTGGTCGAAGAGGACCCGTCGGGCGTCCTGATCGGCACCTTTCAACTGAACCGGGTCGTGGACGAAGAAGTGGTGCAGCGACTCTCCGAAGAGCTCGCCGCCCTGGCAGCCACCGGTCGTAAGGTGATCCTCAACTTCTCCAAGGTGGAATACCTGTCCAGTAGCGTGTTGGGCAAACTGATCAACTTCCAGCGGCGGCTAAAAGAACACGGCGGCGAACTCAGGCTGTGCTGCATCCACCCGAGCATCTACGAGATCTTCGAAATCACCCGGCTGAATACCCTGTTCGACATCTACCGCACGGAGGAAGAAGCTCTGGAAATGTTCTAGTTGCGGTGGCCGACGTGATGTGCAGTTCGTCAGGGGGAGAGGAGACGCTGGTACTAACGAGCTCAGACCCCAAGACTCTCCGCCAGTTCCTCGAGGCGGTGCTCGAGCGATGTAAGACAAGCGGCTTCTCCGAAAACGACATCTTCGCCATCCGGCTCTGCTACGAAGAAGCGGTGGCGAACGCGCTGATCCACGGAAACCGACGGGATCCGACTAAGAAAGTTACCGTTCGTTGTCAGTTCGGCCCGGACTGGATCCGGCTTCGGATCGAAGACGAGGGGGAAGGATTCGACCCGGCAACGGTTCCTGATCCGACGGCACCTGAGAACCTGACGCGGCCGTCCGGCCGCGGGCTGCTCCTGATGCGCCACTACATGGAAGTCACCGTGCACCCCCCTGGGAATATCGTCGAGCTGCTTCGCCGCAAATCATCGTCTGACCTCGACCGACGGCACTAAACACCGTCGCTCCCTGGTTATCCCTCTCCCAGGCAACCGCTCACGGCGTCAGCTCCGCCGCGGCCAGAAACAACCGCCACAACGTTCGCCCGACTCGCCCCCGTGGCCCCCTTTCCAATCAACTCCTGCTGGGAAGATTCGTTCGGGGGGCCTCGATCGCGGCCTGCTCCTGCCTCCGGCGGCATTGTTCTCAGCAAGGCTGTGCAGCCCATCCACCGGATCAGTTGCTCCATGCTTGCGGTGGCTGCGAGCGGCCATCCCAGCCGGGGTTTTGAACACAAGCAACGGCGGCCAGCCGCAATCGTGCGGCTACCGACGGGACTGCCCCAGCGCGGAACGGTCGCGCACGCCGCTTCGTGGCGCGGACGCGGAACCGGCAACCTTCGCGGAACCCCCATGCCCTACAGCGACTCGGCCTCGTCCTTCAGGGCTCGGAGCACTTCGATCGCCTGTTCTGGCGTGAGGCTGTCCGGGTCGATTTCACGTAGCTTTTGAGCAAGGCCATCGAATAGCGTGGTGAACAGGCTTCTCTGCACGAAGCTCGATCTCCGCCGCTTCTGGGAGGCCTGAACCAACCGGGGCGTTCCTTCATCGTTGAGGTGCGCTTCTTCCAGCTCGGCCAGCAGCGTTTTAGCTCGCTCAATCACCCGACGGGGCACGCCGGCCAAACGCGCCACGTGGATGCCGTAGCTGCGATCCGATGCCCCCTCTACGATGCGATGCAGGAACAGAATCTGGTCGTTCCACTCACGCACAGCCACGTTCAGGTTCTTCACCGCATCGAGCGACTTTTCCAGATGAGCAAGCTCATGGTAGTGCGTGGCGAACAACGTCCGGCACCGGTTCACATCGTGCAAGTGCTCCGCAACCGCCCACGCCAAGGCGACCCCATCGTAGGTGCTCGTGCCCCGTCCGATCTCGTCCAGTATCACCAGGCTCCGGTGAGTCGCCCCATGCAGGATGGTAGCCGTTTCCACCATCTCGACCATGAACGTGCTACGCCCTCGGGCCAGATCGTCACTGGCGCCGACGCGCGCAAAGACTCGGTCCACCAGCCCAACGATCGCCTTCCGAGCAGGCACAAAGCTCCCGATTTGGGCCATGATCGCGCCGAGCGCAGCCTGTCGAATGTAGGTGCTCTTGCCCGCCATGTTCGGCCCCGTCACGATGATCAACCGGGCATCCTCATGGCGAAGCACCACATCGTTGGGAACGAACCGACCACCCACCAGGGAGGCTTCCACCACCGGATGGCGACTGTCATAGAGCTCCAGGATCGGCTCGGCCACCAGCACCGGCCTGCAGTAGTTCCGACGCACCGCCACACTTGCCAGCCCCTGCAATACGTCGACAGCGGCAAGAGCCTTGGCGGTTTTCATGAGCTGAGGCACGTGCTGGATCGCCAGGTCACGCAACCTGTCGAACAACCGCTTCTCCAGATCCACCGCCTCCTGCTCCGCACGCAACACCCGCTGCTCGTACTCCTTGAGTTCCGGCGTGATGTACCGTTCGGCCCCCTTGAGAGTTTGCTTGCGTTGATAATCGGGCGGAACGCGGGAGGCGTGCGTGTGGGTCACCTCGATGTAGTAGCCGAAGACACGGTGGAAACCGATCTTGAGCGACGGAATTCCCGTTCGCTCGATCTCCTTACGCTCGTACTCAGCCAGCCACTGCTTGCCCCCTCTACTGAGCTTCCGTAGCTCATCGAGCTCCTCGGAGTAGCCGTCACGAATGATCCCACCTTCGTTGATGTGGGTGGGGGGCTCGTCCACCAGGGCACGGAGCAACTCGTCCCGCAGAGATTCGCTCGGATCGATGCGGGAGCGGAGCTCGACGAGCAGCGGCGCTTCGAACCGCTCGAGCAGATCAAGGATTTCCGGGATGCGATCGAGGGTCTCGGCCAAAGCACGGAGCTCCCGTGGGTTGCTCCGACGTACCGCCAGCCGAGCCGTGAGCCGCTCCAGGTCGTGGAGACCGGCCAGTGCCCCCGCAAGCTCCCGCCGCAGCAAGTGCTCCCCCACAAGCTCCTCGACCACGTCCAGGCGAGCGTTGATCTGTTCCATGTCCAGCAACGGGGCCGACAACCACTCCGCCAGCAAACGGGCCCCCATCGATGTAACCGTCTCATCCAGCACGGCAAGCAACGATCCCTCCTTTTTGCCTGTCAGAGACCGCATCAGCTCCAGGTTGCGTCGGGTCATCGGATCGATCTGCATGGTTTGGATCCGGTTGACCCATGTGATGCCCGTGAGATGTTCCAGTTGAGCCCGCTGGGTCTCCTTCAGGTACTCAACAATCGCCCCCGCAGCTCCCACAGCCGCAGCGCGTGGCGGGATCCCGAACCCCTCTAAGGTGGAGACCTCGAACTGTCGACGCAGGACCTCTTCCGCCTGGTCCGGGTGGAACGACCAGACAGGCCGAGTCGTCACCGCGCCGAGCTCTAGATCCCCGGCGGCCCGACGCAACCACTCCTCCCCCTCACGCTCCGGCACCAGGCACTCCGCCGGCTCCAGGCGGCCCAACTCCGAGGCTAATTCGTCCGGGGGAACGTCCTCCGCACAAAAATCGCCGGTGGACAG
>JALSID010000368.1 GCA_026981825.1 Planctomycetota bacterium
ATCGGGCGGGGGCCGGACGAGGAGAACGACGAGGACTACGGGCGGTTCATCGTGCGCTCCCTCCTCCAGGGTGCGGGCCAGAACTTCGTGCCGGTGTTCGGCTCGGAGGCGGGCGGCCTCGCCTTCTTCGGTGGGGAGCGCCTGCTTCTTGGGGACGAGGCAGTTTCGACTCTCCATGACCTGAACGTGAGTAACCGGTCGTCTGCATGGGGCTCGTTCTTCGAGCGGACCTTCCGCATCATGGACGACATGGCGAAGGCTTACGAGGAGGAGGGGGAGATTAACGACGAGTTCCTGAAGGCTGCAGCGCGTGTTATCCTTGAGGATATCGCGCCCGCAGGCACGCAGCTCCGCCGCACGCTGCGCGCAATCGAGGAAGATGGTACACCGCTTGAGGTGTTCTTCGGCCCCGCGAAGGGGGGTCTACCAAAGGAGATCGGAGAATGAGAACCGCACCTGCAGTCATCCTGTCGCTCGCTCTGGTGCCGCTTGTCGCTGCGGCAGTCAAGCCCACTTCAACCCCCATCCGTGCAGTCTTCGCTGACGGGGTGGATTTCGTCACTGCCCCCACCAAGATCGACGACTGCGCAACGGCTGGGACCGACAATTCCGGCGCCCTGGGGGCCGGTCGATACCGGGTCTGTGCTTTCGACGAGGACATTTGGCTTACGTCCTCGTCTCCGGCCTCGGCCTCCGGCTACCGGATCTCGCCTGGGCGCTGCGAGGACTTCCGCCTGTACGCATCCACGACCTTCTACTGCTACTCGGCTGGAGGGACCGGCGATGCACAGATTGCTGCTTACTAGCCTCGCGCTGCTGCCCCTGGCGGCGCTTGGGGACGTGCTGGGGGCGGACCCCGGGGTCGTCCTCTCGGCCCCCCTCAACACCAGCGGTAACTGGCCGCCGTGCACCGATGACCCCTACGACGCGAGCGCCCCGCTGGACGAGCGCATCACGCAGGCATGCGTCATGGACTGCGGCGTTGGCGTCTACGACGGGACGCTCGAATGGCAGTGTGTCACCGGGGCAGGGGTGCAGGTGCCAGTGCAGAACGCGAGCGCATGCGGCACGGCGCAGAGCGTGCTTGTCGATGCTGACGGCACCCGGAAAACGGTGCTGGGCCGTGTTACGGACGCGTGCGCTCCATACGTCCGAAACTCCGACCTGCCCCAAGGCTTCCCGACCGTCCTGGATGACTTCACCGCGATTTCATACCAGCAGGGCGCGATCGGGGTTCACGTGTTTCTTGGGCACGGATTCTTTCTGTCGGATGGATTCTATTTGCAGGGCGCATCCATTCAATTGAACGGCGACGGCGTAAGGGATTACGCTACGTGCGGCAACAATCAGAACTACGGGGTCGGATTCCTTGCTGGTGGTAGAAGCGGCTCCAACGTTTTCGCGTTTTGCCCGGGGTCCTATGTGTCGATGGCGCCAACTACCTCCCATGTCGCAACAACCCGTAACCTTTACTTCGGGAGGTATGAAGGCGCAGGATACTCAACGGGTCTCCACTA
>JALSID010000369.1 GCA_026981825.1 Planctomycetota bacterium
GTGGTATGGCGGATAACATGGACGACCAGCCCCAAGAACCGGTCCACGAATCGCTCCCACGCGCCCGGCTTCCCGGCCAAGCACCGTCGGAGAAGTTCGCGATCCAGGTTGGGGAGCGCCACGGTCCACACTTTCGAGTAAGGAGCCTGATATCACAGGGCGGCGGGGATTCCCGCTCGCCGACCGTGCCGCCGAATTGTACGCAGACGCGCGATCTGGGACAAGGTTGATAAGTTGGGTTCCCATCATGCCTTGCGCCTGGGTTGACAGGGGCCGGACAGGCCACTACCATGCCAGAAGCCAGGTGGGCGATCCGGCTCGTAAACTGTTCAGTGATAAGGGCTTGCGTCGCGGGCTCTTTCTTCCGAAGGAGCCAATGTAGAAGAGCGGGCTTGATTTGGGTCAAGCCGGATCGGCATCCGGCCGAAAGATAGGGCATCGAATTCACCGGTATCGTGGGAGGAGACTCTGGAAGATGGCTCACATCGTCGCTCAGCCTTGTTTCGGTTGCAAATATACTGATTGCGTCGTGGTCTGCCCGGTCGAGTGCTTCTATGAAGGGGATCAGATGTTGTACATCCATCCCGACGAGTGCATTGACTGCGAGGCGTGCGTGCCCGAATGTCCGGTGGAGGCGATCTTCCACGAGGACAATCTGCCAGAGGAGTGGGCGGCGTTTAAGGAGCTCAACGCCGAGATGGCTCCTCAGTGCCCCGTGATTACAGAGAAAAAAGACCCGTTGGGGCCTCCCGTCTAAGAGGCTGTCACAAAGCTCCAGGCCGCAAGCAGCACGCCCGAGGCACAGATGCGGCGCGGCGGGTTTTGTTACAGGCTCTAAGATGGTTCCTTCTCGGGACATCTCATGTGGTTCCGGTTTTCCAAGCCCGCGGTTCGGTGGCCTTCGTGCTGCGCTCCGTTGGCCTGTTTCCCTGCGCGCCGTGACAGCCTGTTGGGGCTCACGCCGCAGATTCGGGGCGTGGTTCGCCCTCCAGCCGCCGACGGTACGCTGCCTATCACCAGAATCGGTAGCCACGAACCGCCGAATTTGGGTTGCCGGATTCTGCGCCGGCTGCAAGAATGGGGGGAGTGTGCGGTGCGGCGTCCGCAATTGGCTGCGCTCGAAGTGGTGTCAGTGTCCAGCGCGGCGCGGGCGGCGTGGGTGTGGAAACGGTTGGGAGAGAGGTCACGGTGAGTGATTCGGATACGCGTATTGGGGATCTGGATGGCGATACAGTTTGCTTGCGGTTTGTCAAGGGCCAGCGGGTGCGTGTAGCCACCGGAAGCCTGAGGGGATTGGAGGGGATCGTGATGGAGCACCGCAGCGTTGGACGAGTGCTGATCAAGATCCGCCCGGGCGTATGTATTGAGGTGGGGCAGATGATGCTGGAGCCTGTAAAGGAGAAACGTGGATGACGGCGCCGCACGATGCTGGTGGATCAAATGGCAACGTCAGGGAAGCGACTGATTTTTCGATCTACCACGGTAAACGACTGGCACTGGTGCTGAACGGTCCTG
>JALSID010000370.1 GCA_026981825.1 Planctomycetota bacterium
CCAACCCCCAGCCCCCACCCCCGCGTGCTATCCTACCGTGTAGCGTGCCGGCAAGGGGCGGGCTGGGCTGCCGTTCCAGTCCCCCCATCCCTCCCATTTGAACCTTTGTCGAGGGCCATGGCACCCATCCCAGGGCGGCAGAACTCGGGCCGTCGCACCCGGGACACAGTCCTTTCGGGTGGAATGAAAGACAAATCAAGACGTGAGGGCGAATGGATGGACGATTCGGCGGCGGTGCGCAAGTTGAGCGAAGCGCGGGAGCGGATCATGGATCAGCTTTCGCAGGTGATCGTGGGCCAGCAGGGGGTGCTGGACGAACTGATGATATCGCTCTTCAGTCGCGGGCATTGTCTCTTGGAGGGCGTTCCGGGGCTGGCCAAGACGTTGATGATCAGCACGTTGGCTCGGACGCTCAATCTCAGCTTCAGCCGCATCCAGTTCACACCCGACCTGATGCCGGCCGACATCACGGGGACGGAGATCATCGAGGAGAATCGATCGACGGGGGCGCGGGAACGCCGGTTTCTCGAGGGCCCGCTCTTTTCGCACATCGTGCTGGCGGACGAGATCAACCGGACACCTCCCAAGACGCAGGCGGCCTTGTTGGAGGCCATGCAGGAGCGTCAAGTGACGGTGGGGCGCGTGCGGCACCAACTGACCGATCCGTTCTTCGTCCTGGCGACGCAGAATCCGATCGAGCAGGAAGGGACCTATCCGCTGCCGGAGGCCCAGCAGGACCGCTTCATGTTCAAGGTCTACGTCAAGTATCCGAACTTCGCGGAGGAATTCGAGATCGCTCGTCGCACCACGGCCTTGCAGTTCGACGACGTGGCACCGGTGCTGTCGGGTGACGAGATTCTGGCATTACAGAAGACGGTGCGCGAGGTGCCGGTGACGGATCATGTGATTCGGTTCGCGCTGAGTCTGGTGCGTCAGACGCGGGTGAACGAACCGGGTGTTCCGGAGTTCATTCGGGAGATGGTGGCCTGGGGAGCGGGTCCGCGAGCGGTGCAATTCCTCATCCTGGGCGGCAAGGCGCGAGCCCTTCTGCATGGTCGCACGCACGTCTCCACCGACGACATTCAGGCCCTGGCCAAGCCCGTGCTGCGCCATCGGCTCGTGGTCAACTTCGCGGCGGAGAGCGAGGGGATCACGGCGGACGATGTGGTCGAGCGGCTGCTCGAAGTGACTCCGACGAAGGAAGATGAACTGACAAACGATGCCCGATTCCAAAAGATTTTTGCATCCTGACGCGATCCGCCGGATTCAGCGACTGGAACTACGGGCACGGCACATCGTCGAGGGGTTTCTCTCGGGCATGCACCGCAGTCCGTATTTCGGACAGTCGGTGGAGTTCCTGCAGCATCGCGAGTATGTTCCGGGAGACGATCTGCGCCATGTCGACTGGAAGGTCTGGGCGCGCCAGGACCGGCTGTATGTGAAGCAATTCGAGGAAGATACCAATCTGCGCTGCACGTTCCTCGTCGACGTTTCACACAGCATGGAATATGGTT
>JALSID010000371.1 GCA_026981825.1 Planctomycetota bacterium
GTGTTTGGCCATGGTTCTTGCTGTCCCTCCTCTCGGAGGTAAAACCACCGACCGGAGAGCCGTATGCGGGAGAACCGCACGTACGGTTCGGAGGGAGGGGAGCCCGGGTAACCGGGCTTCCCTACCCCTATCAAAAGGTTAAATCCGGGCGTGGCGGGCGGCGAAGGTGAGGGCCGAGGCGACGCGGGTGGCCGCAGCGTAGGAGGCGGCGACGCAGTCGGTGACGCTCACCCCGTGAAGGAAATTCCCCAACAGTACCAACCGCGGTTCGCGAATCAACGCACGCTGAATCGCTGCCAAACGGGCACAGTGACCAGGCTCCAACAACGGAATCGCTCGCTCCCAACGGATAACACGCCGGTACACCGGAACCGCCGTCACCCCCATCGTCCGCCCCAGTTCCTCTAAAGCCACGCGCTGTAACTCGTCATCGCTCATGCCCAGTACAGCGCCCCCCTTGTAGCCGCCCAGCATCACTCGCATCAAAACGTGCCCCTCCGGCGCGCGGTCCGGGAACACGGACGAACTCCACAAAACCCCCAAGACATGCTTCCGCTCCGAAGACGGGACAAGAAAACCAAAGCCATCCAGCGGATGGTTCAGGTCCGCTCGCCGAAAGCCCAGCGCCAAAACTACCACCGGTACATACCGGACCGACTCCAAAGCCTTCGCCACCTCCGGAATCTGCAGACCCAGGAGCTGCGCCTGGGCGTACGCCTCCGTCGCTAACACCACCCAATCGGCCTCCACCGCACGTGAAGCCCCCTCTAAACCCACCACCCAATTCCCCACCCGCTTCCCAAGCTGCACCACACGCACACCACACGTCAGCGCGTCCCCCACGGCCGCGGCTAAGGCCTCGATCAACGACCCCATCCCACCGCGAAGACTCCACAAGCCGCGGCGGGGGAAATCGGCCGGAAGCGCAGCCTCATAACCAGGCCGCTCGGCGCGTCGTCCCAGCAGGCGACGCACCGCGCCAAAACAAAGCGATCCCCCCTCCTGCTCCAGCTCCCACAGCTTCGGAAACGCCGCCCGCAACGAAAGGACCTCCGGAGGCGCCGCATAAATGCCCGCACACATGGCATCGACGAGCACCCGAACCGGTTCAACCCCGAGCCGACGAGCTGCCCAGCGAGCCACCGACCAATCCTCGCGAGCGGGCGTACGCGGCACAAACGGCTCGGCCGCCAAACGCAACTTGCCCCCTAAACTCAACAGCTCGCTTCGAAAAAACTGCCGGAAGCCAAGGGGCAACGGGTGCAGCTTGCCCCTCAGATAGATGAACCGGTTCCTCGCGACCGGGTTTGCCCGGATCACCTGTTCGCCCAAGCCCAGCTCATAAGCAAGCGCTATAGCCGCCGGCTTGCTGCCCAGGATCGCATTCGCCCCCGTCTCGACGAGGTAGCCCCCCTCGCGAATCGTCCATACCCGGCCACCCGGCCGCCGAGCCGCTTCAAACACGCGTAGCTCAGCCGCCACCCGGCGCTCCCGAAGCAAGCGACTCAGGTAGTAGGCAAAGGAAAGGCCACTGATCCCAGCGCCTATCACGATAATCCGAGGGGGGCGTCGTTGCTGCGTGGCCATCAACGCGGTCTCGCTCCAGATTGAGCACACACTCGTCACCGACCGGTTCCGAACCTCAATTCTTCGGCCCCGCTCGAACAAGCCTCGCTGCATCCGCTACCGCAGCAGAAGGCCCAACTATGAGTCACCGCCCGGGCAAGCCGCTTGCGGTAGGCGAGCCCGTCCTCAAGCAGCACAGGCCGCCCCCCTAAGCGTCTTGATTGCCCGAGGCTCTCACATACCGGCACCCAACCGCGAGACAGCGAAAACAAGCTGTCGAAGCCAAAAGAACGTACATCTGATCCGGCGCCCGAATGCCGAAGGACGCCCGGCCAACGCCTTCGCACACCCACAGGCCCTCTCGACCGCCGGGCCGGAGCCGTGGGGCGACCCGGTCGGCGCGTAACCCCACCGGGGGACCAAATGCCACAATGGAGAAACCCGCTCATCGGCGACCGCTCCCTCTCGGTAGTTTCCCGCCCGTGAGCTCGACGCCGTTTTGGGCGGCGAACCCCTGCTGGGGCGAGGGAGACGCGTGGCGTTGTCACCCCGGGGCCTACCGGCCGTCGGATCTCTCGCGGCCGACTAACTGCACTGCGAGCCGCTCGCCCCCGTGGACAATCAGCGGTACGAGCTGCCCAGTGCGCCAGAGCCAGCGGTGGCGGAAGCGGGCCGCCCTGGAAGCCAGCACGGGATCAAAACCGAAGTGGTGATCGACGGCCTGCACGGCTACCGAAATGGCCTCTTCGTCCACCGAGTTGCTCGCGTTCGCGGCCGCGTAGCGGCGAGCCAACCAGAGGACGACGGCCGTTGCGACCATCAACGACAAAAGCCCGTCATGCACGCTGAGTCCAAAGTTCGCCGCTCCCAAGAACTGGCCGGACCAGAGCTTCGTGCGCAGGTAGCGCCGAAGGATTTCGGCCGCGGACGCATCCGGCGCCGGACAAACCGTCCCAATCGCACGTCGCGTCACCCGAGGAAACCGGCCCAGGGATGGTAGCGTCCCGACGCCGGCAAAGCTGCGCACTGCCCCCGTTGCCCGGCGAAGCAGCCCTAAGGGCCCCCCGAACCCAAGCGGCTGATCGCGGCGGCCGAGTCGAGCGGCAAGGGTGCGCACCAGAGCGCACGCCAGCCAACCCGCAGGCCCGCAATCTAATGCCCCCTCGCCTACCTCCCGCAACGCCCGAATCGCACACGCATCGAGCCACGATGGTCCCTCGCGATGCTTGTCGTCGTACGTGGCGAGCACCAGGCCGTGCCACGCGAGCAGCCGGACGCACTGGAGCCGCACGTCCACGGGCGAGTCGTGGAAGAAGCGGGCGGCGCAATCGAGGTAAGCGAGCAGCCAGTCCCAGTTCGGGACGGGCCCACCGTCGACAAGAGGCGGTGGCTCGGGCTGCTTCACGGCGCCCGAGGTCAGCTCGCGCGCGAGCCGCACAAGCTCGGACTCCTGAGCACCGACACTTTCTCCTCGATTTCCCACCACCGATGGGCAGCTAAATCGCAGCCCGATACGAAGTTCGCGACCGAGGGGTACTACCACGTACGGATAAAGCTGGCAGGCGAGCGGTTTCGCTCGAAGGCCGAACCGCCTGTGGATCGTGCAGAGTCCGTCCTCGTCGAGGAAGATGCAACTGCCGTCCGGTTTGTGAGCCAGCCGGTAGAGCGTCGAGCCTGCCCCATCGCGGCCTGCCCGCTCCACAGGTGATCGTTCCCCCCACGGCACGTCGTTCCCCCAGTCGAGCGACCGGATCCGGTCCCATTCGGGCTGGGTGACCGTGACGACGTGGTACCGGCAGCAGGCTCCTGTGCCATGGCAGGACCAGTTTTGCGCTACCGGTAAGCGAAGTTCGGGCCGGTTCTTGGGCATGTGCGATCAACGCGGCCGGTACATGCTTGCGTCCTCTTAAGTCTACGGTCCGGCCGGGAGGCGAGCCGCGACAAGCGGCGGGCTACCGTCGGCGGGCACGGCGTCCGCGGAACCGCACGCGACGCGCCGTTCCGACCGCGAGCGGCCACAGCAGCGCCGCCGAGTCCCCCACGAGACCGCAGCACCGGAGCACAGCAAGGGGCGCTCGCGCGCGGCGAGGCCCCCTGCCCTGCACCAAACCAGTTTTCACCCACCGCGCGAGCCTTGGACGGCACCTACGCCCATGCGGTGGCGACTTGACCGCCCCCACAGGTTCGCGAACCGCCCGCGGGCACCGGGACACTCGGCCTCGGTGTTGCCCGCACCGGATTGACGGAAAGCGGTTTAGCCGCTATCTCGCGCAGCCCTGGCCCTACCCGACGAGCTGTTCGCGGACGCGTTCGAGCAACCGCTTCGTTGCCATAATGCCCTGAGGTTCCGGCAGGCGGCGGCCCTCGTATTCGATGCCGACGTAGCCGTGGTAGCCGGCATCGAGCACGATCTTCATCATGCGGAAGTAGTCGATGGTTGTTTCGTTGCCGTTTTCGTCGAAGTCGTAGCTCTTGGCCGACACGGCCTTGGCGTAGGGCATAAGCTCCTTGACTCCCTGGTACTTGTCGTACTCTTGCCAGTTGCCGAAGTCCGGCAAGGTCCCGCACCAGGGGGAATTGACCCTCGCAATCACTGCTGCGAGCCACTTGCCGTTACTGGACAGTCCCCCGTGGTTTTCCACGATCACATTGATCTTGTTTGCAGCCCCGTATTCGGTGAGCTGTGCCAGCCCATCGGCAGCGAGCTTGAGCTGTTCCTCGTAGCTGCCACGGCTACGGGCGTTGACCCGGATGGAATGGCAGCCCAGGTACTTGGCAGCGTCGATCCACTTGTGGTGGTTGAGCACCGCCTGTTTGCGTCGCTTGGGGTCGGGGTCACCAAGAGCCCCCTCGCGGTCGCACATGATGAGCAGCGGCCGCACCCCCTCGTCCTCGCAGCGCTTCTTGAGCTCTTTAAGGTACGCTTCGTCGCGAGCTTTGTCGAAGAAGAACTGGTTGACGAACTCGATCGCTTCGATGCCGAATTCCCGCCGCGCAACACGGGGGAAGTCGAGGTTCGTCATCTTCCCCCCAAACAGAGCGCGGTGCAAGGACCACTCGGCGAGCGAAATCTTGAACCCCGATTGTGCCGCCCTGAGGCCGCGTCCGGCGAACGCACTAACGGACAGTGCAACGGTGGTCTTGAGAAACGAACGGCGAGAAGTCGTTCGGACCATAGCAGTTCCGCTCCGTTGATACCTCACCGGTGCTTGTCTCCACTGTAGCTCCGCTGCGCCCCGGCAGCCGGTTTGGCCGGGGGCGATTGGCAGAACCTGCATCGATGATACCAAACGCGTTTGCACCCAACGGCAGCGACCGGTCGTGCCCTCAAGCGCGCGCCCGAGCTGGACGCTTATGCCCAGGCGCGATGCGTTCGTCTGGACGCCGCGCGCAGCAGCCGTGCACGGCCCCCCGGCTGCAGCCCCCCGTCGGCTGATCCTGTCTCGGCCCAGCCGGCGGATCGCACGATTCGGGGGCCGAACTCGCGCGACCTGCTGTCTCCGGCTCCAGGTTGGCTTGTTCGCTGCGGCCCGAATGTCTCCCCTGCTCTACAGCCACAACTTCAGCTTCGAGCGTAGCGGCTCGGGCACGCGGCGTTCGACCAGTTTGGCCGCTCGCTCGGGATGGTAGCGCGTGCTCACGTGTGCCCCGATGATCACCTCGTTCTGGAACCGGTCGGCGCGCTCGACCAGGTCGTCGAGGTGGATATGGCCGAACTTGTGGATCTTTTCCCTGCGGTGGCCGGGGGCAAGGAAGGTGAGCTCGACGATGAGGATCTTCGCCTCGTACACAGGGGGGTAGTTGTCGAGCCCCTCGGGCGAGGTGTCGCCGAGGTAGGCCACAAGGGGGATGCGGAGCTCCTGAGTCACCTCCACGCCGGAATAGCGCAGATTGCGGATCTGTTCGCCGGGCAGACCCCGGTACTCGGGCTTGAGCTTGCGGCGTCGTTCCCAGACAAGGTAGCCGAGCGACGGGACGGTGTGGCGAGTGGCGAACGGGGTGAGAACGAGCTCGCGGGAAAGCTCGACCTCCTGGCCTGGTTCAAGCCCGACAAGCTGGCACTTCATTCGACCGCGGTCAAGCCGTTCCCACAGTTTGAAGATGCGTTCGACGATGGGCACTGCGTGGGCCGGCATGTAGACGGTCGGCTCGGACATCTTCATCATCCGCCGCCGGGCTACGTACACCGGCAACGCCGCGGCGTGGTCGAGGTGGAAATGGCTGATGCACCAGTTCGGCGTGTTCATGAACGCCCACGGGTGCGCGCCGAGGTCGAAGCCGATTTTCAGCTCGGGGATCCGCCAGTAGGTCTGGACGGCCGCGCGTGAGTAGCCTTCGACGGTGAGTTTGCCGTGTTGCAGGCGCAGAATGGGGGCATTCTCAACGGCATCAGGCTGGAAACGACCGACTTCTCCGATGTCGCTCATTCCTGGTACGGCTTCTGTGCTAACAGCTTCGACCCGCGGCCCGCCCGCACGGGCCTGTTCCTAAGCAAAGAGAGCGGGCCACGACGTGCCCGCTCCCAGGGATAGGCACTCTACTTGTACTGGCTGAGCGGTACTGTCCGTTTACTTCGTCGCCTCCTCGTATCGACGAGCCACCTCAGGCCAGTTCACAACGTTCCACCAGTTATTCACGTACTCAGCCCGACGGTTCTGGTACTTAAGGTAATAGGCGTGCTCCCACACGTCAATGCCGAGGATGGGGATCAACCCCTCCATGTAGGGGCTGTCCTGGTTCGGGGTCGACTTTACGATGAGGCTTTTGTCCGCGGGATTCACGCAGAGCCACCCCCAGCCGGAGCCAAAGTGACCGACGGCTGTGGCGGTGAACTTCTCCTTGAAGGCATCGAAGCTGCCGAAGGTGCTGTTGATTGCGTCCGCGAGGGCGCCCGAGGGGGTACCGCCACCGTTAGGCGACATGATCGTCCAGAACAGGCTGTGGTTCGCGTGCCCGCCACCGTTGTTGCGGACGGCGGTACGGATCGCCTCAGGAATGCGGTCGATGTTCCGCAGCAGCTCTTCAATCGGCATGTTCTGGAATTCCGCCGGTGCGCTCTCCAGGGCTTTGTTGACGTTGTTCACATAGCCCTGGTGGTGTTTCGTGTGGTGAATCTCCATGGTGGTCTTATCGATGTGGGGTTCGAGCGCATCGTACGGGTACGGCAATGGCGGCAGTGTGTACGGCATGATCCTCCCCCTTTCTTCAGGATTCCCACCACCGGAATCGGACAACCACATCCGACTGACACTCATTCTACACGCGCGTGCGATGGGGTTAAGTGCCGGGGCCGACGGCCGTGGATGCCGGCGGGGCTGGAGTCCGGCAACGGCGTACGAGAGGCCAAAGGACGCGGCCACGAGCCTCAGGCCAGACACTGGACACGCAAGCAACGTTTCTGGTACGCTGACGGGTGACGAACGTTCAGGGAAGCGCCTACGAGGTGACCGACATGCGACGTTTCGCTCTACTTGCAGTGACTGCGTGCGTAGCGGCTTGCGCCGGTGCGTTGACTTCGATCGCTTTGCGTTCCGACCGGAGTTCAACGGCTCACGCCGCGCCGATCGCGGACCTACGGGTGATCTACGAAGACGCGAACTTGTTCTTCGAGGGACCCTGCTGGGACCCGGACACGGAAACGCTGTACTTCACCGCCTTTGGTCGGGATGGGGCGCGGGTGATGGCATGGAAGGACGGAGAGGTGCGCACGGTGATCAAGGATTCCGGGGGGATCAATGGCCTGTTCCGGTCGCGGCGAGGGGGATTGATCGGCTGCCAGGGGAACAAGGGCCGCATTGTGCGGATCACGTTCGCTGCTGACGGCTCGCCGCAGCTCAGCGTGGTGGCGGACAACTTCCAGGGGCAGCGGTTCGTACGGCCGAACGACCTGGTGGAGGATGCACGAGGGGGCATCTACTTCAGCGACCCGTCTCCGAACCGGCCGGACCGGAGCGCCGTGTACTACATCACGCCGGACGGGCAGGTGCGGCGCGTGGTCACCGGGCTGACCTTCCCGAACGGGGTGTACCTGGAAAAGGGGGGCCGAGCGCTGGTCGTAAGTGAGAGCCGTGGCAGGAAGGTGTACCGTTACCCGGTGGATCCTGTGTCGGGGAACGTGGCGGCTCGGCAGGGACGAGTGTTCTTCTCGCCGAGCGAAGGCAACGACAATCCGCCGGACGGGATGAGCATGGACCAGCACGGGAACTACTATTTCACCGGCTGGGGGGGCGTTTGGGTGGTCTCGCCCACGGGTGAGCTGATCGAGCATATCCCCGTGCCCGAGTTCGTAAGCAACTGCACGTTTGGGGGAAAGGACGGTACGACGCTATTCCTGACGTGTCGGGGGAAGGTCTATGCGGTGGAACGCCCGGTTCGGGGTTGGGAGCTGGCGTCCATGCATCGGCCGACCGGTAAGGAGCCGGTCCAGTTCCAGGTGGTCAAGCTGGACGGGGCGTTTCGGTCCGAGGGGGTAGCCATCGCCGATGTCGACCAGGACGGGAAGATGGACGTGCTGGCCGGTGAGGTGTGGTACCGGGCGCCTGATTGGAAACGATACGAAATCGCCGAGCCTGGCAATTACATCCCCAATCGGGGGTACAGCCAGTGCTTCGGCGCCTTCGCGGGCGACTTCAACAAGGACGGTTACCCCGACTTGCTATCGATCCCCTTCCCTGGAGCTCCGTGCTACTGGTACGAGAACCCACGCGGGGACCGGACGAAGCACTGGCGGAAGCACCTGGTCTGGCACAGCGCTACGAACGAGACCCCGCTGTTCGAAAAACTGCTCGGACGAGGTCGACAGCTCGTGATGGGTTGGCAGCCGAAGGGCGAGCAGAACGCAGGGTACATGGCGTATTTCATCCCCCGCGGGCCGGAGGCGGATACCTGGGAGGAGCATACGATCGACGGTCCGGGTGTGCCCGGGACATTTCGGTTTTACCACGGACTCGGTGTGGGGGACGTAAACGGGGATGGCCGGAACGACGTGCTTGTGCCCGATGGGTGGTGGGAGCAGCCCGAGGATCCCACTGCTTCCCCTTGGCCGTTCCACAAGGAGCGGATCGGTTACCCGTGCGCAAACATGTACGCCGTCGATATCAACGGCGACGGCCTGAACGATGTTGTCTGCAGCTCGGCTCACTCGTACGGCATCTGGTGGTTCGAGCAGAAGCTCAGCGCGGACGGGACCAGGACGTGGGTCGAGCATTTGATCGACGACACGTACTCCCAGACGCATGCGCTGCTTTACGTGGATGTCGATGGCGACGGAACCAAGGATTTCGTCACCGGGAAGCGATACTTCGCCCATCAGGGCCGTGACCCCGGTGGGTTCGAGCCGGTTGTGATGTACTGGTACAAGGTGGTCCGCGAAGGGGCCAAAGTGCAGTTTGAGCGGCACCTGATCTGTTTGGGGGTTGGGATCGGTACGCAGTTTGCCGCCGGGGACATCAACGGCGACGGCAAGCTCGATTTCGCCGTGTCCAACAAGAGGGGGGTTCATCTGGTCCTGCAACGTTGAGGTTTGCTGCGACTGACAGAGTGTGCTTCAGCTTGTGCGAAGCGTCCCACCTCCCTTCCGGTGGGGTTAAGGCGTGCGGCCTTACCCCACCGTTTTGTCTGACGGTCCTTACCGCTGCCGCCGCGTGAGCCGGCTCCGATCTCCTCACCCCCCCGCATGCGGAGTTCCGCCTGCGCGGGGGGCCCTTAACCGAAGCGACCCCCTCGGATGGGCGCCACTGCTGCGGTGGAGGAACCGGTTACTCGTACGGTGCGCGCACGACGGTAGCGCGGTGACCCGCTTGCCTCGGCGAGTGAACGTAGGCGTGGCCGGACGCCGAACGGGGTGGACGACCGAGCACGACGGGCCAGGTGATTCGGTACACAGGGAGCACGTCGGCGTGCAGCGGCCGTAGGATTGCGGAAACATGCGGGTCTGGGCGGTAACAGCGTGGGGGAACTTGGTGCGTTACTCAGGGCGTTGATCGATGGCGGATCGGCAGAGCGGAAGCGTGGAGCTGGTGTTGGCGAGCAATTCGCCGCGGCGAAGGCAGCTTCTCAGCGAAGCGGGCTACCGGTTTCGGGTCGTTTCGCCGGCGGTCGAGGAACCGGACCCGTCGCCTGGGGTGGATCCCGAGGCCTACGCCGTGCATCTAGCCTGGTTGAAGGCTCGCGATGTAGCTCGCCGGTGTGGACCGTCTGCCCTGGTGTTGGCCGGTGACACGGTGGTGGCCGTAGGACGGACGATCCTGGGTAAGCCGGCGGACCGGGCGGACGCGAAGCGGATCCTGTTGGCTCTGAGCGGTAAGGAGCATGAGGTCTACACCGCCGTGTGCGTTTGGCTTGTCCCAGAGCAGATTTGGTTGGCGGGCTGTGATCGATCGCGGCTGTACATGAAGCCCTGGACGGATGAGCGGCTGGAAGAGTATCTCGATCGCGGCGACTGGAGAGGCAAGGCTGGCGCGTACGGAATACAGGACGAAGACCCGAACGTGGTCCTGCTCGAGGGGAGTTACACGAACGTCGTCGGGTTGCCGGTCGAGCTGGTCGAAAGGCTGCTGGAGGCAGCAGAGCGGGTGAGGAGCAAGCGGTGAGAATCGGCTAACATTAGGGAGAACGAGCACCGGAGGCATTGGTGTCCGATCCTGTGAAATCCCTGACAAGCTGGCAGGGCGTCCTGCTCATGGCGCTCGCCGCATTGCTGGTCCCATTCCTCGCCGGTCTTACGGTTTCCAGCATGGACCTGAATCCCGCCTCTGCGCCGGCTCCACCGGTGGAATTGCCCGATTTCGACGGGGTGCGTGCGTTTGGCTACCTGGAGATGCAGTGTAAGCTTGGTCCTCGGCCCACCGGTTCGCCGACTCTACTTGAGCTGCACGACCGAATCGTGGCCCACTTTGAAGGGCAAGACGATTGGCAGGTCACCACGCAAAAGTTCCTTGTGCTCCATCCCCGTACGCGACGGGTTGTGACGGG
>JALSID010000372.1 GCA_026981825.1 Planctomycetota bacterium
CGCACTAAACGGACGAAGCTGCACCGAGCAACACCGTTCTGCCCCCCAAGCACCCCATCCCGATGCGTCGCCAGACCGCCCCAGGACCCCTCCCCTCGATGCGTAACGGCCTATTTCCTGGTCGCAGCCGGGCCCGGCTCAGGCTCGCGACTCGCAGCCTCGCTCGCATTGCCCCCTTGCATGCGAAACGTCTCGATGATGCTCAGATCCGCTGTGCCGAACCGGGCACTGTGCTGGGCCGGAATCGAAAAGACCACCAGAATGTGCTGCCCAGTGCGGTCGGCTAACGTGTAGTAGTACCAGAGCACCGGATCGTTTCCGGCCAGGCCAGCAACGGCCAGACGGTGCACCCAAATCCCGGGCAAAATGGACAGTTCGCGATCCTCCAGAACCCGCTGTAGACGATCGCCCAGCCCTTTCTCGACCGTCTGACGAACCCTGGCACGATCCACGTGCGTCCCCGGACTCGCCCGGTGCCCGACCACCACGTTACACTGGGCAAGCACCGCGTCGCGACCCGGCCACTTCAGGATCAGATTGCGCTCGTCCGAAAAATGCACCCTCCAAACACGAGGATACTCGAAGCGAAACAGCCCCTTCGGATGCTCGTACACGAACCACTCCGCCAACCGCTTCGCACCGTCTGCAGTTGCCTGATCAAGCAACTCCTCAGTAAGCCCCTTGGGTTGCTGTACGGAGCGGGTCACCGTCAGCCGGGTTTTCCCCTCGAACCCAGCATCGATCGGCCCCGGTGACTTGATCTCATCGATGTCGGCTACCACCCTCGTCACAATCTGCTGAGCCCGGTCATAGGAGAGCTGAGCGTTCACCGTAATCCGCGTGGGCGCCAGGTTGTACTCCCCACGGACCGTCCCTGCCACACGGACCTCCACCGTGTCCGCACGGATCGCTTCGCACACGGCCTTCAACTCGCCACCAACGACGCGATCAAGCCGGAGGGCCGCTGCCACCGCATCCGACGCAATCCGCCAGGTTCGTCCCTCACGAACCGTCCCGTCAGGGGGAAGGAGCTCGGCGATGCAAATCGTATCGAACGGCGTCCTCAACAGCTCCGCCTCGTCATAGCTTAGGAGCCCCAACGGTGACCAGATTTGCACAGCCCCCTCCGACCTCCGACACCGCAGCAATCGCACGCTGTTGCGAAGCCGGCGAATTGTCTTGTGTCCCCCTACGAGTGCCCCCACAGCGGCATCTTCGATCAACCGTACCGTCTCTGCGTCCCCTATCGCCCTCTCCTCATACACGATTCGCGCCTCCAGCCTTGCCTCCAGCCGCTCGAGCTTGCCGCTTTTCCCGGGCACGATCAATTTCCCGGATCCCACCGCCACCAGCCGCGACTGGATGACACCGTCCCCGCTTCGAGGGGCTTCCTGGAGAGGAACAGCAGGACTGCCCTCAGAAGCCCGCAGACCAGAAGCGATCCCAAACCAGCCGACCGCCAGCAGAATGAACAGCCTTCTGTGTTGCTTCACGACTTCCCCCGATGTGCACGTGACCAAACCGCACCTCTGTCGCCGTTGCGAACCGTTCGGTCCGACTGCCGAGTCGCCCTCGGTTCGGCCTGACTCTACCCCGAAGCCCGCCCGCGGTCAATCACTGCATCGGCCGGCCCCTCGCCCAGCCCCAGGCAACGGACGTGTCAAAACGCACAGGCGATGTTCCCCTACCGCCCGGGGATGTCACACTTTGGCGCAGGTTGGAACCGCCTCACAAAAGTCCAACCCGCGTCACCGAACCGCCTGCGGCTCCCCCTGCCGCCCCGTAATGCCCCAGACCGCTGGCAGTGGGTTGCGAAGATTGCGGGAAAAAGGGTTGCTTTTTGGGCGGCCCGTGTTAAAATGGCGAACCAAGTGGGAGTGCACGCGTAGTAGGTGAAGAATGGCGTGCTAAAAGACACCGAAACGGTTGGCAACGTCGGGCAGGCGTGGTAGGATATCGCGGCTCCCGGACGAACCCTCCGCATCTGACGTCAAGCGGAGGGACGGAGCCCCTGCTGGCGCCACTCTGGTTGTCGAAGGGTCGAGGGTGCTTCGTGTTGTCCAGCCGTAGCTGTCAGAATGGCAACAGGTGTCGGACACCCGGCGCCTTGTCACGCCTGAGAGTGAGAGTCCGGCTTTGCGCACGCAGCACCGCTGGCCCGGTCCGCGGACCGTTTGCCGGGCAAGAACCGGCTTGGGCGGTTGTCGGGGATCGGTGAGATGCCAGGCTGGCACAGAATGTGCTATAGCAGGAGCAGACGAGGCGGGTGCTGAAACCAGGTGCGTCCCGGTACAGAAATCTGTGCGGGACCGGGACGCCGGGAGCAGCACCGATGACAAGACAGCGTTACCGGCTGGCTCGCATGCAAGAGCTGGCCGACCAACTGAAGCTGGCGCCGAAAAGGCTGCGTGCGACTTACATCGACCGGGCGGAGCGCCTGCTGTCAGAAATCGAACCGGCGACGCTGTATCCCTACGCGTACATCGCGTTCCGCCTGACCGGGTTGTACCCGCGAGAAGGCGGCGGAGATCCGTTGCTTGGAGCTCCGTTGAGCGATGACCTGGCACGGTTCGTCGAGGATCTCAGCGCGACCCTACGACAACCGATTGCCGCAGCGAAGGAGCGGTGCTATGGCCTCGAAGAACTCTCCCGGGAACTGAACGTTAGTATACGTACTCTAAGGCGGTGGAGACGGCGAGGACTGGTAGGACGGCGCTTCTACACTAAGGGCAATCGGGTCGTCCTCGTCTATCCGGAAAGCGTGGTCGTTCGGTTCCTGGAGCGTAACCGGAGTCTAGTAGCCAAAGCCAAACAGTTCAGTAACGTCACCGAGGAAGAGAGAGAGACGATGGTGCGACTGGCGAAGGAGCTGACAAAGCGGAAGAAGGGCGCTACGCCGACCGAGGTGGCTGCCGCGGTCGCGGAGAAGACCGGACGGGCTCCGGAGACGGTACGGCGCGAACTGCTTCGCTACGACAACGAGAATCCGGACCGCGCGGTCTTCCCGGCTCGCAGCGCACGGCTGACCTGGGAGGACAAGGAACAGATCTTCCAGGCTTACCGACGCGGCACACCGATCGCCGCTCTGGCCAAGCGGTACGGTAAGTCGCCGGCCACGATCCGCCACGCCGTGCTGCAGGTACGCGCCCGACGGCTCAAGGAAACGCCCATCGAGTACATGTACAACGAGGAGTTCGACCAGCCCGGCGCCGACGAGAAGATCCTCGGGCCGGAGCCGGTCCCGGAGAAGGAGCCGAAGCGCACCCGCGCTCCGAAGGGACTCCCTCCGTACCTGGCCTCCTTGTACGAGGTGCCGCTGTTGACCAAGGAACAGGAGGTGTACCTGTTCCGTAAAATGAACTACCTGAAGCACAAGGCGAAGTTGCTTCAGGATAAGATCGATGTTGCCCGGCCGCGGGCAAGCGACCTCGACGAGCTCGAGCGGCTTCTCCAGGAAGCCCTCGACGTTAAGAACCGGATCATCCGGTCCAACCTGCGGCTGGTGGTCTCGATCGCCAAGCGGCACGTGACTCCCCAGACCAACCTGTTCGAGTTGGTCAGCGACGGGAATATGTCCCTGATCCGGGCCGTGGAGAAGTTCGACTACAGCCGCGGGTTCAAGTTCAGCACCTACGCGAGCTGGGCGATCATGAAGAACTTCGCCCGATCGATCCCAGAGGAGGCGGTGCGTCGGGACCGCTTCGTAACCGGCTACGACGAAATCTTCGACACGGCGGCGGACCGCCGCGCCGACCCGTACCACGAAGAGACGTCCATGCGGGAGATCAAGAACCTGCTGTACACTATACTGGACAAGCTGGACGAGCGGGAGCAGCACGTGATCATCGCTCGCTTCGGGCTCGGCCAGGAGGGTAGCCCGCGTACCCTGGAACAGGTGGGACGCGAGCTCGGCGTGACCAAGGAGCGGGTCCGCCAGTTGGAGAGCCGGGCACTGAAGAAGCTGCAGTTGTTCGCAGCCGAACATGGACTTGAACTCGTCCAGTAGTCTGGTATAATGCAGATGAGAGCACCATAGCCCACGCCTCGTCGGGGCTTCGGCCCCGGCGGGGCCGCTTTTTTTGCCACACCCTTCGGCCTACCACCGACCGGTGACGGGGACAACCGAAATCCTCCTAACAGCCCCCCTCGATACACTGCCCCCTTCGGATAGCAGAGGCTTCGCCCACTGAACGGTTCCCCCCAGTCGCACCAGAGCTGTAGTAGCACACCGGCCCCCTCACACGGAGCACACATCGCCGGCGAGTAAGCGCCCCCCCGACCACCTCCAGGTCGTTTCACCGCAAACGACCGCACCGCAACCATTCGCCTCCGCCCCGGAAAACCGCCGTGTAGCCCGGATTTCTCCGGCCATAGACAGGACCAGCCCAAAGCCGATCAACCGGTGGTTGCCCCCGTTCGCGACTGTAACCCCCTGGACACAGCCAAGCCAACCTCGGCGTGATGCAGAGGCAACGGCGGCAGGGGGGAAATACCGCCCCCCTTTCGGCACTCAGTACCACGACGCGCACCGCCGGTCTGCGGCCCCCCAACTCGGACCGGATCAGCACCATCGCCCGAACAGTTCTTCAGGGCTGCGATCCGAACAGACACCGGATCGGCAGGCAACCGTCCCGCGCATTCGGTGACGTCCCGCCGCGGTCATCCCTCCGCGGCTCTGTCGAACCAGATGGAGCTGATCGCGTACTCAGGAAGCGTCGTCGCCCCGAGAGGCGGGAACCGAAGTGCCAGGGTCACGTGCGCTCCGCCTGCAACGATCGGCCAGGCACCCCTTGTGGCATTGGGTACCGTAGGAGCGTCGCCGCCTGGACCAGGCGGCGTGGTGGCTCGCCCCAAACAGGCAAGTACTCGGAAAAGTCCCGTTCCCTCCAAACGAGAAAGGGCACGCCCTCGTAGGGCGTGCCCTCCTGGTTCGGTGCGTGACGGTTCGTGGCACTACCCGCCCGTGGCCGGACGCAGGATCAGTAGGCCGCTCTGCTGCTCAGCCGGCTGCGGAGCCGGCACAGCCGGTTTTTCCACCTCAGGCGCGGGTGCCGGCGCTGGAGCGGGAGCCGGCGCAGCAGCAGGTGCAGGAGCGCAAAGGGCACATCCCGGGGAAACGGTAGGCAACCCCATTGGAGACACAGCGGGTAGGTTAGGTACGCAGACAGCACACGTAGCTTGAGCGAACAGGCTGTGCAACCCCGCCTTCATCCGGTGGATCTTGTACGCCACCAGGCCAACTCCAGCAGCCGTCGCGTTACCGACTCCCTCTACCGTCACCCGTGCAGCGTGCCCAACGGTCATGGCCGCCCCGTGAACCGCAGCCTTCGTGTATTCCCAGGTGCTCCGTACGTGGTCGCACAAGGTCATCCCACACTGGCTGCACGGCGCCACCGTCGGAAACGCCACCGGATGGCACGCGGTGCAATTCAACAACCCGTGAGCACGACACGTCAACTGCTGCAGTTGTGCGCAGCCATCACAAGCGGATGCAGGCGCCGCAACCGCAGAACCAAGAGTCAAAGCCGTTATCGCTACGAGAATTCGCTTCATCGCAGACCTCCTGATACGGGATCCTCGAGGATCGAAACTCCTGCCCATCGGGCGAACTAGCGGTTCGCCCGCCACTCAAGTATGGCACGTGTCAAGCGGAACACAAATCGCCCAGGCGGGAAGCTGGGAAAAATCGAACGGTCATGCCAGAGGCGCGACGTCCACCACGGGTTGGCGAGTCCTGGGCCCGAAAGGCTCCCCGCGCAAGGTCGCGTGCGGCGTTGGATCGCATGAAGGCGCCGCGGCTCTACGCGGTGTCCCAAGAAAACGCCCCTGGCCCGGCAATCCGAAGAACAATAGCTCGCCTGACCCCCCGCCTGTCCCTCGTAACGGAGCCCGTACTGCTCCGCTTCCGGAACATGCGCCGGTGGGAAATTCCGGTGCTCACACCGGCCATAGCGGCAGAGATGCACCGTGGAGTTGCCTTGCTGCCGCCGCGCGGCCGAAACGCCCGTTACGGATGACTCCCTGTTGCGTAGGAAGCGAGCGTTTCCACACTCCCCTGTAAGGGTGTCGGTGCGCGCGGGTCTCCGGCGAGTTTCCAGATCTCCAGCAGCCCCGGTCCGCTGCGGCCTCTCTCCCTCGGCCCTCCGAATAACCAAAGGGTCTCCCCATCCAGGTCAAACGCTGCCCCACGTACCGACTGGATCAACAACGACCACAGACCCACTTCCACCTGTTGCCGCGCAAGACCGCCAGACGTGTCCTTCACGGAACCGCACAGCAACGTCAGTTGGGCACCGGATGGCGGTGCGGAGCGAATGACCACTCGATAGAGAACTGCCTCCTCCCGTGCAGCCGGAACGATCGAAGCCGCAAGCAAATGCCCGCGCTTCCAGTCTTTCCAGGCCACAACACGGTCTGCATGACCAGACTCGGCGTTCGCTACCCAGACGGCGTCCTCTGTCTCGAGAACGAACCACGGAAAGAGCACCGCGCCGATCCTTGCCCCTGCAAGGGGCGGCACGCGTGCTCCGTCACGAACTCTACCGCTCGCATCGACCCCCACGATCCTTCCCTGTCCCAGGAGCAGATACACGTTGCTCGCTCCGCTCGGCCCCTGTTGCCCGGCACACCCGCTCCGCACGGTGTCATCCAGAGGGAGACGATCGAGCCCATCGTCCACGTCCACCAGATAAGCGGAGCCGTTCTCCGTGACAGCAACTGCTCGTCTCGGCAAAAGGGGGTAAACCGAACGTACCGCCGATTCCAGATTCCAACGCCGATGGCGCCCCGTGCCGGTTTCGATCCAATGGAGCTCGCGGTCGTTCGCGCTGCATACCCAAACCCCGTCCCCGCACGAAGCGACCGTCCGCGCCGGCGCTACGAGCGGAAAGACCCTCGCGTCAAAACCGCCTGTCTCAATTTCGACGATCCCGACGCGCCCCGCCCTATCGACCCAGGCGATCCGGCGGTCGCCTGCTGGTGTGGCTACAACCAGTGTGGCATCTGACGCTTTACACACCCTCACGGTGTGCTCTGGAGGCAGCGCGCCCAGCCTCTGCCAGGCACCGTCCTGCGTGCGGAATATCACTTCATCCTGGTCCGCGTCCGGAGCAACCTGGACAATCCTGCCTCCCGGCTGCAAGCGGGGGGCAAGCAACTCCCCGGTCGGGATCGCCCATAGCAAGAATTCACGCCCGTCGCAGCTCAGCAGCCGCAAGCCATCGCGAAGTGGCACCACCCAGCGCACCGAATCCCGATGTCCCCTAAACGTGTCGACCACGTGCAATGTGGCGGACAGAAGCCGAACGCTTCCATCCGAAAGTCCCACCACCACCTCACCGGTGGGCAGCACCGAGCAAGCGGTTACGTGGGCGGCAGTCCCTGCAGTGGCGGCCAGGTCCAGTTCTGCGACACGCCGCCGCAACTCGACCGAATAGACCAGCAACCGGCCGGACCGATCGCCCACGAACAAACGTTTTCCCGCCCGGTCCCAGGCCAACGTTTCGACCGGTGCGCCGCCGTCCGGCAGGGCCAGCGTGAAGCGAGTGGTGTCGCGGACCACCCACAAGGATCGCGCCGAAACGACAGCGACTCCGCCTTGTGGGTGGAAAGCAATCCTGTCGGGCGGACCAGTGTCGAGTACGGCCGCAGCGGCACCGTTGTCTCGGCCCAATCGCCACACTCCGGTGTCGCCGGCAACCCAGATCGCGTCGGGATTAGCCCCCACCAGCCGGGTGGCTCCTGGAGGTGCCGAGGCAAGGGCGCGGGCCACATCCCGACGGACCTCGGCGAGCACGCCGTCGGAGGTGATCACGAGCAGACCGGCGTGGACCGGATCGGGGAGGGCGTCCACAATGCTGACCGGGCGCGAGATCGAAGCGGACGGCCCGCCTAAGAGCTGTGCCACCGGATCCGCGATAGGGGGAAAACGCAGCGGTTGCGCGATCAGGTCGGGGGTCTGCAGGGCGCGGGTGAGCAGATTCTTCCAGCGCGGACGGAGCTCGGAAAACTCGGCCACGAACGGTTCGGCCGCGCGAAGACGGCCCAGAGCTCGCGGTACACGACCTGCCCAGCTCGAGTTCAACAGGCTGCGTGCATCTGCCAGCAACGTCTCCCCTAGCCGCTTACGGGACAACCTCAACGCTTCGTCCGCCTGTCGTGCGCTCTGCTCGGCCCGCCGCCACGCCCTCGTCACGTCAACGTGCCGCCAGACCGCCAGACCGAGGGCCAGAGCCCCCAGCACGGCAGCGGTGGCCACCGTGCCCTTGTAGCGACGGCATGTGGCCAGAAACCGCCGGAGGAGGACAAACCGCATCCCGCGCACCGGCTCGCCCCGGGCGACCCGGCGAAGATCTTCCAGCAGCTCAGCCGCAGACCGGTAGCGACGGCCTGGGTCGCTTTCCAGGCAGCGCAACAGGACAACTCGCAGCGACGGGGGCACGTGATCCGGCAGCGACAGACGCGGGGCGTCATCGCGAATCCGCCTCAACACTTCTTCGACCGATTCCCCCGGAATCAGTGGTCGGAGGCAGAGGGCCTCGTACAGGACGGCACCGAGGGCATAGATGTCGGCCGCCGGCCCCACGGGCTCTCCCCGAGCCTGCTCGGGGCTCATGTACCGCGGTGTACCCACCATCGCTCCCGGGCGAGTTAAGGATGGGTCATCGAAGAGGGCCGCCAGCCCGAAGTCCACCAGCCAGATTCGGCCGTCAGCATCGAGCAGCAAGTTGGACGGTTTGATGTCCCTGTGCACGACGCCGCACACATGGGCATGATGAAGTGCCGAGGCGATCTGAATACCCCACCGGACCACCTCTTCGACAGGGACTCCGCCGGACCTCGCCGCTTGCGCGACGAGAGATTCGGCCCACGGGGGCAACTCCTGGGACCGATCCAATTTGGACTCCCCGGCGCGATGGGACCGCCGCTCGTTCGCCACCGCCAGAATTCGATCCAGGGGCACACCATCGACGAAGTGCATCGCGTAAAACAGGCGACCGGCGTGCTCGCCCACTTCGAACACCGGCGCGATGTTCGTATGGTGCAGCCGAGCAGCAGCCTGGGCTTCTCGCAGAAACCGCTCTCGATAGCCCGGCTGGCTGGCCAGCCAAGGGGCCATCACCTTCAGGGCAACTCGCCGCTTCAACGTGCGGTGTACTGCTTCGTACACCGTGCCCATCGTGCCCGCGGCAATCCAGCGGCGAAGCACGTAGTCGCCGAACTGCTCGGTTCCGTCGAGTTCCGCTTCTGCCCGGCTCGGGCCCGACACGGGCGAAGGCGTTCGCGAGCGAAGGGGTTCAAGCCAGAGAAGGGCCTGCACGGCCGTGCGGAACCGCTCTCGCAGATGCTCGGGAACCTTCTTCGCGAACTCCTCCAGCGATGGCCGAACTCCGAGGTCCTCCTCGAGCTCCAGGTATTCACTCAGGTAAGCTCCGATGACTTGCTCGGCCTCGGACTCCGCGTGAGGCTCATTGAGGGGGTTTCGAACCTCTTCGGTCACGCAACACTCACCTCGCCCAGGATCGTGCGGAGCTTCTCGGCCGCCCGACTGAGCAGCATGGCCACAGCCCCCTTCGTCTTACCCAGCCGACGGGCGATCTCATCCAGTTTGAGCCCCTCGAAGTAGCGTAACTCGATGACCATCCGATAGTGCTCGGGCAACTGCTCGATGGCGGCCCGGACGTTCCGTCTCAACTCCTCGATCGAAACGCGTACTGCCGGGCCGACCGTTCCGTCAGGCAGTAGGGCTAACAGCCCCTCCAGCCCCTCCCCCGCCTCGTCGGCGGTCTCGTTGACCTCGCGACGGATGTCCCGCTTCTCATAGGCCAGATAGCGTCGACAGACGTCGGTCATGCGACGAGAGGCGATCACCGTTAGCCACTGAATAAAGCTTTCCGGTGTGTCACCGCGGAATTCGCCGAGGTGCCGGGTGGCACTCAGGTACGCTTCCTGCATGATGTCCGAAGCGTCCACCTTGCGGCGCAGCTCCGCCCCCAACCGCAGTTCCAGCCTGTCTTTGATCTGCTCACGGTAGATCTGAAAGAGCTCGGCGAAGGCTTCCTTATCGCCTTGTGCGAACCGCTGCAGAAGCGTCTCGACCTTGTCCCTGGCCGACCTTGAACCACGGGACATCTCGGACTCGCCATGAGGCATCGGGCCACACCTCGGCGTTGCATGCAACGTGCTTCAACCAACTGAGGGGTACTCTACAAGCAGTATACCCAACGGGATCGCCCGCACGTGGAGCGACTCGTCCGCCGGCTGCCATGGGCATGTTGCACGCCCGTTGGGCGGTGCCTCGTCGTGGAAGCGGCAAGCTAGGGGCGCCAAAAAAACCGCGGCGCAGCTCACGTGGTGGGGGCCGTGTGCTGCGCCGTCGGTTCGTGCGGCAGGGTGGTGCGGGCAAGGGATGGTGCGGAGCGTCTCAGGGAGCCGGGGCAGTTGTACCCTGCTGCAGGGCAGCGGCTTCGTTTGCAAGCTTGAAGTCAGGACCGGGTGCGAAATACTGCACATCGTCA
>JALSID010000373.1 GCA_026981825.1 Planctomycetota bacterium
CCACTACCCCGAAAACGAGTGAGCTCGTCGCGGTACCCATTGTTTCCACCCTCCCTCTGCCCAGCAATCCTGCCCCAATCCTGGCCCACTGGCGGTACGGTCTGGGCAAATCGGTGGCTTTCACCAGTGACCTCGGCACCCGTTGGTGTCGAGCCTGGACACGGTGGGCCGGATACCGCCAATTCTGGGCACGAATCCTCCGCTGGGCGCTCCGGGAAATGCGTTCGCAAGAGGTGCAGATAAGCACGCGGGTGGTCGGAGACCGCTTAATCGTTACTGCCGATGTGACCGATACGAACGGCGATCTGCTTGATCACGCCGACGTCGTGGCGCGAGTCGTCACGCCAGAGCTCAAGAGCTACGAGGTTCGGCTCACTCAGGTTGGTCCGGGCCGATACGAAGGAGAGATCGCGGGGATTGAGGAGATGGGCAGCTACCTGGTTACCGCGGCAGCCACTCACCCCCAGATCGGAACGGTCCAGGCAGCCACCGGCGTATCGGTCCCCTACTCGGCCGAGTACGCCCTGCTCGAATCGAACCGCGTCGTGCTCAACGCGATCGCTACCGTATCGGGCGGCCAGCTCATCGACCCCACCCGCCCAACCACCGACGTGTTTCGCCGCGATTTTGAACCACGGACAACACATCGGCCCCTATGGGAGACACTGCTACTGGTGGCGGCCGTCTTGTTCTTCGCGGACGTGCTGAACCGCAAAATTGCATTCAGCACCGCCCCGCTTCAGGAGTGGCATCGACGCAGACGCGAAGCGGCTCGCGAGCTGGAACGGCGTCTCGAGCAGCTTAAGGAACGCAAGAAGACGGTGAGGCGGAAATGGCTCGAGATCCACAGCAAAGCAGCCCCCTCGACAGAGGAACCCGTCGTTTCCCGAATAGCAACGTCCCGAGAAGGACCGCGCCAAACCGCTGCCGAACCCACAACGGCCGTTGAAGTGGAAGCTGAACCGGATGAACTCACGCGCCGTTTGCTCGAAGCCAAGCGCCGCGCCTTGAGCTCCAGAAGGCACACCGGCAGCTCTGAGCGGAGTCCGACAGAGGAGCAGAAGCCATGAGTGCGGAAAACACCCAGCTCGAAGAAGCCGCCCGGGCGTTCCGGGAGGACTACGCCAGATTATCCGAGCAGATATCCAGGGTGATTGTTGGTCACCGCAACGTGGTAGAGGGGGTTTTGACGGCTCTCTTCGCAGGGGGCAATGTTCTGCTCGAGGGGGTTCCTGGGCTGGGCAAGACCCTGCTCGTGCGGACGCTCGCTCGGGCGTTGTCGCTCCGCTTCTCCCGGATCCAGTTCACCCCCGACTTGATGCCTGCCGACATTACCGGAACCCGAATTGTCACCGAGACACCCGATGGTCAGCGGCAGTTCACGTTCCAGCCCGGTCCGATCTTTGCTCAGCTCATCCTGGCCGATGAAATCAACCGTGCCACGCCCAAGACGCAGTCCGCGCTGCTGGAAGCGATGCAGGAGCACGCCGTGACGATTGGGGGCGAACGGCACCGGCTCCGCGAACCGTTCTTCGTGCTCGCCACCCAGAACCCCATCGAACAGGAAGGCACCTATCCGCTGCCCGAAGCGCAACTAGATCGCTTTCTGTTCAAACTGCTGGTCGATTACTCGTCGCGCGAAGAATTACACGTGATCCTGAACCGGACAACGCGGAACGTCGAAATCGAAGTCGAACCCGTACTGGACGAGGAAAAGATCCTGAGCTACCAGAGGTTAGTGCGGGACGTGATCATTGCACCGCCGGTTCAGGACCTGGCCGTCCGCCTCGTGCTCGCTACTCACCCTGGCAGCCCCTACGCCAGCGATGAGGTCCGCCGTTACGTGCGGTGGGGCGCCAGTCCACGAGCGGCTCAGGCCCTCGTCCTGGGAGCAAAGGTGCGCGCCCTGGCAAGCGGCCGATACAACGTCAGTTTCGACGACATCCGCACGCTGGCGCTGCCTGCTCTGAGACATCGCATCGTGCTCAACTTCGAAGCTCAGGCAGAAGGGATCACGACGGACGAAATCATCCGGGGCCTCGTGCAAGAAATCCCGGAAGTCGTCGACGACGTTCCCCCGGAAGCGGCCACCGTGGAACTCAACGCTTGATCTGGCATCTGAGCACTGAAGAAAGACAGGTATGGCGACAGCACAACAGCCCCCCGATACGCGACGTGGCACGAGCGACTCACTACTGTCGCCCGATTTCCTGCGGCGTCTGGAGCGGCTGGAGCTGGTCACGCGCAAGGCGCTGATTGGACGGATGAAAGGCGAACGGCGCTCCCGTCGCCGCGGGCAGAGTGTCGAGTTCGCCGACTACCGCGACTACACACCGGGGGACGATCTCCGTTTCCTGGACTGGAACATCTACGGGCGCCTCGATCGCCTGTTCATCAAGCTGTTCGTCGAAGAAGAGGACCTGCACTTCCATATCCTGATCGACGCGAGCAAATCGATGGACTTTGGCACGCCTACAAAGCTGCGGTTTGCAACGCAGATCGCCGCGGCACTGGGATTCGTGGGGCTGATCGGCCAGGACCGGGTCGTCGTGCACCTGCTCGGTGAGGGCATCACCCGTTCAAGCCGGCCTCTACGGGGGCGGCGCTCGTTTATCGAGCTGCTCGAATTCCTGGAGCGGGTGGAACCGGAAGCGGAAGGCGATCTGCACCGATCCCTTCGGCAATTTGCGCTGACCTACCGGATTCCGGGGATCGCTCTCGTCCTCAGCGACTTCCTGGACAAGCAAGGCTATGAGCCCGCGCTCCGCTATCTCGCCGCTTCTCCCATGGAGGTGCACGTGGTGCAGGTGCTGGCACGGGAAGAGCTCGACCCGCCGCTGCTGGGCGACCTTCGACTGATCGATTGCGAAGATGGTGAGGAGCTGCCCGTCACCATCAGTGCTCCGTTACTCCAACGGTACCGCCAGCGGCTTCGCGCGTTCTGTGGGGGGATCGAGCGCTGGTGTCTGGCTCGGGAGATGAGCTACATGCTTGCTACGAGCGACGCTGACGTCGAAAGCGTCGTATTCGACCACTTCCGAAGGATTGGGTTGGTGAAGTAGAAGGGGACACCATGTTCGAATTCATCGGCGCACTAACGCCATGGCAGTGGGCCGCGATCGGAGGGGCGGCCTTCGGCATCGTGCTGCTCTACTTCCTCAAGCTGCGTCGTGAACCACAGATCGTGCCCAGCACCCTGATCTGGCTTAAGACCACGGAGGATCTGCACGTTAATCGACCGTTCCGCTGGCTTCGCGCCAATATCCTTCTGATCCTCCAGCTCCTCCTCGTCGCGCTCCTCCTGCTCGCCCTGCTCCGGCCAACGGTCCACGGCGGGGCAAAGGGTGTCGCCCGCTACGTCATCCTCATCGACACCTCCGCCAGCATGGGGGCAACGGACGTGAGCCCAAATCGGCTCGAGTACGCCAAAGAGAAGGCGATCGACGAGGTGGTGGACGGCGTCATGGACTCCAACGACATGGCGATGGTCGTTGCCTTTAACGATACGGCCAGCGTCGTGGCAAGCTACACGTCGGACAAGGACCGCCTGCGACGGGCGATCCGCTCGATCGCCCTGACACATCGTTCCACCGACATCACCCCCGCTCTGCAGCTCGTTGAGCCCCTTGCGAACCCAGACACGGTCATGATCGAAGGCGAGGAGGTCCAGCCGGAGGGGGCCGTGCGACCGGTACCTGCCACGGTTGTCCTCTACAGTGACGGGGGCTTTACGGATGTCCCGGAAGCAAGCCTGGGAGATGTCGACATCGTCTTCAGGTCGGTGGGCCAGGAGGACAACAATGTGGGGATCGCCGCTCTGGCGGCCCGCGAAAACGAAAGCAAACCGGGACGCATCGGACTGTTCGTCCGCGTCGCGAACGTTGGCCAGGCAGCGGAGCACCGCCGCCTCCAACTCCTGGTGGAAGAGACGCCGGTCGGTGTTGAGGATCTCAGCGTCCCGGCTCAGTCTGCAACATCCGCCAGCTTCGAGCTTACAGCCCTTCGTGATGCCCTGGTCGAGGTCCGGTTGGACGGCGAAGACGCCTTACCCTTCGACAACGTTGCTTACCTGCGGTTGCGCCCCCCACAACCCGTACGGGTCGCCCTGGTCACAGCCGGGAACCGCTGGCTCGAGTTCGCGCTGTCCACCTCGGAGGTGAAGGAACTTGCTGAGGTGGATGTCATCAGCCCCGAGCAGCTCCAGGAGGGGCGTGTGCAGTCCGCTTTCGCCGCTGGTCAGTACAACCTGGTCATAAGCGACGGCATCCCCCTTCCCGAAAGCACAGAAGCAAACACGATCCTGTTTGGAGTGGCGCCCCCTAACCCGAAGGCCGCACGACTCGTGCAGGTGGCACACCCGGTTATCATCGACACGAACAGCAGCCATCCCCTCCTGCAATATGTCGACTTGGCGACTTTACGCATCGTGAAGGGTTTTGCAATCGACGCGCAGGCCGGAGCGGTCCCCCTGGCACGCTCGACCGCCGGCACGATTATCTGTGAAATCCCCAGAGGGTACTACCGCGACTGCGTGGTCGGTTTTCGGCTGCTCAACGAAGAGGGCGCATTGAACACCGACTGGCCTGTCCGGGTCTCCTTCCCGGTCTTCCTGATGAACGCCCTTCGAGCTTACGGCCGGGCCGAACTGACGGGTATCGAGGCGTCGCTCCGGCCCGGCCAGCCTTTTCACCTGGACCAGCGTTTCGTGCCACGCGGCGCTTCGCCCGTGGTGCTGACACCCCGGGGAACGAAGCTGCCCATGACAAAAACCGGCACGGGCTACGTTTTCGGAGCCACCGACCTGGTCGGCATCTACAAAGTACTCAATGGTGAGAAGCTGCTGGCCACCTTCACCGTGTCGATGTTGAATCAGGACGAATCCAACATCGCGGTACGGCACGAGGCCATTATTGGCGGCCGAGAGATCCGCAGTCAGGAACAGAGGATCGTGGTGCGCAGCGAACTATGGCCCTGGGCGGTACTGCTCGCTTTCGCCATCTGCCTCACCGAGTGGTACGTCTACAACCGTCGGGTGGCGATTTGAACCCGAAGTGACCACCATCCGCGGCATGCCACGGTTCGCCCATCAGTCCGCTCCCCCCTCGACGGCTCGAACCGATTCGCTCATGCCCTGGTTCCCTCTCGAACCGGTTACAATGTGCTGCGGCCCGCCCAGCAGATAGCGGCCATCCGAACCGAAAGGAACGGAGGCACTCCGCATGGTGCCCCCCACGAAGATGCTGGCTCTTTCCCTCATCGGTCTCCTCCTGGTGGGCGCCTCGGTGGCTCACGTCCAGCAGGTGCCCGCGAATCCGCTCGCGGGTGCAGAGGAACGCATCTACGCCTACCGCACGGGCCCCGCCACGGTGATCGTGGTCGACTCATCGGGAAAGCCCGTCCCTGAAGCGACGGTCCGCGTGGAACAACAACAGCACGAGTTCTTGTTCGGCTGCAACATCTTCGGATGGGGACGCCAGGACACCCCAGAGCTGGAACAGGAATACCGCAGACGGTTCGCCGAGCTCTTCAATTTTGCGACGCTACCCTTCTACTGGTGGTCCTATGAACCGCGACAGGGGCAGACGCGAGCACCATACGTGCGCCGGGTGGCTCAGTGGTGCCGAGAGCACGGTATCGTGCCCAAGGGACATCCCCTTGCCTGGAACTTTGGGGAGCCAGCCTGGCTACCGGAAGCACCGGACGAAGTCTTCAAGTGCCAGGTCCAGCGTGTCGAGCGGGTGGTCAAGGAGTTTTCCGGTCTCATCGAGGTGTGGGATGTCGTCAACGAAGCGACCCATTTCGATAGGCCGGAGTGCCGCCGTCGTGCGCCGCGGCTCACGAACGCCTGGTTGCACATCGGACAGGTGCCTTTCGTGAAGGCTTGCTTTGACGCGGCGCGGCGGGCCAACCCCAAGGCGACCCTTCTCATTAACGACTACCGAGTCGACCCCGCCTATGTGCGACTGCTGGAACAGCTCAGGACAGAGAACGGGTTCGTGTTCGACGTGATTGGTCTTCAGAGCCATCAGCATTCAGGCACGTGGTCTGCGGACCGGGTCTGGGAGGTGTGCGAACTTTTCGGGCGGTTCGGGGTGCCCCTCCACTTCACCGAAACCACCATCCTTTCCGGTGAGCCTCGTCCGTATTCCCCCCGGACCGACAGGCCCTGGCCATCCACTCCCGAAGGTGAACGCCGCCAGGCGGACGAAGTCGAGCGTTTTTACACCCTGCTCTTCTCCCATCCGAAGGTTGAGGCGATCACCTGGTGGGATCTGTCCGACCGTCGCGCCTGGCGTCGAGCTCCCGCGGGCTTGCTGCGCGCCGACATGTCCCCGAAGCCGGCCTATATCCGCCTTCGCTCTCTGATCAAGTCGAAGTGGTGGACCCGCACCAGCCTCACCACGGACACGTCGGGCAAAGCGGTCTTCCGCGGCTTTTTCGGTCGGTATCGCATCGAGGTAAGGAAGGGGGAACGTGTCGCCCAAAAGGTCCTCTACCTGCGCCGCGGCGAAAAGCCCCCTACGATCGCTATCGAGCTCTGAGTCATCCCCGTGACCGACCGCCTCCGGCCCGGGGAAGGCGCGGGAAACCGATGGGCCAAAGGACATTGTGCGTTTGCGCGGAACGATGGAGTGTCGGCACGTCTCCCCTCGCTCTGGTTTGCCTCTATTGCAACCGCGCCGGCGCAAGCCGCGACACCAGCGGCGCGCCCAGCAGGCTGGCAGCTTGGAGCAGCAGAGCCACCGCATGACCGATTCCGCCGGCAGTCACCGCCAGGGGGGCGTCGACGAGGTCGCCGTAGATGCGAAGCGCGACGCTTGCATGCAACACCAACAAGGGCACGTAGCTCAGCCGGGTGAATACAACGGTAAGCCCCAGGATCGAGCCGGCAACCAGGGGGGCGTGGGCGAAAACGATGGACAGAACGAACCCCACATAGATGCTGTGCAACGCCCGGTCATAAGGGACTCCGAACCCCGCTACCGGAGGACTGAGAAGCCACAGGGCACCACCCAGCCCGAGCCAGCCGTAGCCCCATGCCAACGCGAGCGCAACGAACCTCTGGACACCTCGAGCGGCCAGGAACTGAAGGATGACATCGCCCCAGAGGAGCAGGAGGGCCAGCAGAAGCCAGGCGGCCCCAGTAAGTCGCCAACCGGCCTCATCGGCGACCAGAGTAAACACGGCACCGATTCCCGCCGCCCCCACGGCGGGCCAGAACACGATCCCCACCTGCTTCCAGCGCCGGTTCCATTTGCTCAGCTCTCGCCGTTCCGCCGCAATTGTCACCACCAGGAACGCTGTCCACCAGGGAACAGCACCGCGCACATCACTGTACCACGCCCAGAGCAGGCACCCGACCGCCAGCCCGAACGCGGCCGCGCCCATCAGCGCGAGCTCCGATGAACGGCCCCGTACCGCGTACGCCCCGAGCAACACCGCAAGCAGCGCAGCACCACAGCAAAACACAAGTCCGACCACATAGGTGGACGCGCCGCAGAGCAACAGCACTCCGGCCCCCGCCATCGTCCATGCAATGGGATACGCCCACCAGCGGTCGATAGCCACAACCCGCTCCAGCGCTACCAGAGTACCGAGGAATCCGACCACCATGCTCGGACCATGGTAACTCACCGCAGAGATGTTCCAGTTCGCGGGGGGAATTACTGTGATCGGCAGTTTCGCGAGTCCCCCAATCGTTCCCCACACAAGGTTGGCAACCGCCACGACAAGCACCGGGACGCGGAGCAGCTTGGGAAAGACAACCGTACGAAACCGCACGGACCGCACCTAAGGTACCCCCTTCCAGGACAGCAGCTCGCTACCCCTCGTGGTCAATTCCAGAAAGTTCCACCCACGGTGCGCGTCGTAGGCAGCGTCCATCTCCGCGCGGTCGTCGAACCAGCCCAACAGATAGGCTGCACCGAGGACGTCGCCGCGGCGGACCGGCCTCCCCCACACTTCCTGGATCATGCAAACGTACCCGCGCTGGTGACACCATGCCTCGTAGGGAGTCGCCGGATCCAGCGTCATCCCCGCCAGCCACGGCCCCGGGCGGCCGCTGACCTTCACCTGATAGGCTCTGTAGAAGCGTCGGGGTATCCTGTCCCTCTGGCGGCGGTACAGAAACCGCTCATCGGGCGGGAAGTCCAGGACGAACTCCGTACTTGGGATCGTCAGGTCGAAATAACTCAAGTAGACGTGTTCGAACTCCCGACCTCCGGTGTGCTTGATGTGACCCGGCATGTCGATACGAAGCACAAGGCTGGGACAGGCGTTAGCCGAACGTACCCTATCGGCCGAGAAGCAATAGCGGGTACCTTCGGGAAAAACAAGCGTCTGTTCCCAGACCGAGCCCGCGCGATAAGGGGGGTAACCAACGGTCCAGGTGAAGGTGGTACGCAGGGCCACTGCGTCCTCGCCTCGCCATACTCGCCAATTCAACTCCCGTGCTTGGGTGCAGATTTGCGGGCCTTCCACGTAGCGCTTTGGAATGTCTCCATGGACCCGCCGATAGTCGCCGCCAAACCGGTACTGACCGGGCTGCGGAGTGGCGCCTTCCGCGAGCGGTTCCAGCAGGAAGTCCACGATGCTAAGGCCGAAGCCCAGGTCCCTCGCTCCCGTCCGCTTGTCGACGAACGTTCCGGCCGCGATCCCGGAGACGTAGCCACGTTTGCGGACAGCCGCTTTGATCGCACCGTTGTCAATCTCGATAAGCTCGTCCGTTTCGTGCACTTCAATCATGGGAACAGGACCTTCATTTGCGGTGGAGTTCCAAACAGATGCCCCCCAGTCGGAGCCAGCGGTGAACGGGGGTCCACCACAGTTCGCTGTTGCAGGCCAGGCCAACCTGCTCGCACAGCCCCAGGAACCGGTCGCGCCGCTGGGGGAAACAGTTCCAGAGCCAGGCCGAAATCCGCCCCGGCACGGTGGCTTCCGTGACGAGCACGTACAGCTTCCCATCCGGGCAAAGCACACGCTTCAGTTCCGCAAGCCCGAGCTCCGGTTGCGGCAAATGCTCCAGAACCCACGCGCAGATCACCCGGTCGAAGCTTTCGCTCGCAAAGGGCAGTCGAGTCACATCGGCCACGGCGAACCGCAGCCGTGGGTCCCGGACGCGCAATCGCACCCTTTCCAGCATAGCCCAGGACAGGTCCGCTGCAACAAGCGTAGCGTCCGGCGGAGCGTACTGAAGCGCACGTCGCACGAACCTCCCCATCCCACAGCCGACGTCCAGGATACGCCGAGCGTTTCGTACATCAATGGCTCCCCGTTTGAAGTAGCTCTCGGCCATGCTTTCGTGGCCCGAGAGGAAGCCGCTGACGGTCAACAGCGCTCCTTTGGCGCTGCTGTACTGAGATCGCACACGCTCACGGTACTCCCGCCCATTGGCGGACCCAAACAACGCTTCGCTGCGATCTCTGCCGGACGCTGTGCTGCACATTCCTCTCCCCTTCTCCTCGACATCCCTAGCCGTAGCTTTCATGCTATGCGTTCCCGCATCACGTTCAGGAACAAGCACTTCGTGTAGAACCATTTCCCCCCTCGCATTGCGGGGGAGCGCGCGTACGAACCCTTCACGGCATGCCTTTTGCATCGCCATGTGTCGCGTCATCAAATTCGGGAGGAAGAGCGATGCTGAAAGTGCGGCTATTCGTGGCGGTCGTTGCGGCCTGCTTGGACCTCGGGTGGCCCGCGCCCGGCCCCGAAGCCGACAGCAACGGCGCCCCCGCCAAAAGCATCGTGTTTTTCACGGTCGCCAAGAATGGGGGTTGGTGCTGGTTTCAGGACCCAATTGCTACGATCGACGGCGACACGTTGATCGTCGGCTCGGTCAAGTCCCCTCAAGGAGACGTGGACGTACACGTCGTGCACCTACCCAGCCGGTCGGTGAAATCGGTAACACTGCACAAAGCGCTGGACAGCGACGATCACGCGGCTCCGGCCCTGCTCAAGCTTCCCGATGGCCGCTACCTGGCTGCATACTCCACCCACGGCCGCGATCGGCTCATGCGTTGGCGGACCACACGCGTGGCGGACAAGATGACGGAATGGACCGCGGAGAGAACAATCGACGTGGGTGCTCCGTGCACGTACGCGAATCTGATCCTGTTGCGTGACGAAGCTGGACGGATCTACAACTTCCACCGAGGCATAGGCTTCGATCCGAACTACCTGGTCTCCACCGACGGTGGTCGAACCTTTCGCTACGGGGGCCGGCTGTTCGACTGGCCCGCGCTCAGACCCAAGCAGGATGCAAAAGCCACTGGTTTACCCGGCGGCGGACGGCCGTACGTGAAGTACGCTTCCGATGGCGGCAAGACCATCCACATCGCCGCAACAGACGACCACCCGCGCAACTACACAAACA
>JALSID010000374.1 GCA_026981825.1 Planctomycetota bacterium
GACCACACCGCCCCCCGCTGCCGACCACCCCAACTTGCAACAACATGACGCAGAACATGCACAACAAACGGGCACAGCAGATCGAACTGAGCCAACCGCTTCGGTCACCACAAGCCCGACCTTTGGGGATGTGCGCGATATCCATTTGTCGTACAGGAGGTTAAAGTGAAACCTTCGGCGACCTCGCCAACTTGGCACGCTCATTGCATTGCGAGGCTGCTGAACCCCGATTGTTCATCCCCGGTGCAGTGCTCGGGACTCCGTTCGTTCCCGCCGCAGTCCCCAGTACCAGAGTGGGCTGGGCCGGCGCGGGACGAGCCGGCAACCAATCTATGGCCGGAACCTCGGCGACCACGGGCGGCTGCGCGACGGTTACATGATACCGGACCACAAGCAGCGTCTCCCTGAGCGCAGCCGCACGACTGCGTAACGCGGCTCCCGAGGGCCAGGCCCGTGAGGGGATGGACGCGGGAATGACAAAGCGTGCTGCAGAATCTGCGCGCCTACTGTGCAGCGTTGTCGACCGTTAACCGGTGAATAGCGGAGACAAGGTTCCATGCGAGCGTTCCGTAAGCGTCTGCGCGTGCTCGTTCCTGGGTTTCTTGCGGGTGTGATATGCCTGTCGGTGAGCCGGACAGCCTTTGCTGAGGAGGCCGGGGTGACGACGGCGGAACTGAAAGTGATCGCTGACACGGTCTGGACCCTGGTAGCGGCTTTCCTGGTGTTTTGGATGAACGCCGGGTTCGGCTGCGTGGAGTCGGGGTTCACGCGTGCGAAGAACGCGGTCAACATCCTGGGCAAGAACTTCGTTGTGTTCGGAATTGCCAGCCTGAGTTACTGGGCGATTGGGTTCGGCTTGATGTTCGGTGATGGCAACGCTGTTCTGGGAACCACGGGCTTCTTTGTGAATCCCTCTCAGGACGGAGCCGGTTTTAGCTCCCTCGACTGGGCGAACATCCCCCTGTTTGCGAAATTCTTTTTCCAGCTCGTGTTCGCCGGAACGGCCGCCACGATTGTTTCCGGGTGCGTCGCCGAAAGGATCCATTATTGGTCGTACATGCTGTTCTCGGTCTTCCTGGTTGCGTTGGTTTACCCGATTGCAGGGCACTGGATCTGGGGAGGCGGTTGGCTGGGAGCACTCGGATTCCAGGATTTCGCCGGTAGCACGGTAGTCCATTCCGTGGGCGGGTGGGCCGGTCTGATCGGCATTCTGCTGCTTGGGCCCCGCACCGGTAAATACGACCCCTCGGGCAAACCGTTGCCGATTCCCGGGCACAATATGGCATTGGCTTTCCTGGGCGGGATGATCCTCTGGCTGGGCTGGTTCGGCTTCAACCCGGGCAGCTTCATGGCAGCCGATGCGAGGGGGATCAGCCACGTCGTCGTCACCACGAACCTTGCGTGCTCGGCAGGCTTGCTTGCAGCCACGGTCACGGCGTGGGTGTTGCTGGGGAAGCCGGACTTCAGTATGACGGTCAACGGTGCCCTGGCAGGTCTGGTAGCGATCACGGCGCCGTGCGCGTTTGTGGGAGCGTTGGAGTCGGTGATCATCGGTGTTGTCGGTGGCGTTCTCGTGGTCCTCGGCGTCCTTGCTTTCGATCGCCTTCGGATCGATGATCCGGTTGGTGCCCTGTCCGTACACCTGCTGAACGGGATCTGGGGGACCATTGCAGTCGGTCTGTTCGCCAGCGCTGACTCTCCTGGTGGGGGCGCCGACGGTCTGTTGCACGGAGGTGGTCTGAAGCTCCTGCTCGTCCAATTGCTAGGGATTGTGGCAGTCGGCGCGTTCACCGTGATCGTGTCCGCGATCGGGTGGCTGGTCATCCGCGCAACGGTTGGAATGCGAGTGGATGCCGAAACGGAACTTATCGGTTTGGATATTGTCGAGATGGGTATGGAGGCGTATCCCAACGAGCCGCCCCATACGAGTCACGCTGCGGTTCGGCGTGCGGCTCAGAACCAGCCCCAGCCCGGCCCGACTGCGGTGACCGGCTAACGGCTGCCCGATGGCCCCGTGTTCTCGGATACCCCCATCGATGCGGAGATGAGATAGCCATGGTGAAGATCGAAGCCATTATCCGGCACTATAAGCTGGACGAAGTGAAGGACGCGCTCACCCGCGCCGGCGTCCAGGGCATGACAGTAACGGAAGTTCGCGGGTTCGGCCGCCAGAAAGGCCACAAGGAACAGTACAGGGGCGCCGAGTACGTGGTGGACTTCGTCCCAAAGCTCAAAGTCGAAGTAGCGGTACCGGACGAGCTTGCAGAAGCTGCCGTCGAGGCGATCACGACCGCCGGTCGTACAGGACAGGTGGGCGACGGCAAGATCTTCGTCATCCCCCTCTCCGACGCAGTGCGGATACGCACGGGTGAGAGGGGCGAGGTGGCACTGTAGCGATCCTTCGGTGAGCCGGTCAGCGGGCAGCATGGTTCGCTGGCCGGCCCCCGATCGCCCCAAAGCCCCGGTTCCATGCACACGTGCATCGTGTCGGCACCGTTCGACAGCCGGGCAGACACCGGTGCCAGCCGAGACCATCTCGGGAAAACGAGGGGGAACACGTGACCGCTACAGGGAAACCAGCAGGCCCGCGTACCGGAATGGAGGCCCAGCGCAAGCCCTGGGAGGAGGTCCGAGACGACCTGATCGCCCAGCTCCACGCCGGCCAGGATGGTGTGTTGCTGGCTGAATCGCTCGCCGCGCGGGCAGATGCGCTCATCACGCAGGTCGCCCGCCAGGTGCTGTCAGCGGACCAATGGAAGGGACTGGCGCTGATTGCCGTCGGTGGGTACGGTCAGCGCATGTTGGCACCGGGCTCCGACGTAGACCTGATCCTGCTCCACCGTTGGTACCAGCGGCATGGGGCACGTCACATAGCCCGTCTGCTGGTGCCCGCCCTGTGGGACATGGGACTGCGGCCTGGATTCGCGATCCGAATGGTCCACGAATGCGGCCGGTTGGCCAAGGCCGACCTTACTTGCCTGACCACACTTCGCTCGGCGCGGCTCCTGATCGGCGACCGCGGCCTCGCGGACTCCCTCTCTCGCTCGCTGGACGCATTGCCCCGCACCCGGGCCGGCAAATACCTGCTTCGCACCATGATCCAAGAGGTTCTCGCCCGAAGAAGCCACGACGATCAGCAAAGTGAACCTGACCTGAAGAACGGACCGGGCGGTATTCGTGATCTCCAGTTTATCGATTGGATCGCGTGGCTGGCCACAGGCCGCAGGTTCGCCGAGCACCTCCCTTGCGTATGGAAGACCGCTTCCGACGAGGAGCGTCTGCGGTCCGCGCAAGAGCTCCTCTGGCGGGTGCGGTGGTGGCTCCATGCGCTGGCCCCTCGCTGCGGCGACCGGCTGGCACTTGGTCTTCAGGACCAGATCGCCCAACGGCTCGGATACCGTGACAGCGAAGACCGGCATGCCGCCGAACAGCTTCTGGTGCAGCTCAATCGGACCCGCCGGCTGGTCGTATCGGTTCTCGATCGGTTAATCGCTCACTTCGACGCGTCGCCATCGAAGAGCCGACCCTCTGCTAGCCCTGTCCCCATCCGACAGGTAGGGGGGCGCTTATGGGACATCGACGGGCATGAGCCGGTCGCGCGGGACCCGGAGCTGGCCATTCAACTGCTTGATGCCCTTGCCCAGATGGGGGGCCGGCCTGGCGCAGTGCTGTTGAACGCCCTTGAGCGGCTTTGCTCGGACCGCAAGATCGATTGGACCGCCGCGCGCCGCATGTTCCTTGCCAGGTTGGGTAGGTCCCGTGGCCTGGGCGCGTTCGTGCGCCTCCTCAACGAGACGGGGCTGCTGGCACGGTTACTCCCTGGCTGGGAACGCATCCATGCACTCCCCCAGCTCACCTCATACCACGCCTACACGGTGGATGAGCACTGCATTGCCGCCTTGGAAATGGCCTGCACAGCCGAAGCAGCCGAGCGCGACGAACTGTGGAACGAGCTCAGCCGGCCCCTTTCCGAACGGGACCGGTCCATCCTGCACCTGGCGCTGTTGCTGCACGATGCGGGCAAAGGGTCGCGGAGCGACCACTCACGAGTGGGCGCAAGGATAGCTCGCTCCGTGGCCGAACAGCTCATGCTAACGAACCGGGAATGCGAGCTGCTCGTTTTCCTGGTTGCCTCGCACCTGAGTCTGTCAGGGACGGCTTTCCACCGAGACCCGCACGATCTTGCCTCCGTACGGGAGTTGGCCGAGACCGTGCAAACGCCGCACCGCCTCAAGCTCCTCTATCTGCTCACCATCTGCGACATCCTGGCTGCCGGGCCCGGACGGCTCACGAGCTGGAAACTGGACCTGCTGCGGCTCACCTACCAATCCACCCACGCCATACTCACCGGGTCCTTGCCCCCTGCTCTGCTCGGTCACACATCCCATCTGCCCGAAAAGAAGCGAGAACTTGCCGCCCAGTACGGGGCAACGTCGGGCACAAGGTTCCAGAGCTGGCTCGCCATGCTCCCCCCGGAGTATCTTCACGCCTACCCTCCAGAGCGGGTGGTGGAGGATTACCGGGAAATCTCTCGCCTTCGGCGCAGCAAATGCCGAGTGCGGGTCGAGGCGGCAACAGGCTCCAGGCGTCGCGTGCGGATCTATAGCCACGACCGACCGCGGCTCTTTTTGGACATCGTGGCCGGTTTGTACGCAGCCGGAACCGATGTCCTGCACGCGCGAGCGACCACCTTACCGGACGGTTCGGTGATCGACGAATTCCTGGTCGTCGACCACGTGGAGGATTCCCCGGAACTTCGCCACAGGCGGATCGAACAGGCGATTCTCGAAGCCACAGTGAGCCAGAACCCGCGCGAACTGCTCAAGCATCGCCCGCTCGTACGGCGAAGCACATCACTTTCCCCCTTGACACAGCCGCGCGTCGCGTTCGAGAACCAGGAGGACGTTACGCTCGTCGAAGTCTTCGCTCCCGACTACCCCGGTCTGCTCTACGACGTTCTGCTCTGCCTCTACACCCATCGGCTCGACATCACCAAAGCATGTGTCGCCACCTACGGCGACCGGGCTGTGGATGTCTTCTACGTCAGAGACCAGTTCGGGCATCCGGTCACGGATGAGGCCCACTTGAAGCGGCTGCGGCACGACCTCGTATCCACGCTGCAAAAGCTCGTTCCCGCGCGACACGTCTGAGCGGGCGGCGCCAGGTCCCCCCCGCCGCGAAATACCCCGCCCATTGCGGAGCACTTACCCCCCGGGCTTGAGACGGGCTTCCCTGATGTTACGCCACACGCTGCCGAGGGGGAAACCGGTGCTGGCTTAAGCATCGCCCCCTTTCGCTACTTGATCCGCACCGGCGTTCCGAATAGCTCCAGGCTGACCACGTCCTGGGGTGTCATCTCCGACGGGTTCGCGGCCTCGTCCAGCAAGCCCGCCACTTGCAGAGCCCGAGCGACAAGCTCTGAACAGAAGAGCGCACTGTAGTCCGGTTCGTTCTGGAGACCGAGGTGGTCGAACAGATCGAGCCCGGCGCCGATGGCCTGGGCCGTGTCATACGGGATCCGCTTGCAATGCGCTTGCTGCAGCCACTCGGCCATCGCCTTCTCTTCCCGTCGATGAAGAGGCCGCTGCAACGGTACCCACCAGACTGCCCCGTGATACGCATCGACCCGTTGCGCCAGGAAATGGATCTGTACCCCCTTACGCAGCTCGTGCGTCACAGCATCGGGTAGCCCGGCTTCCGTGGTGCTCTCGATCACCACGAGCACGCCGTTAAAGAAACGCAGGCCCGACAGCCTCCAAATCAACGCAACATGGGAGTACGGACTGCGCGTCGCCCAGCGGATCAGGCGAGAGGTTCGGCTCTTGCCCGAGAAGGCCAGCAAGTCTCCGGTCTTCATCGACCGAAGGAGCGAAGAGCGGATTACACAACGGACGTGTTCTCGGCGGGATGCGCGCACCATGATAATCCCCCTTTCCCGCCTCGACCCGACCGGGCTTCACACCGTTGCGACGGGTCCACGTGCCAGCGATCGTGGACGGTCCTCCGCCACGCGCCGGAGGAAAGCTTTGGCGCGGCCGCGGGACGCAGCCAGGGCGTCGCGGTAGACCACAACCATCCGCTCGACAACCTCATCCCAGGAAAAGCGACCCGCGCGGCGGCGACAGTAAGCTCTCAGCTCGGCGAGCCGCTCCGGGCGGTCGAGCAGGTGGGCAAGCCGTCCCGCCAGGCTTGCCGCATCCCCGGAACGGAAAACCCCCAGCGGATGATCCACGACCGCCGTGTTCTCCGGAATGTCGCTTACGACGCAAGCAAGCCCATGATGAAGAGCTTCCAGGAGCGCGATCGACATCCCCTCAAGAGTACTGGGCAGCAGGAAGACCAGAGCATGATGGTACAGTTCGGCCAGCAGTTCCCGGTCGGCCGGCCCCGTGAAGATCACCCCGGTACCTGCCTGGGCGCGCAGACGACGCTCGTAAGCATCGTCATACATGCTCCCCCCCGCGATGACGAGCTGCACGTCGTCCCTTCGAAGTGCTCGGTACGCCTCGATGGCCAAATGGATCCCCTTCTCGGGAACCAGTCGGCCCACACAAAGCAGATAACGGCGGGGCTCAATGCCGAAACGCAAGATGAACGAAGGGGGCCGGTACGGCAAAGCCGAAGCTGCGTTCGGTACACAGACGGCTTCGCGCCCATATCGGGCACGGACGTACTCGACCAGCGCCGGCGATACAACGACGACGCGATCCGCCAGTCGGGCACCGCACCATTCGCCCGCCTGAAGTACCCATCGCGCTATTCGCCCCCATTTTTCCCGCTTCCAATCCAAACCGTGGATCGTCCAGACAATCGGCTTGCGCGCCAGCCGCAACAGGGGAAGCAACAGAGCAGGACCGGGGCAATGTACGTGGATGAGGTCGATGTAGTCGCGTGCCAGGACGTCGTTTACCGCAAACCAGACGTGGGTGATCGTGTCCAAATGTTTGGTCCGCAGACTGGGCGTCACTACCTGACGCACTGACCTGGGCAGTTGGGCGGTGGGGCTGTTGCCGACGTACCAATGCCTGCTGTACACGGTGGTCGGGATGCCGCGGGCGGCCAGGCGCCGGCACAGCTCTTCCACGTACCGCTCCACTCCCCCTGATCGTGCCGGTACACCTTTTTGGCCGATCATCGCGACGTGCATGGTACCCTCGGCTCTGAGGCACTACACGGCCGGCACGAGGATCGCCTGCCGGCCAGGCAGTCGTCGGCTCACACCGCGTCCACAACCCCGTTACAAAAGCATAGCCCCTGCATCGGCGGTGGGACTGCCCCGCGCCCAACTGTCCTTGCCGTCCGGGCCTCTAACCTTAGAAGGAAACCGACCTGCCAGGGCCCGGCCTTCCCGCCGCCGGGGTGTCGCGGACGCTCGCTGTCGCAGCCTGTTCGGGCGCTCGGGCAGCGAAAGCGGAAGCCGCCAGGGCAATACCACTTTGCAGGGGACGTTTCGGTATGGCTGAGCAACGGCATCAAACAGCGTGCACCGTAGTAGAGGTCCAGATCGCCCGCCCAACGTACCGCTACGCGGGCTCGATCGTGCTTGCTGAAGCAGACGGCAAACGTCGTACGCTGCCTATGCCGGGCACCATCGCCCAGTGGCTCGCCCCCGGCGCGAAGTGCCGTCTGGAGCTTCCCGCCGGCGATTCGAGCGATCCGACCGACTACCGACTCAGCCGCGCCGTCACGATCTGGCCCCCGTTCTCCAAGAGCGTCCGCGCCCAGGCACGCACGGCCAAAGGTGAAGTGCTCTACGAGTACCGGGTTCTCGCCCGTGAAGCGGTCTACGAAGCCGACTACGACGCCATTGTCGAGCTGGAACAGTACCACTACGCGTCGGAGAAAGCGCTGCTCGCCTCCTGGTATTGCCCCTGGTGCCGGATCTACGACCGAGCCAATCTCCGCCCCCCTTGCCCCCGGTGCGACCGGCCCATGGCGTTCCACGATCTGCGGGACGCGACCCGAGCGTCACGTTTCCTGGTCTTCGAGCTCGAAAACCGCGCCAGCTTTGAACCCCGCATCGTCGCCTACGTCCGTATCGACCCCCCGGTGCCACTCATGAATCGCCGCCTCCCTGACGGAACCGTGGTCCGACGGATTCGCGAGCAGGTGTTCCCCGCCACCTGGTTCCGTCACCCGTTTCGGCCGGATGAGCGGGTAACGACGGAACAGTGGTGGGATGAGCAAGGGCGGGCACTTGCCCGATTCCGTTCGCCTGTCTCGCGACTGGCACGCGTGGTCGTCCATCCGGATTTCCGTTCCGATGGTCTCGGCCAGCTCGCTGTGAAAACCGCCGTGGACTGGATCCGCCAGCGACGCATCCCGGAGATGCGTTCCCGCAAAGAAGCTGTGGAAACGGTGGCGATGATGGCCCGGTACAACCCTTTCCTGGAAAAAGCGGGCTTTCGCTACGTCTGGGACACAGGGAGCGGTCGACCGACGCTCTACCTTCCGCTCAGCGAGCGTGCGGAAGAAGCGATCGAAACGTTTCTCCAATCCGATGACGTGGCCCGGGCGCACGGTGGAAGGCTATTTCGCCCGCGTTTCTCCGCGGGAGAGCCGCTTGCCGGCCCAATCCGCCTAGAGGGGGTCACCAAAGCGTACCACAACCGGGTAACCGTGCACGAGTTGTCCGAGCCGGTACGTCGTCTGCTCGTCGCCTTCGGGGTAGAGGAACGGGTGATCCAGAAGTACGTGCTGCGAGACGTTACAGCGGTGATCGAGCCGGGAAGTGTGGTCGGCGTCGTCGGTGCTTCGGGAGCCGGGAAAACGACGCTGCTGCGTCTGATCATCGGTGCCGCCAACAAAGCGATCGGCGATGCGTGGCACCCGGATGCCGGGACAATTGAACTGCCCGAGAACGCGCGCGTTGCCGCCCTACTGCCCGGAGAACTCGAACCGGAATTCGGCCAGCTTCCCATCTTGGAGGTCATCTTTCGCTTATGCGGCGACGAAAGTCTCGCGGTCGAGGTGCTCAACTACGTGGGAATCGCAGACGTTGTCCTTTACCGCGCCCCCTTTCGGGAACTCTCGACCGGTCAGAAGGAACGCGCCAAACTGGCGTACCTTCTCGCCATGCGGCCCAATCTGCTCGTGGTCGACGAGTTCTGTGCGCACCTCGACCCGGGAACAGCGGCTCGCGTCAGCAGACGAATCGCCCAGCTCGCTCGCCGGCATAAGATCACGCTCGTGGCGGTCACCCATCGGCCTGAAGTGCTGGACGCCCTCGAGCCCGACCAGATGTACGCGGTAGGCTATGGCACGTTTATCCGGCTCGATGAACTGCCCAGGCTCGGCCTCCGTGTGCTGGAACCGTATGCCAGCCATATCGTCGAAGGACGCAAGAAGTGGGAGTTACGCAAGCAGCCCACGAGGATCCGCGGACGAGTGGGGATCGTACGCGGCAACGAGCTGATCGGAACGGTCGAGGTGACCGACAGCCACGGGCCGTTCACCCTGTCCGAACTCGACAAGTTCTGGCACAAGCACCTGGCCGATCCAGGCTTCCTAACCCGGTACGCTCAGAACAGGAAGCTGTACGCCTGGGAACTCAAGGATCCGCGCAAGTTCGATCGCCCCATTCCTGTCCGTGTACGCCCCGGGCACCAGGTGTGGATGGAGATCGAGCCCCTTTCCACCGCCGATGATCACGCGGCGCGGTCCGAAACTCGGCTACCCCACTCTGCGGTCCGCCAGGTTTCAGAGAGCCAAGAGGCGGACCGGCACGAGGCCCCTGTCGGCCCGGAGGCGTGAGGCCGACCCACGTATAGCCGCGTCAATAGGCCCCTTTACCGCCAATCCAATGAAGTCGCCCGAGCCCACGGTGGGAGGCTGTTTCGCCTGGAGTTTGGCCTTTCGGGCCTTGAAAAACCGGTTTTCAAGGCCGTCGTTGGCGGTCGGACTGCCCCTGAAGGGGTGCCTCAGACGTTCCAGTTAGGCGTTAGACGTGCCCGGCAGCCAGCACAAGGTTGGCCAGGGCCTGCTTGGACTGGGGAATTCTCCCCAAGTCGTTCCCGGACGAGGAACAACTGGGGTGAAATTCCAGCCGCCCCAGAAAAATCCGCCGGAACGCGTCAATTACCGTCTGGATCGTCCAACGCTTCGCCCCCAGCCACCACTTCACCGTCGCACCTCCTGGCGGTTTTAAGCCCCAGGCTCGGTACGCCGCCAACACCGCCGTGGCGTACCCGTAGCTGATCCACCGCACGATGTTCACCGAACCCAGCTCGCTGCAGTTCCGCGCATGCTTCAGCCCCAGCCCCGTCTTCACCTCTC
>JALSID010000375.1 GCA_026981825.1 Planctomycetota bacterium
CGGGTCAGTTCGGGAAATCGTGGTGAACCTCGCCCCCCTGGTTGCGGCCGAGGAAGACAATGTCTGCGGGCACACGAACGCAACGGCCTGGATCCACGCCATCGACTGGTGCAACCTTGTTGTGGGGGAAAGTCCCGAGAAGATCGAGGTGGAGGCAGCTCCGGATCAGCCTCCTTCGGCCACGATCCTCTCCTATACCGGTGGCGCCATCGCGACCATCTATCGCAAGCACCTCATCGTGCCCACCGCCGAATCACCCTCCCAGCGCTCGGCTGCTGCGAAGGTTGCCTGTACGCACGGGACAGCCTACCTGTTTTCCCCGTCGAAGCTCGTCGTTTTCCGCGACACGGAACCAAGACCCATAGATTCTCCCCCTGAGGGCTGTCCAGAAGTGGAGACAATCGAGGCGTTCAAGGCCGCAATCCGCGGCGGCGAAACCGAACTCACTCCTGCTGCTACCCTGCTGGAGCTCCTGGATCGCCTCCGCACAATACACGGCCGCTGGGAGTAGTGGGCGACAGCTCAGGGTAGATATCCCCGGAGCTTCGGCAGTCCAGCCGTCGCAGCGGCTACGAGCGGCGTAACCCTGTTTTTCGGAGTCACAGGGGCAGACGGAACGACCGTTACGGTAGGTCTCCCACGGCGGTTGAGCCGACCACACCACGAGCGGCCATGCCCGACGGTTGCTGTTACGCCGCCGGCCTGGAGAGGCCCGGATCTACAGCGCGCTTAGTTTCCCCCTTACGCGTCCTGTGCTCATCGGCCGCTTTCGCGTGCAACGGGAGCCCAAGCTGACCGTTCACGTTCCTGCCACGTTCGCCGACGGGGTTATCCGGAGGGTGGTGACGGAGCCAGAAGTAGCTGACGCCCACTTCGATGCCGAGCAGGATGGCCGAAACCAGGGCTACGAGCGTTCCGAAGAAGAAGCTTGACGGGATGTATCGCCAGCGCACATGATGATGACCCTTCGGAACGATAGCCCCCCGTAAGATGCCGTTCACCATCAGCGCACGCTGCGGCTGGCCGTCGACGGACACGCGCCATCCGGCTGCCCACCGATCGGTGAGGACGACCAACGCCTCTGTCTCGGCCCGGACACACAGCTCCACCGTGTTGGCAGAATCGTGGATCAGCCGTGCGGTGGCTCGATAGGGGCCGGGAGGAAGTGGTGTCCTGCCGTCTACCCACACGAAGTCCCTTGGGTCGTAGGAAGGGTCGCGGATGAGATCGATCGCACGCGCGTTCGCCGGCCTCTGGCGCGCTGCCTTCGGCACAAAACAGCGCGGCACGGCACGCAAATTCTCGTACAGATACAGCCCGGAGAATCGTCCAACGCGGTACCAGTCCGGAACAAGAAGCCGCTGATCGGTGACGATCCAGCGCACGCTCAACATGTTCGCAAGTGGACCGGGGCCGAGCCAGTACCGTGCCAGAGCGGCATACGGCCTGGGTCTCACCGCCGGGTTCGCCTCGAGCAAGATGTCCACATAGGGTAACGGATCGGCACCGTCGTAGCCCCGGATATCGCGGAGACCGTACATCATGGGGACGTTCGGCGCGAGTGCTCCCCCCAGACCCAGAACCCGATACTCGTCGGTGACGCGCTCCTTGAGCGCACCAATCAGATCGGTCTCGGGGAAATAGCTGTCAGGATCGACAACCGGGTTATAGCCCAGCGCACAGCCGATGCCTTCCACGAGCATCACGGCGACGAGAAAGGCCGGTAACGGACGCGCGTGAACCAGGGCGATGGCGATCATCATTGCGCCGCCGGCGACAAGGGAAAGCACGGTCGGCGCGAAGTGGGCGCGGAACCACGGCCAGTGCTCGGTTGTGTAGAAGTGCAATACCCGAACCGGGGGGCTGACGAGAACCAGCGACCCCAGGATCCCGAGCCCCAGGGTCAACCCGCCGACGACGACCAACACTGCGTTCTTCCGCACGCCGCGCGCCAGGTCGTCCACCGTCAATGCGGCCAAACACAGGGTGCACCAGCCAGTAACCAGGAGTAAGCGGGCGTTGTTCATCACGTTCAATGGGGGCATATGTTCTATCGACGACAGCAGGGGGATTCTCAGCGCAGGGGCCGCACACAGCAGGGCGGTGAGCAGCAGAGGGATCCGGAACGGGCCACCCCAGAGCAGGCCGGTGAGGGCGAGAGCCAGTGTCAGAGCGCCGGCATAGCCGTTTGCGCCCCCCTCGTTGATGCAAACCGTTCGCAGTTCTTTGCTGCCCTTCTGGCGGCTCCCGAACGCATAGGGCTGCACCACGCGAAACACCTCTGCCCACTGGTTCGGCTCTTTAAGCACGCTCTCGATCTTGCCCTGTTCCCGAAGCTGCACGCGGCGGCAATGGCGGACATAGTCCAGCGTGGGCAAGATCTGAGGGGCGGCCAATCCCAAACCGCACATCCCTGCCAGGGTGGCGAACGCCAAGCCTCGAGCCACGTGGGGGGCTCCGTCAACGCGGGCCAGATTCGGCAGGGCAAGGAGCAGGAAGAGCCCCAAGCCGACGAGCACCTGTGCCGCGGTCTCCAGGTGTCCGGCCAGACATAGTAGCGCCACGGACAGACCAAGCGCGAAAATCGATTTCGGACCAGGTTGTCGAACCGCGCTCAGGGTGGCCCATACCACCCAGGGCAGCCATACCGCTGTTCCGCTCAGGGGGTACTGCATCCAAACGATCATGAACCCGGACAGCGGGTACAACGCGGCGAGCAGCAGACCGCCGGTACTGCGCACCCCGAGAGTCCGCAGAGCCAGAGCTGCGCCAAGCGCCGCGACGGCGGCCTTCAGCAGCTGAATCCAGCCAAGGACACGCGGACTGGGAAACGCGAAAAAGATCCAGTTCCAGAGCGACAAGAGCCCGGATTGATTGTTTGCCAGGAACGGCACACCGCAGAAGCTATACGGGTTCCACAACGGGAATTCTCCCTCCCGGAGCTGTCGGGCTGCGAAATCGAGCCAGGGCAGGAACACATAGACCGGATCGAAGAGCAGTTCGTTGCTGGCTTCGGTAAAAGCCCCGTCGGTAATGGAGCCGATCACACTGCTAGACAGGAGAAGATCGGTCGGCGCCAGGACCTTACCTTCGAATAGTGTGGGCCAGAGCAGGATCGCGTAGCTACAGACAGCGGCCGCTACAGGCCAAAGCACCGAAGAGCATCGCTTGATGACGCCATCAGGAGCCTCTGCACTTGCGGGGCCTGAGCTCGGCTTGTTCCGCTTGCGGTGTGGAGCGACCATCACCTGCAGCACGCCGATCTTCTCCTGCGGTCCATGCGACGCACGGATCGCAGCGGGCGGTTGGTGCTTCGCACGCGACCGGAGTCGCAAGGACCGCACGCTCCAGTTTGTTCGGTGCACGGGAGGCCTCCGTAGCCTGGGGCCGTAAGCTACGGGATGCGCGGCATTTGTGCAAGGTCGAGAAGGCGACGGTTCGGCTCGGCTTCGGCTTGCCAGGAATCGAAAGAAACGCCAACCTGAGTTGGATCACGGCCGCCCCGGAGTACGCCCACCATGAAACTGCTGCAGCGATATATCCTTTTGGATGTCGGTCGATCCTTCCTGCTGACCCTGGCGGCCCTGACGCTGCTGTTCCTGTTCGCCGGCGTGGCCGCGGAGGCGGTGCGCCGTGGCCTAACCCCCCGCCAGGTGCTCACCGTCGTGCCCTACGTGCTTCCTGGTATGTTGCCCTACACGATTCCGGCCACCCTGTTGTTCGGCGTCGTGCTCTCTTTTGGAAGGATGGCGGCCGACAGCGAGATCGTCGCGTGTAAAGCGGCAGGGATCCATGTCGTTCGTCTACTGCAGCCTGTGCTCCTGTTGGCCGTGCTCTGTTGCGGTGTTACCTGGTGGGCACTGAATGAGGTCATCCCCACCGCTCGGCAGCGGATGCGAGCGGTTCTGGCAGAGCAACTGGAAGACGTGGTCTATAACGTGCTGCGCCGCGACCGGGCCATCACTACAAGCAAACTCCCCTGCAACATCTACGTTCGCGGGGTTCGCGGCAAGGAGTTGATCGGCGCCACATTCCAGCGGGTCGATCCGGAAACGGGAGAGATCATCACCGCCTACGCCGAGCGGGCTACGATGCGGGTCGATTTCGAAAACCGTCGGATCGTCGTGCACATGTACGACGCCGAAGTGCAGGTCGGGAAAAGCTCCGTCAAGGTTGCCGACGAACACGTTTTTCCCATTCCCCTGCCCGAAGCGGCCACGCGAAGATCCGATTCGCCCCGCGACATGACGTACCGTACGCTGCGCGCCGCAATCCGTGACCTCCGCGCCACCCTTGCAGAACAGCACGATAGCCACAATAGCGAATTGATCCGCCGTTACCGCCGCCTGCGGGCGGAGCTTCACCTGCGCAGCGTGCTGGCGCTGGGGAGCATCCTGTTTGTTCTCATCGGCGTCCCCGTGGCCATCATCCAGGCTCGGGCCGACGTGCTGAGCGCGTTCGTCTCTTGCTTCCTTCCCATCGTGACCACATACTACCCGCTGCTGTTGCTCGGCATGAACATGGGCAAAGAAGGGATCACCGATCCGGCTGTGGCGATGTGGTTCCCGAACTTTCTGCTCGGTTCTGCGGCGATCCCCCTTCTTCGCAGGGTGGCTCGCTACTGAGAGAAGAGCGATGTGATCACCTGACCGGATAGGACGGCGCCGGGGCGAGTCGGTTGTGATGCGGCCGCCGACGGCCAGGACGAACGCGAGCTGGCGACAAAACGCAGTTGTGACCAGACATGCGAGTACTCGGACTGACGACCTTCGATCGCTATTTAATCCGGCAGTTCCTCGTCTCGTACCTGATCTGCTTCGTGTCGCTGGTGTCTCTGTACGTGGTCATCGATGCGTTCACGAACTTCGACGAGTTCAGCGAGGTGGCAAGCGGCATTGGCGAACTGATCCAGGTCATGGCCACCTACTACGGCTGCCGGATCACGCTCATCTTTGACCGGCTAGCAGGCGTGATCACCCTCCTTGCCGCCATGTTCGTGCTCGGATGGCTCCGTCGCCACAACGAACTCGTCCCGTTTCTCTCCGCCGGCATCACCACCTGGCGCGTAATTGGAGCAGTCATCTTGGGGGCAATCTTCGTGAATTCGCTGATGGTTGCCAACCAGGAGCTGGTGATACCGGCGATCGGCGAGCGCCTCCTCTGGAGTCCGGACGACCCGGACGGGACGAAAGCGGAGACTGCCGAGGGGGCATACGACTCGAACGGCGTCTTGGTGGCCGGCAAGTCGGTCGACAGGGGGCGGTCGACCCTACACCGGGTTACGCTCGTGCTGCCGCGACACGTGGCAGGCAGACTGCTCACGGTGTACGCCGAGCGAGCGATCTACCAGCAGCCCGCGCGAAGCGGGGAACCGGGCCGTTGGATCCTGGTTCAGCCTGACCCACCCGAGATCCCCGAGCTGCCGGGCATCCTGGTCAAGGGGGAACGCAACGGCACGTACGTGCTCTACAGCGATGTTTCGCTCCGCGACGTCATTGCCGGCGAGAACTGGATGTACCTGGAACCGACGCGAAACCTGCTTGCCAAGCTCGCCCAGGGAGATATTCCGCGGCGGGCCGAGATGGAGACGCTCGTGCACCGCCGCCTCACCCGGCCACTACTGAACATCGTGATGCTCTTCCTGGGGCTCCCCCTGGTTCTGGGGGCGGAAAACAGAAGGATCTTCTGGAACCTGGGCCTTTGCCTGGCCCTGTCCTGCACACTCCACGGGATAGACTACGCTGCCCAGACGCTGGCGGCCCACGAGCTGATTAGCCCACCGCTGGCCGCATGGACCCCCGTGCTCCTGTTCGGACCAATCGCCGCCGCATTACACGACTTTGTCCAGACCTAGCGCCAGCCCTGGGCGTACCCGGCCCGCCGAGGACAGACCGTTCGAGCCCGGCCGGGTACAGACGTAACTCGTAAGTACTACGCCAGCAGTACAGCTCCGCGTCCACCTGCCCAGGCAAAGGACAAAAAGAGCAGTTTGCGTTCGAACCGGCACAGCGCGTGCCGGCAACGTGCCCGACGCCACCTAAGGGGCCACATCTGCCAGCGCCCGGGCGAACCGCTGCACTCCTTCCTCGATCCGGTCCAGCGGACAGTGCCCATAAGCGAAGCGTATCGTGTTCGACGCATTGCCAAGGGGGGTATTCGGGTTGAGCATCCGGATGCCGAGGAAGCAGTACTCGCCTGGTACATAGAGAACCCCATGCTTAATGGCCGTGCGGAACAGGGCACTTTCCGAGTCCGTCCGGATCCCTTCCGGGAGCACGATCCAGACGTAGAGCCCCCCTCGCGGTTCGGTCCAGCGGAAGGGCAGGTTTAGCTTGCGTCGAGCTTCGGCTAGGGCACGGAGTAAGATGCTCCGCTTCGCAGCGTAGTGCTTACGCAGCCGCTCGACCTGGCGAGCGTATGCCCCTCGTTCCATCAGTTCCAGCATCACATGCTGGATCAGGTTGGGCGAGCCGAAGTCATGGTTGGTCTTCTCGCAGACCACTGCCTCGACCAGGTCTTCGGGCAGATACGCGTAGCCACACTTCAGACCGGGGGCGTAAGGCTTGGAGAACGTCTGGCAGAGGGCGACGAAGCTATCCGTTTCGTCCAGGCCTGCCAGACTGGGCGGCAACTCCTCTGGCTCATCAGCCAGCTCGCGGTAGGCGGCATCCTCCACGATCAGGATCCGATGCTTCCGGGACCAGCGGCGGACAATCTCCAGCAGTTCTCTTCTCCGTTTGAGCGACAGCGTGACCCCGGTCGGGTTGTGGAAGTAGCTCACGTTGTACACCAATCGCACCCGTTCTAAGACGCCTTCGTGGTCCAGTTGACGGAACAGTTGTTCCAGGGCCTGGGGAACGATCCCGTGCTCGTCCAGCGGCACGCCCCACATCGTCGCGCCTGCCCCCTCGAGGGTGGCCATGTACACGAAATAGTCCGGTGCCGAGGTGATCACGATATCGCCCGGGTCGACAAGCACCTGAGTGAGCAGGTAGAGGAGTTGCTGCGAGCCTGTGCCCACCACGATGCGGTCCGGATCGAATTCGTGACTCACGCCGGCGCGCGCGTCCAGCTCGGTCAGGTATGCGGCAAGAGCACGACGCAGGCCGGGTAGACCCGAAGTCGTGCCGTACTGAAGGGCGCGACGGGCCAGCTCCTTGTTGCCGAGCACCGCCCGGCATGCCAGCTCGGTGTCAGCGTCTGGCAGAGTTTCCTCATCGACCAGACCCGGGGCGAACGAAATCAGATCCTCCTGGCCGAGCGCCAGCTCGATCAACCGCGTAACCGCCGGCTCGGCAGCGAGCTGTGCTTTGCGGCTGAGCCGCAGAGGGGCAACATGGCCGGAAACGGACTGGCCCGAAAACGGATCCACGTGCGATTCGTGCGTGTCACGCTCGTCTGACATGTCTGCTCATCCTCCACATCGGTATCACATATCCATTCTACCGCAGTCCACACGTTTTACCCCCGGCCAACGCTCCTCCGGAGACGAAACCGCCCTCGCGATGACTTACCAAACCTGCGACCAGCCGAGTCTCCCTTCTGGTGCCGGCGCAACACTGGGCTCTCCCGTTCTGCAACCTGTCCCCCCGCGCACTGCGCGTCCGCGCGAGAACGTTTACTCGGGGAGACGACCCCCGTTCGCTGAGCATGGCCACCGGCCGCGCCCGCAGCGTCGCTGATCTGGCGGGAGCGCTGTCGATCGACGCCCGCTCTCTGGGATCGATCCCCACGAGGCGGAACGCAGGCGCTTTACCCCCGGGGGTTCTGTTGGCCCGTGTACGCGGCGACCGATGCGCAGCGTCCTCTCCTGAGCCGCTGAACCGGCTCGTCTGCCGCCCGAACAGGGGCGTCGGCGCTCCACGATACGCGGCCTGCACCCGGCCTCAAATCGATCCGCTTAGGGCCATGCTGCTGCCAAACGACGAGGAATCCCCCTTGGCGGTCCAATGGCCTTGGACCGACGGCGGCTGCGGGATCGCCACTCGGTGCGGCCGTCGCCACAACAAGGTGTCGCTCGTGCCCGCTGTGTGGGCTGCGGACCAGTTCGCAACCCTCTCAGCGGCCTCCAGGGAGGGCTTCTGTTGTTCTGGGGCGGAGGACGAGGAACGACAGGGCATTAGTCGGCAGCTCGGTGCGCAGTACCAATGTCCCTTCGTGGCTTACGGTCGCCGTGGAGCTCCGCGCCGGTCGGAGCCGTGAGTTCTGAACCGCGCGCTCCACGAGGGCTCGCGGTAGCACAGGGGGCTTAATGACCGGCTCAAGGCCGGCCTCAATAGCCTCGACGACATAAGTGTGGTGGTCGCGATCGAAAGGATACTCCACAAGCTCGTATCCCTGGCCGGGGCGGAGCCCTGAGAGTGCGAGGCGGACGGAGAATCGGTGTCGCGATCGGCTCTGAATGTCGAGGCCGTGGTGGGAGTAGACCGCCACTCGGATCGTGCCCTCGCGGTTCCGGCTCGCAAACGCCCCAACCACGTGGCCCCCGAACTGTCGCTGGGGCAGAACGAAGTAGTCTGGTCCGAAGTCGCTGAGCAGGGTTAGAGCCCAAAACACCTGGTCGGGGACCGGGATGTAGCGGTCCGGCTTGTGGTCTCCGTCCTCGTCCACCGGCATCCGCCGGTACAGCGTATTGACCCCCGCGAAGCCAACCGGTGGGGGCCAAATTGTGAGGGCATACTCCCCAAAGCCATACCGCCCGTCTTTTGCCGCCTGCAACAGCATGCGCTGGGCCAGGTCCAGACACCAGCTCACGTAATACCCGTTCCCTAAGTACCTCTCTGCCGCTGCTTGGTCTTGCGGGGGCCTCCAGGAGGGACAGCACTCGTGGCTCACGATCCATAAGTCACGGAAGTACTCGGCATCCGTTTCCAAAGCCATGCTCTTCGCGCGGATGAACTTCGCTGCGGCCAGTTCGGACCTGTTGTACGCATGGATCGAAAGAAAATCACAGCGGCTCCCCTTGCCCCCGTGCTGCTCGCCGAGCCGCTCGACTCGCTCGGAACGTTTGCCGTCGAGCCGTCGATCTGCCAGTGCAGCGTTCAGCTCCAGGGCACCGCTCGCCTGGGCGCTGGGCGAGCAGTGGGCCAGGATTTCCCGGAGCCTGAGGTGCGTACCGAAGATCGCACCCAGCTCCCAGCCCCCAACCATGACCCTATGCGAATCGTAACCCATGTCCTAGAACGCCCTTAAGACCGCATCGACGGTATAGTCGTAGAATCGTTGGGCTTCGTCCCAGTGCTTCCGCCAGTAATCGGCCAGATCGGGTTCGTTGAACACCGCCCATCGGAATTTGCACGCAGCATCGCCGTACCGCCCGATGATATGGTCGGTAACGGTTCGGACGACTTCGTGCCACTGCACGTAGTCCTTGGGGCGACTTCCCAGGGTCCCGTCGATGGACAGCGCGGGTGGAGGATCGGTGAAGTTGACCACCAGACGGTCGATGCCGAGGCCGAGGGCGAGATCGAGCTCCTTATCCAGCCGTTTCCAGTAATAGACGGGCGTGCCGCTGGGTCTGAACCGTCTGAGGTATGTTCCACCGGCAGGGAACCGGCCGGGATAGTCTGGGTTTTCGCGTTGGGGTGGGGGATAGCGGTAGCGCAGCTTCCACGGTCTCGGGGGTGGCGGAACGGCCGCCAGCGTTACTATGGACCTCTCGTCGTCGACCGCTTTCACCGTCGATCGCAGGACGTTGGTGCCGTCGGTAACCAGCGCTTCGTAGCCTGGTTTGTAATCCTGCCTGAGGGGGCGGCCCGGCTTCACGCCGTACAGGTCGCAGCCGAATACGTCGGTGACGCGCAGGACCACGCCTTCACGCGCGTACTCGATGCTGACCACGCGGCGCGTCTCCTGTTCGCGAACCATGTTCGGCCAATGGGGGTGCATGAAGCGCGCCCAATCGGGCAAAATCTGCTCGTCGCCCATTAACCAAACGTCGCGCCGGTACCGCCACCCTCTCGGGTGATGCTTCCGAACGGCGCGCATGGCCCGATACATGGGGCCGAACTGCGCGGCGTTCGTGCAAAAAACCACGTTGCAAAACCCCGGAAAGAACACACCGTGCCAGCGGACCGGTCGCTGGGTGAAATCGATCCGGTAGTCAAGTCGATGTTGCTCGGGCGCGGGACCGGTGGTGAATCGCCAGCGACGCCAGCGTTGCTCCAACCTGATCCCCCTGGCGGAGCGAGCGTCGAGTTGCACGGTATAGGTGGTTTCCGGCGTCAGTTTCGTGCCCGGGTCGATGTAAGCAAGGAATC
>JALSID010000376.1 GCA_026981825.1 Planctomycetota bacterium
CGAGCGTCCCGAATGAGCGCAATATGAGTTCGATCCTTGATCATGCGGTCCAGGCAGACCGACAGGGGGTCCGTGTCGCGAAACGAGGGGATCGGGCGCAGGATCCGTTCAATCGTGGCCGGGGGCTTTGGTCGCATCCCGAGCGCCATCACGATGTCCTTGAACGTTACGTATCCGACGATGTTCAGCTCTGAAGTGTCGGGCGGAGCGCCGTGGGGACCGGCCGAATCTGGAGCGTGCCCAGCCTGATGGGCCTCGTGCACGTTGGCAGGCTTTGAACTTCCGCGGGGGGCCACTACCGGGTAACGCGTATGCATGTCCACATGGGCACGCGCTAGTGCTTCCGCTGGTGATATGTCCTTGGGCAGCGTTACCATCTCTTCCAGCGGGATCATGATCTCACGCACGGGCCGGCGGCTTAACTTGCTTGCGCCCAGAATGATCTGTTCTTCCTGGGAACCGATCAGGGCTGCACGACGCGCTACGGCGACAGCCGCTCGCAATTCCTCCAACACCACCGGCTCCTGAGGTTTCTCCACCTTGCGGAACGAATGCCAGACCCGCTCGACAACAGCGACAAGCGTTTCGGCCGTCGCCTCCAACACCCGCACCACCGGCCATAGCGCGCTGGTGAAAAGGTACATCGGCGGCGAAAGGACGAGACAGATCCATTCGGGATTGCGGAGCGCAAAAAGCTTCGGAACAAGCTCCCCCACCACAATGGTGGCGAAAGTCAGCGGAACGACCACCAGGCCGAGCGCAACAATCCTGGCCGTTTCGTGGGATAAGCCCAGGCTCTGTTCGATCGCGGGCTGGAACTTCTCGATGCCGCCGGCACCACCTACCGCGCCGGCAATTGCGCCGACGAGCGTGATCGCGAGCTGGATGGATGCGAGGCTGGCCTCCACGTCCCGCTTCATCAACACCGCGGCCTTCGCACCATGCTTGCCCTGCTGCTGCAGGGTCTGCAACCGCGATAGCTTTACGGAGGCCAGCGCGATTTCATAGGCCGCGAACACGGCGTTAAAGATGATCATTAAGGCAATGATGAGCAGATAAACGCCGAAACCAGCCACGGCCGCGAGCGCCTCCCCTAATTCGGAAAACGGCAGGAGCGAACTCTCAACACCCTATCTTACCCCGCGTGGACATCACCGAGAGCGGAACCTTTAGCGGGTCCAGTGCCCTATCGCGGTAGCTAAGACGAGGTACACGTAGCACGTGACCCGAACAGGCCTTTCCGAACCGCTCATCAGAAAAGGCGGTCCACGACAAGACGTACCAGCTCACCTAGCACGTGCCCGTGCGAACAGGGACGCAGGCGACCTCGTGCAAACGCACTTTCCGAGCCCTCAAGTCGTCCCACAAATGGCGGAAAGGCGCGTGGCGACCTACCGGCATGAAGGGGGTAGGCGGATTGTTTCGGGCAGCGAGCGTGCCGAGATCGATTTGGCCGGTGCGAAGGAGGTGCTCCAGGTGACGTGTCCCTAACTCCATCACGCCTTCCGGGCCCACCAGGTACCATCGTGTCGGCTCCTTGGCCGACGTAACTGCAGGAAGTTCCAGGGCAGTCATCGCACTGTCCGTTCGAGCATCCTCGCCGGGATCTTTGCCAAGCACCACACACAACTGCTCCGCAGCCAGATCCAGGGTGTCAAGGGTTTCGATCACCTCGGCAGCGCTCTGCGGTCGCGCCTCCGGCCTGGGCTCCAGCAGGCTCCGCACCAATTCGTCCAACTGCCGAGGAACCTCCGCGCGAAACTCCCGAACCGGCGTCACCCCTTGCTTCTTGAGCAGGATCGTTTCCGCCAGCGATTCGCCCGCAAAGGGAACACAAGCCGTCAGCATGTGATACAGCGTGGCGCCCACCCCATAGAGATCCGCTCGGCAGTCAATGTCGGCGTTCTCAGAGAGTTGCTCCGGAGCCATGTACTGCAGCGTACCGCACGTTACACGATTCCGCACACGGCGATCCCGCTTGCGCAACCAGCGGGCAAGCCCGAAGTCCGTCAGCTTGACTGCTCCATCCTTGCTGCGGATCAAGATGTTGTCCGGCTTGACGTCGCAGTGCAGCACGCCACGCTGATGAGCGTGGTCAAGTGCACGGAGAACCTCCAGAATGATCCGAACCGCCTCATCCATGGGCAGTGGACCACGTTCGATTGCCTGCGCCACCGTCGGACCATCCACATACTCCATCACGATGTAGCTGTACGCCCCACGCTGACAACACGTGAGGGCACGCACGATGCCGGGGTGGTCCAGCCTGCTGAGAAGCCTGGCTTCCTGCTCGAACCGCTTCCTTTCCGCTGCGGAGGTGGCTAGACGCCCGCGCAGGATCTTGATCGCTACGTCACGGCGGCGGGAAACTTGATGAGCCTTGTAGACCAGACCCATCCCCCCTTCGCCGAGTTTCTTGAGGAGCACGTAGTCGTCGAGGACGACCGGTGCCACGCCCCGTTCGTTCATGGCAACGACCCAGCGTCACGAACTTTGCTTCGACCGCGAATCACGATTCAGGCAATCGCCTGCGGCTCAGCCGCGCGCGGTCTTCAGTCGACACCGCCCGAATTCTACCAGAACGTCCGGCGACGGTACAACCGGCCCTATGCTGCACAGCCGGCGCACCAGGCTGAAGAATCGTCTTCTTGGCACGCCGTCGCATCCCCCCAACCGGTTCACAAGTGGCTCAGTTCCCCATCCATTGCAGTCCTCGTTCCCTCCCTCGGGACGTGCCCGGCTGCGGACGAGGCCGCGGCCGACATCGCCCGTGGCTCGGCTCACGGCCGGTTGAGAAGCTATAGTTGCGTAGAAGCCACAGGTGCGACCCGCGAGCTGTGGACCTGCTGAGCGACTCGGCAATGAACCTCAGAGCAAAGAAAAGCTTCCTTGGCGGCGGGTGCCGCCCTCGGGAACCCGAGTGCCAACCGGTTGCCGACAAAGCCGCCCAGTACCACCGCCAAAAACAGCGGGTGGTCGTATTGACCGAGAACACCGCAGTAGAAGGGACAATCTACTTCCCCGAGGGCGTGCGCCTGAGCGATGCTTTGAACTCCCCGGCCGGCGTCAACCAACGTTACCTGCCCCTGGCCGACGTACGCGTCGTGAGCCTGGTCGACGGCCGCGAGATCCTGCGCAGCGGATTCATCCTGATGCACCACCACTTCATCCTCGGTATCGTCCCCGCCAGCGAACTACACTGTTGCTGCGCATTCGGTCCAGACAACGGCGAAAACCGCGCCACCACAACCTCACCCGATCCAGCCTAACCCCGATCTCCGCGCGCTGCGACCGCTCTCCCCATACCCACGTGCCACATCCGACCGGCGGTTCAGCCATGCGGGGAATGGTCGCATACCTCAGAACTTCGCTCGCGAACACATCTCCTGCGCGTACCGCGACGCCGCTCGACTGAGTACACTACTGCTGGAGACTCTTCCCCCTGAGCTGACCAAGCTCCAAGAGCCCCCCGTGAGCCTTGCGTTGCATCGCCCTTGCGAGCAGAGAACCGGAGAGCGGCAGCGGCGTGTGCCGGGGCAGAGCGGGCGGCCGTGTTACCACTTCCGTCGGCCCGACCGCAGCCGGACTGTGCTGATCGGGGCAGGACCGACTTGGGCAACACAGCAGGCTTCCCGGGTGAGCAACCGTTCCGACCGAAACGCGAGCAGGCAACGATCCGCAAACGCGTCCGCCTCGATCTCGGTGTTTCGACCGGGGATCTGACGCGAACGACGGAGGAAGTGGAACATCTCGTGCCCGACGATCCAGACAATACCTTCGTTAATGTCGTTCAACAGGGTGTATGCGCCCAGTTTCAACCACGTACGCCCCGTGCGCGGGTCCGAACCATAGCCCCTCGGATGACAACCACGGGGAATAGGAGGCCACCGCCCGTCCGGACGGGGATAAAGCGGTCGCTGGCGAGTCTCAACGGTGGTGGGGAACGGTCCGGGAACCTGGCAACTAATCCGATACGTGGGCCGGCTTCGCGTCGGGTACCAGCAGCGCCCGTATACCCCTCGATACCGGCCGCTGCCTGTGTCGATGCGGATCCATTCCACCAGGCTCAGTTCGAACTGTTCCGCAAAGCTCCGCGCCCAGGCCAAACCACGCGCTGCCTTGTGGCGGTCTACCTCGATGATCCAACGCATGCGAAACGGCTCTCAGACGCTACCTGCGCTGCCGCCGTGCGGTACGGCTCATTCCATCGTCGTAGCAGTCTAACACAGCTTTGCTCTTGCGGCCTGCCGCGGACCCTGAAGTACCTTCACGCATCCTACGAAACGGACGCGATCGCCGTCTTCTCCACGCCTGGCCCCTGAGCCGATACGTGCAGCCGATCGCCTCGGTATGGAGCATCCATCCCGGCAACCGGCGGTGCGACCGATAAGGTCCGCTCGGCCGCCTGGGGCACCACAAACGGTGGGACGGTGGGGTGCGTCCGATTGCAGAAAGCTACGAACCAATGTGCCCCCCTCACAACCTGAGGTGGCCGTTTTTAACATATCCGGAGGGGGTGGCCCATGGAGGGGCGGCACGTGAACGTAGCGCAGTTCTCCCAGACCGCTCACGCTCAAGCCCGTTGGCATCGCTTAGTCGCGGCCCAGTTCGGCTGGGACCGACGCAGGTCACTCGGGTTGGATGACACGGCCAGGTAGAGCGTCCGTCCGAACACCGTTTTTCAGCACCGGTGTCCCTGCGACCAGCACATGACGCATTCCCTTCGCCGGGGTGCGCCCCGACTCGAAGGTGGCACAATCCTCGAACTCGTCCGGAGCGAAACAGGCGAGGTCCGCGATGTACCCCGTACGAATCGCTCCCCGTCTGCCCAGGCGAAAACGACGCACAGCGTGAGTCGAGCAGTGCCTCACCGCCTCCACCAAGCTCCAGCGACCCTCGCGCGTGTACCGCCCCACAAACCGGGCGAACGCCCCCCAGCCCCGCGGATGGGGATACGCACCCACGAAGATGCCATCGCTGCACGCCATCTGAGCAGGATGACGCATCAAAGCGAGCACATCTGCTTCGGTACGATGGCTTTGGAAGTGTACGATGCCCGCAGCCAGGTCACTTGCCAGGAGGACGTCGCACACGAAGTCACAAAGATCGGCCCCCGCCAGACGTGCTGCATCGGGGAGCATCATGCCTTCGTACTGCCTATAGGCCGGCGACTGAATGTACGTCAATTTGACGTGGTCCAGCGAGTACGGACAGTCCTGAGCCATCCATTGGCGAATCCGGTCGCGCACCTGTCGATCGGACAGCCGCTCAAGGATTGCTTGCAGGCCTCCTGCCTGGGCCCAGGGAGGGAGCGCAACCATCGCGAGGATTGTGCTCCCCGCTGTGTAGGGGTAGGTGTCGTAGGTAACGTCCATGCCCGACCCGATCGCCTCATCGATCCATTGCAGCAGGGGGGCTTTAACGTTGAAGTGCGAGATGTGGATGGCAGCTCCCGAAGCACGGTGGATCGCGCGCATCTCCTCCAGAGCGCCCTGAACGCGGTGCGGCGCGTAGCCACGAATGTGGCTCACGAAGGGAAGCCCACGATCGGCGAGCACCCGAGCCAGGGCGATAAGCTCAGCCGTGTCCGCGAAGCGGCTCGGAACATACTCAAGCCCCGTACTCAGGCCGATTCCCCCAGCATCGAGTCCCTCGCGAAGCAAGGCACACATCCGATCGAGTTCTGCTTGCGTTGCCTTCCGGGGCTCCGCCCCTACGACCTCGAGCCGGAGATTGCCGTTCGGAATCAAGTAGGCCACATTCAGCGCAACACGCCGATCGAAGCGAGCCAGGTATTCCTCCACCCCCGTCCATCCCCAGTCGATGTCCGGGTTGCCGTTGAAACCCGCCGTGTACCGCCGGAAATAGTCCACAACCCTGCGACTCCCCGGGGCATAGGAGCTCCCGTCCTGGCCGATGATGTAGGTCGTGACCCCCTGGCGGATCGCGGGTTCATGGAGTGGATCGGCGAGCAACATCGCGTCACCGTGAACGTGGGCATCGACGAACCCAGGCGCGATAACCAGCCCAGAACAGTCAAGCACCTCCCGGGCCGTCCCCTGGAAACGGTCACAGACCGCGCGTATCGTCTCCCCACGAATCGCGACATCAGCCCGGCGCACGCTTCCCGCGTCCACATCAACGATTTGACCGTTGCTCAGCAGAAGATCAACGTCCATCTGCTTTTCTCTCCGGTAGCCGGCACCACGTTGCCGCCAACTGCATGCCGACGCGAGCTTGCCGTCGAAACCGCCTCCGGCCCTTTCAGGGGGAAAGCATCCAACGACACACGCGGGCCCGGCTTGATACGCTCTCGTCAATCAATCAGAGCTTCCTTACAGGCCGATCCCCGCTAGCCGGTCCGACCCGGGATCAGATAAACGGAGCAGCCGGCTGTTACGAGCAGGTCGTGGGGAGTCCACGGTCCCCCCCAACAGACCCGGAAGGGGGGTTCAGGAAGGTGAAGCTTGCCAAGGGTTTCTCCTTCCTGGGAGATCAGGAATACTCCGGCCATGGAGGCCACGCCAATCAGCCCGTCTTTGCGGACTGCAATGCCACCGGAGTCGATCTCGTCGTCCTGCCATAGATCGCAGAGCCGCCGAGCGTTCCAGCGGTAGGAAACGTCCTCCTTCGTCTCCCGACGCAACTGCCACACTGCACCGTCCGGCCCATTCACGGCCCATAAGCTGCTCCGCTCCTCGTCCCAATCGATACCGATCGGTGACGGTATCTCGGAGCCAACTTCCTCCACCTTCTTGAACTGGCGGAACCGCTGGATGGTACCGATCTTCTGCGACCCGAAGCCGGCTACCGTTTCGGTCCGAACCGCGATGTAGAGGTTCTCATCGGCGTCCACCGCAAAGTCGGCCACATCGGCATTGTTGCCCAGTTTTTCCAGGTCGACGATTGCTACAACCCCGCCGTCGATCTCCGTGCGACTGATCGAACTGCACAGGTTCTCCAGCACATGGAGTCGGCCGTGGGGATCGAGCTTCAGGAAGGTCGGACCGCCAGCAGGCTTGCGGAACGCCTTCGGTAAACCGCCCGGTTGCCAGAACCAGATCAGGTCACGACCGAGATCGGTGACCAACAGATAACCCGCAGAAACCCAACACGCCCCAAATGCCTTCAGGTGTTTTCCAGGGAGACGGCATGCCCCGTCCGGCACGAACAGCTCCGGAACCGAACCCTCCCATTTCAACTCCGGGACACCGGCCGTTCCAGGCAACGGTCTGACTTGGGCCATCATGGATTGCTTTCTCCCACCCGCGAGACTTCGTTCCAACCGAGCGGCTCAGCATGGCTGCATCGGTTGGTAAGAGCAGCCAGCGACCAAGGACTCACGGCGGGCTGGTAACCGGCCACGCCTGTGCCGGTAACGCTCAGCCCGCTGCAACGTTGTGCCCTCCGCCGAGGGGGCGATCGCCTCAGCAGCGGTGTACCGACGCCGATTGTATACAATCACTTGATCCTGTAGCAGCCGTCGAACACAGCGCAGGAGTGGATTCCAAACCGCCGGATGCAAATGCCGCTGTCCGCATCTCTGGAACAACGACTATTGCCCGGAGTTCTGAGTGTTCCAAGCGATGAGCTCCTCCGCTGGCTCCACGCCCGCAACGAGCCTCCGTACCGCGTGAAACAGATTCGGCGCTGGATCTTGCTCCGCCGCGCGAGCTCGTTCGAGCAGATGACCGACCTTCCTGTGCGGCTGCGTGCCGAGCTGGCCGCGCATTTTCGTGTTCTCGGCACGGAATTACGGGAGGTGGCGAATACGACCGACGGCACCTCGAAGCTCCTCGTTGGATTGGTGGACGGTCGAGCCGTCGAATGTGTGCTCATGCGCACAGAGGACCGCCGCACCGTGTGCGTGAGTACCCAGGTCGGCTGCGCGATGGGATGCGTCTTCTGTGCAAGCGGCCTCGAGGGGGTTGAAAGGAACCTCGAACCGTACGAGATCTTGGAACAGTTCCTGCACGCCACTCGATTGCTTGGACCGCAGGAGCGATTGACCCACGCGGTGATCATGGGGATGGGCGAACCGCTTGCGAACCTGAACAACTTGCTCGCAGCTCTTGAGGTGGTCTGTTCCCGGGACGGCTTGGGCTTGAGCCGCAGGCGCGTGACGATCTCGACCGTCGGCCTGCCCGCGGCAATTCGTCGCCTTGCCGACCTGGGGGTGCAGTACCACCTGGCGATTTCACTCCACGCACCAACCGATACGTTGCGGAACCAAATCGTGCCGGTAAACCGCAAGGTTGGCGTCGAGGAGCTTGTGGCTGCAGGCGACTACTACTTCGAAAAGACCGGCCGACAGGTGACCTACGAATACGTGCTCCTGAAGGGCATCAATGATACGATCGATTGCGCCAGGCGGCTCGCGGAGTTACTCCGCGGGCGAAGCGTGCACATTAACCTGATTCCCTACAACCCGGTCGAGTCGTTGAACTTCGAGACTCCGTCGCCACATCGCGTCCGTCAGTTCACCGACTACCTCCGCTCCCGCGGGTTTGTGGTCCATGTTCGTCGGACCAAGGGAAGGGAGATCTCCGCTGCGTGCGGCCAGCTTCGCTTGCGCCACAAACGCGGCCAGGCAGCGGCTTCGCCGCACAATGCTACAGCACAGTCCGCCAGTCCTGGCAACTAATCACCGTTCCGTCCAGACGCGGTCCGCGGGTCGGGGGGCGCTCCGATCCCTCATTCGTCGCCGGCACCGGCTACCTGATCCATCCTTGTCGGCGCCGCCGGGGAAGCCACCGTCGCTTGCGTTCCGCCGGGTCTTCGCTCGTCTCCGTGGGGCGTGGCCGCACTCAGCGCGCGAAACTGCGGGTCGATACCACCCGTCCTGGAGCGCGGGCGAAGCGCCAGCCGCAGCGAAGAGTCAAGGATGTCTGCCGGGGTTGAACCCGTCAGGAGCGTAAAAGCGGAAGCGGCTCGACCCGTAATCCGGGGAACGACGGTAGAGATTGCGGTCAAAAAGCCCGCGGAGTTGCTCAAGCAGACGGATGGCTTCGGCTCTTTCGGAGGGGGACAAACGTTCCAGCGGCAGCCAGGGTTCTCCGCGGCGCGGTGAGCCGCGGCGACGGTTGCCCAGGAGGAACATGCGCTGCAGCGGGAGCTCCTGGTCGAGACGCGCGATTTCCTGCGGGGTCAGTCCGGGATCAAATAGACCAGGAGGGGGGCCGAACAAGGTAAACCAGTACGGGCGAGTACGCTGACGAAGTCGCCATTCGGACGCCACGTCCTCGAGCGTTCTCGGCAGCTCTGTTGTGGGGGCAGCGTCCAGCCGGGTGCGCAGATCTAAGGGCAGCGAGCGCTTCCAGCTCACGTAGTTGCGGAGAATCTGCAGGCGTCGCGCACGCAGCCCGGGTGGGCCTCCGAAGACTGCCAAGGCCAGATCCTTCAGCGCCCTCTGCTCGGCGGGGTCCATCGAACGGAACGCGCGGAGGTTGTCGAGCAGGCGGTAGCGTTCGGCGGCGGAGAGCCTCTGCCACCGTTCCAGGTTTCGCCGCGTAGCCGGATCTTGCAGCGGATCGGTCACCCAGAAGGTGAGCGCCGCCAGCAGGAACCAGAGAGTTGCACCAGCTAGGATGCGGAGTTCTGCGGGCGCGTTAGCGATCCGAGCCAGGGAGCGGGCCATGGGCTACCTCGTCCGATTCGCCTCTGGAGCCGTCGCTTCTTTCCGACCGGGACGCTTCCTCGAACATTCCCGATTCGAGGATCACGTCGAGCCGTTCTCTGCTGCCGAGCTCTCGCAGCAGGGGTAGGTATTGGAGGAGCTCGAGATTGCGTAATATCGTCTGCTCGGTGTGGGGGGCCGTGGCTTGTCGCAATGCGGCGCCGAAAAGAGCACAGCCAGCGCCGAAAAGCAGCAGAGCTGCCAGCACCGTCAGGCGACGCAGCCACCATGACGGCGCTCTTATGCTGAAGGGGGTTGACTGAGCGAGCAGGCTCCTGGTCCGTTCCGTCAGGCCCGGGCGCGCCCTCGCGCGGGGCAGATAGTCGACGTACTCGTCTACTCGGCGGAGGAGTTCGAACTCGTACCTGGCTGCCTCATCCCGTTCCAACCACGCTGCAACCGCGGCTCGCTCTTCGGGAGGCAGTTCGCCATCGAGATATTCCACGAGCAACGCGAGCTGGCTTTCGCTGAGCCGTCGCTCTGGAGAGACTCTACCGTGGTGTTCCGTAGAGCTCCGCGCCATAGCTGGCGTTGCTCCTGTGCCTCAGCCGTGGGTTACATGCGGCGTCTTCTCTGCGTGGCCTACCCGTTTCGACTCGGACGGGCCGGGATCGGAGGAGCCCTCCGGGCAAACGTAGGGGGCGAGGAGGTCGCGGAGTTGCATTCGTGCGCGGGCCAGCAAGGATTTGATGGCTGGCACGGTCGTGTCCATGATCGCCGCAATCTCGGCATAAGGAAGGCCTTCGAACTTGTGCAGCAGAAGCGCCATCCTCTGCCGCTCACTCAGGTGTCCGAGTGCCTCCCGGACGAGCTCGCACATTTCGATGTCCGCCACCTTCGTGCCCGCACTTCGCGACTTCGCCACCAGCCAGTCGAACTCTTGTGGGCCGCTGGCATCCGGCACAGCGTCGGCCAGCCGGATCGCTCGCTTGCGACGGTGGGATCGCCGAGCGTTCGCAGCCAGATTGTGGACGATCGTGAACAACCAGGTGGTGAACCTGGCGGTGGGCCTGTAGCGGTTCCGGTACCTGTAGACCCGCAAGAATGTCTCCTGAGTCAGGTCCTCTGCCTCCTCGTAATCCCCTACGAGGTTGTAGAACAGAGCCAGCACGCGGTCCTGGTATTTGGCCACAAGCTCAGTGAAGGCGTCTACGTCCCCGTCACGTACACGCAACATCAACTGCAAATCGGGATCAGACAGAGCAGGCCGCTTGCTCGCGGTCGTCGACATCGACATCATTGGGAGGTCCCTCGACCCATACACACGGCTAGTTTACCAATTCCCCATAGGTAGAAAGCGCTGGACGACGAGAGTTCCGGATGCCGTCCATGTCGGTGGGTGCAAGAGGCTCCCGTGGATACCACTAGTTTCGAGATTTCCAGGTGCAACAGGGGACCTGCCGGGGACGTGCGGCTGCCCTAGAGGAGCCTGGTCACGCTGTCGAGCACAGAAAGTTTCAGCGTGAGCGTCCGGGTGTGGTTTGCCGTTGCGGGCCAGAGTCCGCGAAAGAGGCAGGGCCGGCGACCGGTTGTGGCCGGGACTGTCGATGTTCGCCGATCGCCCGCACGGGCCACCGGAGCTGCTCGCGAACCGGCGCCGACGCCGAGTTGGAGAACCAACACCCGGATGGGCGTTTTCGTGCAAGAATTCTCTTGTTCGGGGGATGCTCCTCCCCTGTGACGGTTGCAATCGCCTCGGGCTGCCTGCAGTGAGGTTGCGAACGGTTGGATAACCGGGGTGGAAAGGCGACGGTCCGCCTAGCATGCATCGATCCTCGGGCGAACGGGTACTACTTGCCCACGGGTCATGGCGGACCGCACGCAATGTCCTATGGCGAGGAACGGGGGTGAGAAAGTGATCGATGACGAAAAGTGGATGCGGCGAGCCATAGAGCTCGCCCGTCAGGGGCGAGGGCATGTGGAACCCAACCCGATGGTGGGGTGTGTGATCGTCCGTGAGGACCACGTCGTTGGTGAAGGCTATCACCGCCAGTTCGGCGGCCCCCACGCGGAAGTCGACGCGATCCAACACGCGGGGAGTAGTGCCAGGGGAGCTGTGCTGTACGTGAATCTCGAGCCCTGCTGTCACACCGGGAAAACTCCCCCCTGTACAGACGCGATCCTCCGCGCCGGTATACGACGCGTTGTTGTGGCGATGAAGGATCCGAATCCCCAGGTGGCGGGCAAGGGGATCGAACTGCTCCGTAATGCCGGCCTAGTTGTGCGTGTCGGAGTGCTCGAAAAGGAAGCAGCTCTTCTGAACGCTGCTTACCTCAAGCTGATTACCACCGGATTGCCCTATGTGCACGCCAAGTGGGCGATGTCCCTGGACGGGAAGATCGCTACGACAACCGGTCGATCACGGTGGATTTCATCCGAGCAATCACGTGCCCATGCACACCAATTGCGTGGCCTGGTAGACGCCATCGTTGTGGGGATCAACACGGTGTTTTCCGACGATCCCTTGCTCACTCCCAGGCCTCCCGGCCCACGCACTCCGGTGCGGATTGTCCTTGATACACGCGGTCGTATCCCGCTCGAATCCCAATTGGTCCGCACCGCTCGGGAAGCGCCCGTCGTGGTCACCGTGGGGCCGGACGCACCTTCGGAACGGGTTGCGCGTTTGCAGGAGGCTGGGGTAGAAGTGCTCAGGTTGACACAGACAGACCGGTGTGTGCGGGTGCTCGAATTGTTGAACGAACTGGGCAGGCGACAGATGACGCACGTCCTGGTGGAGGGGGGATCAGAGGTTTTGGGCAGCTTCTTCCGAACCGGAGAGGTGGACGAAGTGCATGTGTACGTGGCACCAAAGGTACTCGGAGGTACTTCCGCTCTGACCCCCGTCGGCGGCCCAGGCTTTCCTGACCTCTACAAGACCCCCCTCTATCAGTTCGATGCGCCGGTGCAGACCGGTCCCGACGTCTACCTGCACGGGCTCAACGTCCGGATGCTCGAGCGGGTGGGCATTGCCATCGGAAAAACCCCGAGCACCAAGCAATCCGTTGCCTGATCCGGTTCCGGTGTGGCGCATCCAGCACCGGTAGGGCGACCCAGCTGCGCTGCGCGCTCCTGCCGTGTGGTGCACGCTTTCCCCCGCCACAGGGGGTAATGTGAAGGAACAGAGCATCCACGGATTCCTTTGTCAGCGTATCACCCATCTGCCAGAGGGGCGTCCAGCCTTGTTGTGCGCGATGCCGGTTCAGGCATCTGAAGGTGGGCCATATTAAACGTCCGAGCCCACAGCAGCGGTCGCTGTGGGGGCTAACCTGGTTCGAGTACAGATGCCATCTGCCTGTTATCCTGGGCGTGCAGCTATCCCTGCATCGACCCTGACCTCAGGTTCCTCAACAAAGCCGCCAGACCGACGGCACTTGGAAGCCGGGAGGAATATGCTTTCCCATTGACGTCGCCCGGCGGATCTAGCGAAACGTCGCGATTACCGGGAACCGTCGTTCACCAATGATGTTCGTGAACGACGGAGCTAGGGACAGCCGCACGTAACGCCGGTCGGCACTGATAACCGCTTGTGTGGCGAGGTACGCTCCGTCGAGGACAAATGTCGGGAACGGTTGGTAAGCGACGGCGCTTCCCAATGCAAACTGGTACAGTTGCCGCGGCCCTTTGTACCGGACGTCTGCGTCGGAGGTGCGGCGGCTTGCCAAGAGTTGGTCGAGCTTTGCCACTGGGCTGATGAGCGTGATGGAACGCGCACCGCTGCTTGTCTCTTTGATGTGGAGCATCGGAACGTCTGCCAGTTCCCTACGCCGGCCGTGGTCCAGCTCGATCACGATCGGATCCGGCTGGCCTACAGTGCCGTAGTAAACCTCACGAACCTCGTCTTCCGTTCCTTCCCACTTCACCACCTCGATCCGGATACGGTCACCTCGGACCTGTCCCCAGACACACCGGGTGAACACCTGGTAGGTTCCTGGGAAGGCTTCGGGACAGATGTACGTCTCGGTTCCGCCGTCTCCCACTCCGTCACGGACCAGAACTCCGCCCGCCGGGGTGCGCTTTCTCAGGGGGGAGCATTCCGTGCCGGGGGGTTCGACCACCCGGATGTCCACGTCAGCGTCTCCTTCCCACGAGACGTTGATCACCAAGTCCCTCTGATCCGCACGTGCAACCGCGGCAGCCAGTTGCTCAGCCCGCTGCGGATGCCCCTGGCGAATTAGGCGGCGTTTCATTTCTGCGACCGCTGCGTGCGCTCGGAAGTGCAGCTCAAAATGACGCTCTGGCCAGGCATTCTTCAGGATGTGACAGGCCGCCCACTGGAGGGCATCGGGGTCGTTCACCCGGATCGCAAGGACCAGCGCCTTTTCAAAGGGTTCCGCCTGGCGAGGGGCGAGCGCACCTGCTCGTTGTAGAAGGTTCAGCGCAGCCCGGTAGCGTTTGAAGGCGATCAGTTGATCAGCCACGCGAGCAAGGGATGTTGGCGAGTCTTCGATGGAGTCGGCCGCGCTGAGGAGGGCTTCCTCGACTTCCTTGTCCGGCCTGCCCGCCATTTTCAGCACGAGAGCCAGGGCTTCGTACATCCACGGTTCCGCTTTGCCCTCGCGGATCGCCGTTCGCAGCAGCTCGATGGCATGCTCGTAGGCTCCGTGGTGCACGATGGTCTGCAGGAGAACGCGGATCGCCGGGCCGTTGAGCTTGTCCCCGTGCCGTTTGAAGAGCCTCGGGAAGACCACCTTCGGATCGGACGCGAGCAGTGCTTGTACCACTGCTTCCCGTCGCTGGCGCTTGGCGCGCTGGTTCTCGGACGACACCGATCGCTGAGCAGGTTGCCTGTCGGGCGACCCTGCTGGCATGTTCCGATCGCTCGACCCCTGCGCCGCTTGGGGCGTTCTGGCATCCTGCCGCCGGGATTGGGGTGACGCCCCGTTTTCCCCCCCAACCCCGGCTGCTAAGGGTTTACGTTGGCCAGGTAACGGACGCGATCCGTCGTGGAGCCGGTATCTCCGCGAAGCCCGTCCAGTACTTTTTTGGTCTTTTCATGGCCCTCTTCGCTCTGCCGAATGATCAACGACGGTGGGTTCGGAAAATAGCGGATCGTTCCCTTTCCGCCGTTCTTCTCCCAGCTATCGGGCTCCACAACGTCTTCGATCAGCTCGATCAGCTCATCGCTCAAGTTGCTCTGGCCTGGGGCTGCCGCGCCGTTCGTGTTCCCGCCCACGGGCACGTTACGGAACCCGAAGCCACCGAAGCCACCCAGGCCGCCCAGGCCGCCACCCAGGCCACCCAGGCCACCGCCCAGACCGCCTAACCCACCGCCGAGGCCACCCAAGCCGCCGCCAAGACCACCTAAACCACCGCCCAAGCCACCACCGAAGCCACCACCGAAGCCGCCACCGAAGCCACCGAGACCTCCTAGTCCGCCACCGAGGAACGCACCCGGTGGGATCACGAGGTCGGCCACCGGATACACCTTCGTGATCAACGTTTCACTCGCCTTCGTCTCCGTGGTGATCAGCAAGACGTCGTCGGCGACGATAAAGGACAGGCCAATTTGGCTGAGGGCGAGTTTCAACGCGCTGCGCAGCGGAATCTGCTCGACCTCGATCGTGATCTGCTCATCGGTCGTCAGGCCTTCTTCCTCAATCGCTTGCCGATCAAGCACGATGTTGACCCCGGTCTGCTGCCGCAGGTAATCGACGAACTCACCGAGCGGCGTCTGCTCGAACGAAAGGGTCTGAGGCTGCTCCAGGGCGTCCAAGATTCGCTGCTCGGCTTCGCTTGGACTGGACAGGTCGATCGAGGCCCACTTCCGCAGTCGCCGCTCCGACATTTCACGCCACCACTGCGGGTCGGGATATTCGACAGGGGGCTCGTCCGGGAAGGGAATGTGAGACTTGTCCACCTCGAGCCAGGTCAGTAACGTCCTGTGCATGCGGAAGTCACGGAGATCGAAGATCTCCGACAGGGTCGCCAACACCTCGGAGTGGAACCTTGCTGTCATGAGGATACTCGAACTTGGATCGACCGCGAAGACACGCGTAGCGCGTACCTGATTGGCCGGTCCTGTGGGCCAGCGTGCCCCCTGGGTTGGATCAATGATCAACGCCATCTTGGCGCGCTCGAGCGCTTCGCGGAACCGACGCTCGTCCATCAGGTTTTCGAAATCCTCAATGATCTGGTCCAGCTCGATTTGCTCCTGCAAGAGCTCCCGATTCATGCGTTCCATCTCTTGCAGTACCGCCTCGCGGCGAAGTCGTTCGGCCTCCTCGTGATCGAGACGTTCCTTCTCACGATAGGCAAGGCGGAGCCTGGCCTCCACCTGCCGCCTCAATTGCACCCGTACCGACTCGGGCACGTCCGTGGCCGCCTCAACCCGCTCCTGTGCCAGTTTCAGCACCTCAATTGCCTGATCGGCTTCCCCCTGCTCCAGCAGAGCCCGAGCCTGCCGGAGGTCTCGCGAGACTGCAACACGCAGTTGCTGGATTCGGATCCGTTCCCGCTCCTGGGCGCGTTCCAAAGTCGCCGGGGCTTGCTCACCCCCTTCTTGACCGCCTTCCTGGCCGGCGGCAGGCGCCTCCTGGTTTCCCCCCTCTTGGGGTTGCTCCTGAGCCTGCAGGCGAGCGATCTGCTTCAGGCCGCCGCGAGCATCGAGATTGAAGGGATCGTGCTCAAGCGCCCGCTGGAAGAACTTCCGGGCAGTCTCTTTATCACCCCTGGCAAGAGCTTGATAGCCCAACCCGACCAATTGGGTAACCGCCGCTTCGTAGCTGACCCGGATGGTCTTGAGAGCCTGTTCTCCTCCAGGAATCGACGAGAACCGCCGGCCACTCCAGTCCCGCCAAAGATCGGGCAGAAAGACCATGTCCGGCCGCGACGCCCCCACCTCGACGGCCTTCGACAGGAGCACCTTCGCCCCGCCGATGGAACCGCTGACCTCGATTGTCAGCCGTTGGCCGCTCTTAAACCTGCCGGAGAACAACACCAGGACCTCCTCGCCCGCACGCAGAGGCGGCAGTGGATTGGGGAGGACACGGACCGCGGGGGTAATGTGAACGTCGCGGACGCGGACGATCGGTACCTGCAGAGCCCGGAGCAGATCCGCCGCGACTTTGCTCAAGTCCGTCTGCGGCGAAAGCGAAAACAGGGTGCCACCCGTACGTGAGGCCAACTGCTGCAAGAAGGGGAGATCGCGACGAAGCCCCGCCGCAACCGTGAACACAGGCACCCCAGTCTCCCGGATCGCGTCCAGAGCCGCAGACGCTTCCTCAGGCCGGACAAGACGATCCGTCTGAAGTCCGTCGCCAATGAATACCACCGCCACGTCTTCGTGACGGGAGACAAGCCGACGATGCAGGCCATTCAACACAGCAACGGTGTCGCTGGTGCCGAGCGGGGTCGTGTTCGCAAGTACAGCCAGATGTTGGCCAAGCTCACCCGCCCTGGTCGGCCCAGACGTCAACCACACAAGTTCGCGATTGGCCAGGGCAAGCTCGACCCGTGTTGCGGGCGGCAGAGCCTGGACGATGCGACGGAGCAGCGCGACGGTCTGCTTCCAAGCTGCACCGGCCTGATTACCGGAGTTGTCCGCTATCAAAATGACCGATCGCGGTTGGCTCCCCTGAACATCCAGGTTCGCTTTCAGCAGCGCGGCAGCATAGGAAGTGCCGTCCGGCGCGACGTACGGAAACACGCGTACGTCCAGGCTAGCCGCGTTCTCTGCACTGGCCAACGGAGCCAGACAGCAGAGACCGCCAAGGGCGACCAGGAGAGTGAGATAACGTCGTCGCTTGGACATGCCTGCAAACTCCGGCTGTTTCGTGGCTGTACTTGCTGACCTCATGCCCCGATCGGTCCCTCGTGCGCTTTTCCTCACCTATAGTCTACGCCAGGGGCGCGGGACGGACCCAACCCGGCCCAACACTTAGTCGCTCGCGAGGGCTCGCTGTTCACGCGGCCCGAACCGGGTGGCGGACCGGACGCCGGGTTGGGACAATCCTACCGGCCGTAGCGCCGCCGGGACTGCTTGGTCCGGTGCCCCAGCCCCACACCAACGCGGCGCAGACCTTACTCCGGAATGTCGGAACCCGGCAAGCCGACGTGACCGCGGGCAATCCCGAATGCCTGGCCGCCGGCGAGCACATGGCTCCGACAGCGTTGCGCTTGCACCCCGGTCACGATTCGTCTAGCCCTGTTCGGCCGCCCGGTTTCCTCCTTGCAAGGTGGGAGCGATTCACCTAGGAACAAGAGCGGCAAACTCGTACCATTGCGCGGCGGCGCTGCCTACCGCGGCTGCGCGGCGTCAGAACAGGGGACCGGTCGGTTGACGCATCAACCTCAGCGGCAGAACGGACACGCAATCGCCGAGTGAGTTCCGATGTACCGTGTTGCCCACGTTATCCCCACGCTCGTTCGTGGGGGAGCAGAAAAACAGCTCGTTCTCCTTGCCACCGGGCTCCGGGAGGTTTCCTTCGAGCCCGAGGTGATCGTGCTCACACAGAGCGGCCCGTACGAACGCCAGTTGCGTGAGGCGGGGGTGCCGGTTCACGTGGTGGGCAAACGATCCAAGGTAGATCCCCTTTCCCTGGGGCGGCTGGTCCGCGTGCTCCGCCGGGGCAATTACGACATCGTCCAAACCTGGCTTTTTGCAGCCAACTGCTACGGCCGCGTCGCGGCCTGGCGGGCCCGAGTGCGCGCCATCGTGGCTACGGAACGATGTTGCGATTGGTGGAAGAGCCCCGCCCATTTCTGGATGGATCGCCAGCTCGCGCGGATCACCGCCAAAATCGTGGCGAATTCCAGGGGGGTAGCTGAGTTCTACCGGGAGCAGGTCGGCATACCGGCCGAGAAGATCACCGTGATCCCGAACGCTGTCGAACTGCCGGAAAACCTTACCTTTGTCGATAGAGCGGCATTACGCAGGTCCCTGGGGCTGCCCCCGGACAGTTTCGTGGTGGGCTTTGTCGGGCGACTCTGGCCCCAGAAGCGGGTTTCCGATCTCATCTGGGCCTGCGATATCGTCCGCAACATTCGTCCGGAGATTCGCCTGCTGGTCGTGGGGGAGGGGCCTCTGCGTGCGGAACTTCAGCAGTACGCTGTCGACGTGGGCATGGGGGAACGCACCGTGTTTACCGGCGAACGAGACGATGTCTGGCAGCTCCTTCAGGCCATGGACGTGTTCGTCCTACCCAGCGCATTTGAAGGGATGCCCAATGCTCTGATGGAAGCAATGGCTGCCGGTCTGCCCGTCATCTGCACAGATATCCCGGGCAGCCGCGAACTTATCCAGCATGACTCCACCGGTTTGCTCGTGCCGGTGGGCAATCGTGCCGAGATCGCGCGTGCGATCCGCCGCGTGATGGATGAACCCGAATTGCGGAAGACCCTGGGCGAGCGAGGCCGGCGTTTCGTACTCGATCACTACAGCCGAAAGAAGATGATCAGCCAGTATGTCGCCCTCTACCGAAGTCTTCTGGAAAGCTCCGGCCCGGCCATTGCGGTTCCGGAGCGGTCGGCGCCCGCCGTACGCAAGCTTCGTGGTCGCCAGCCGGCTCCGGGTGCCATCCGCGCAGCGTTGTTGTAGCTGCCTTCTTCTTCGGCTGGTTCGCAAGCCTGACGAGTTGGCTCGCTCTTCGGCGGTGAAGAACGCCACAATGGCTCATCTTGCGTCGCTGTTGCTCGGCACCGTAGAAGGCCGCTATCCAGGGCCAGGACGTACGGGACCGTCGTAGAGGCGGACCGGTCTGGTTAGGTCGAGGCGCGGTTCAGCACGAGTCGGCCCGGGGAACCAGTCTTCCAAGATCCCGCAGGGAGACATCCGGATCACCGGGACCGCGGAGAAGGCGCATCCAGGACGGGTCCGCCGCACCGGCGAGCTTTGCCGCTGCGCGCAGCCAGCAGCGTACGCCGCGAAACTACCGGCTTGCGGGTTCGATCGACTGCCTCGCCATGGGCTGGTTCGTGCAGACGGCGGGCGGTGTTTCGGGGTGAGTAAGACCGCGTTCCTCCGTTCGCGGCGGCCGGACGATACTCCGGGGAGCGAAGCACGTAGAGTACTGAAGACCACCCCCTGACGATGGCGTTCGTCGCTTCCCGGCCCCGGCGAGGCGACCGGGGACCAGCGGTGCTCGTCCGCTATGAGCGGCGATTGTTCCTGGACCTGGTCAAGACCTGGCAATGTGTGGCATTTGCGGCGTAGTCTGGACTGGCTCCCAGCGGCCGGTGACGGCCGAGATGTTCGCCGACGCCGTGGGAGCTTTGTACCACAGGGGGCCCGACGACGAGGGCTTCTACGAGCATCCCCACGCTCTGCTGGGTTTTCGCCGGCTCGCGATCATCGATATCGAAAGCGGCCACCAGCCCATGTCCAACGAGGACGGAACCGTCTGGGTTGTCTTCAATGGGGAGGTCTACAACTTCGCGGAGCTTCGCCGCGATCTCGCCGCGAAAGGACATCGGTTTCGTACGCGTAGCGACACGGAAGTGATCGTCCACCTGTATGAGGATCTCGAGGAGGAGTGTATCGGCCGGCTCCGTGGCATGTTCGCGCTGGCGATATGGGATGAGCGACGCCGTAAGCTCGTTCTCGCACGCGACCGCCTCGGGCAAAAGCCCCTGGTCTACTGGCAGGGCAACGGCACCCTGGCGTTCGCCAGCGAGCTGAAGGCGCTGCGGAGACTCGGCCTGGTCCGTGGTGATGTGAACCCCTTCGCGATCGACGCGTTCCTCACCTACCAGTACATCCCCCACCCGATGACAATCTACACCGACGCGCACAAATTGCCCCCAGGACATCTTGGCGTCTGGGAGAACGGGCAGTTCTCCATCCGGCCTTACTGGCAACCGCCACTTGGGGAGGAAACGGCGCTGCCGGAAGCTGAGGCTATCGAGCGGCTGCGGCATCTCCTTACCGAGGCAGTCCAACTGCGATTGATCAGCGACGTCCCCCTGGGGGCTTTTCTATCCGGGGGCGTTGATTCGACCATTGTGGTCGGTCTTATGCAACAAACCCAAACGCAGCCCACCCAGACGTTCTGCGTGGGGTTTACACGGAGGGAGTTCGACGAACGGCATTACGCACGAGCCGTGGCGGAGCATCTTGGTACGGAACACCGTGAGCAGGTCGTCGAACCGGACTGTATGGCGATCTTCCCCCGCCTGGCCTGGTTTTACGACGAACCTTTCGGAGACAGCTCAGCGATACCGACGTTTCTCCTGTCGGAGTGGACGCGGCAGCACGTCACCGTTGCACTGACGGGCGATGGCGGGGATGAGCTGTTCGCCGGTTACCCTCGCTACCGTGCGGTTCGCTTGGGCGGGTGGTTCGATCGACTGCCTGCGGTGGTGCGCTACGTGATCGCCAATCCCCTTTGGCGACACCTTCCCGTTTCGCCTCGGCAGAAGTCGAAGCTGCGCCGTCTGCGCAAGTTAATGCTGGCTCTCCGCGAGTCGCCCGAGCGGCGCTACCTCCGCTGGATCGTGATCTTCGATAACGACGCGCGGCATGCGCTCTACTCCGCCGGGTTCCGCCGTGCCCTCGGCGATGCTGACCCTGCCGAGTTCCTCATGGACGCCTACAGCCGCTGCGCCGGGCGCGACTTCGTTACCCGCACCGGCCTGGTGGACCTTCTCACGTACCTTCCCTGTGACTTGCTCACTAAGGTCGACATCGCGAGCATGGCGCACAGCCTGGAGTGCCGCAGCCCGTTTCTGGACCATCATGTGGTCGAATTCGCCGTGCGGCTGCCGCTCCGCTACAAGATGCGCCGCCTTTCGGGCAAGTGGATCCTCAAGCGTGCTTTCGCTCCGTTCTTTCCCCCCTCCGTTCGGCGGCGCCCCAAGATGGGCTTCGGGGTACCGATTGATAGCTGGTTCCGCGGTCCCCTGGCCCAATTCGTGCGCGACGTGTTGCTCGATCCCGCTTCCCTCTCCAGAGGGTACTTCGACCGGGCTGCCATCGAGACTCTGGTCTCGGAACATACTTCCGGAGCGTGGGACCACAGCTACCGCCTGTGGTGTCTGGTCATGCTCGAACTCTGGCACAGATTCCACCTGGACAAGCAAGCTGTTCGTCCACCGGAGACCCCCCTGATCAGAACGCAAGTGCAGTAGCCGCTGAGGAGCGCCGCCCTTGGCCCTGGCGAGCTTGCGAAGAGCACGACCGAGCCCAGCTCCTGATCACGTCCCTGCCATCCGCAGACGGGGCTAAACCGAAGTGCTTGGCCGCTGGGCGGGAGACCGCTAGCATCCCCCCTGGACGTCCCGCCGGTGTGGCGCGGTGCAATGCGGAGAACGCTCTTTGGGGGCCGGTGCATGGGGACCAGACTGGCTCGTGGATCCGGGTACTTGCGACCGGCTGCTTGGAGATGCCGGGCACGACCGTGTAGCCTGCCGCTCATCCTGCTCTGGTGGGAATGGACCTGGTTAGGGCCGGCGGTGCCAGATCAGCGTAGCCGCCGCCTACGGCGGTTGCGGATGCGAAGCCGTGTTCGGCGCGGGCGTCTCGCTTTTGGGTCGGGCTCAGGGACTCTCGCGCGATACTCCGTGAACTCGTGAAGCGCTCGTTCCCTTTCTTCCGCGGTCACGATGGCCGGTTTTTCGAGTTCCTTCACCTCGTCAGATGTTAGGGCCTTTGAGGCCCTGAGCTCATCGATCCAGTTCCAGAACTCTTCGCTGGCTTTCACCTCGGCGCCACGCTGCTCCGCCACCGAGCGGATGAAGCTGTCCGAGGTCACGACGACCAGGTCTCGCGGTCCGGTGTCGTCACGGATCATCTCGATGATGAGATCGTCGGCATCGGGCCAGTCGAGTGCACGGACAACTTCGATCCCCCTGATCGTTTCTCGCCGCCTCTCCCACAGCGGGGCATCCGCTTTGGCGTCAAAGACGATCGTGCATCGGGAGAAAAGCGGGAGGCATGTTTCGGACAATTGGTCGATGAGCCGCATGGCTGCGCGCCGAATGTCGGGGGGATCCCGGTCCGTTCCGTCGGCGTTTAGCCACGGGGTAGCATGGAGCAGATTGTACCCGTCGATAAGCAGACGCACGGCTCATCCTGGCAACAGTTTGGAGTGCGGAACCTGCGACACACTCCAATGTTACGCGCTTCCGTCCAGGGCCGAGTCGGTGTGACTCGCTCGAGCGGGCTAGGCTGCCATGGGGCGAGGCATAGCCGCCATGGAGGGATGGACCGGGCCATGATGGGGCGAAGGATCCGTCGTCGCGACCAACGCCGTTTTCAGAGGGGGGTGGTCAGTTGGCCGGTGTTCGTACGGATGGCGTCTGGTCTGAGCGAGTGCTTCAGTTCGCCGGCGACGAACACATGGACGGCGCGTCCCTTGAGAACCCATCCGGCAAACGGGCAGTTTCGGCTCTTCGAGCGAAAAGCCTCCGGATCCACGGTCCATTCCAGGTCGGGATCGATGATCGTAATGTCCGCTTCTACTCCGGGCCGCAAATGGCCACGGTCGATGCCCAGGATCTGAGCCGGTCCCACGGTGAAACATTCGATCAGTTTGGGCCAGTCGAGGTAACCAGGTTCAATCAGACTACGCACGCAGACACCCAGCATCGTCTCCAGTCCGATCATTCCGAACGGAGCGCGATCAAGTTCGAGCTCCTTTCGCGCGGGAGCGTGGGGTGCGTGGTCGCTGGCGATCACATCAATCGTGCCATCCACCAGCCCTTCGATCAATGCGTCTACATCGCGGCGGGTTCGCAGAGGGGGGTTGACCTTGTAGACGGAATCGAAAGAGGTGAGAGCTTCGTCGGTGAGTGCAAGGTGATGGGGGCATACTTCAGCGGTCACGCGGATCCCACGCTTCTTGGCCTGCCGCACGAGTTCCACCGACCCGGCGGTGGAGAGATGCTGAAGATGGAGCTTGCCTTCGGTGTCTGCTGCGAGCAGAATGTCCCGGGCGACCATGATCTCTTCGGCAACCCTGGGCATGCCGGGTAGCCCAAGTCGCATGGAGACGATACCTTCGTTCATTACCCCGCCTTGCGTGAGCTCAGGCACCTCCGGGTGGTTCAAAATCGCCCGGTCGAACATGCGGGTGTACTGAAGGGCGCGCCGCATGATCTCGGCGGAGGCGATCGGTGCACCGTCATCGCTGAACGCGACGGCCCCCCCCTCGACAAGCTGGCCGATTTCGGCGAGTTCTTCTCCGGCGCGTGCCTTCGTGACCGCCCCCACGGGATAAACCCGCGCCTGACGGGCTCGGCCCGCCTGGAGATAGACGAATTCGGCTGCTTCCCGCGTATCGATGGCGGGATTGGTGTTCGGCATACACGCGACGGAAGTGAACCCGCCGGCAATGGCTGCTGCGGCCCCGGTAGCGATCGTCTCACTTTGCTCGTCACCCGGCTCGCGAAAATGCACGTGCATGTCGATCAGCCCCGGGCAGACGATCAGTCCGGCCGCGACGAGAACCTCATCGGCCGACTCCTGGATCGACGGTGCGATCATGGCCACACGGCCGTCGCGAACCAGAAGATCGGCCACGGTGTCCATCCGCTGCGCAGGGTCAATGACGCGACCTTGCTTGATCAGCAGGGAGCGTTGCACGTTTCTTCTCCAAGCACGGAGCCTTCCTTCGCCGCTGACTAGTGCACCAAAGCGGGGCGCGGCGCTCCACCACTCACAAGGTACAACACCGCCATCCGCACGGCCAACCCGTTTGTCACCTGGCGGAGCACCGCCGACTGGGGGCCGTCGGCAACACCGGGGGTCAGTTCGATGCCCCGGTTGATCGGCCCCGGGGCAAGGAGGAGCACGTCGTCCTTTGCTCGTTTGAGCCGTTCTTCGGTTACCCCATACAGAGCAAAGTACTCCTGGATCGAGGGGAACAAGCCGGCACGCTGTCGTTCAAACTGGATGCGGAGCACGTTGAGCACATCGCAGCGGGGGAGGATTTCGTCCAGGGAGTAGGCGATCTCAACACCAAGTTCGGCAATAGAGCGGGGGATCAAGGTGGGGGGCCCACAGACGATGACGTGAGCACCTAGCTTGGTGAGCGCCCAGATATTGGACCGGGCGACGCGGCTGTGCGCGATGTCACCGATCAATGCCACCGTAAGCCCCTCGATCCTTCCCTTGATATCGCGGATCGTGAAAACGTCCAGCAGCGCCTGGGTGGGGTGTTCATGGGCCCCATCGCCGGCATTGACGACCGAGCAGTTTAACGTGCGGGCCAGCACGTGGGGCGCTCCCGGAGTTTGGTGGCGGACGACCATGATGTCGATCCCCATGGCCTCGATATTGCGCGCCGTGTCGATGTACGTTTCCCCCTTGGCCATGCTCGATGCGGAAACGGTGAAGTCGATCGTGTCGGCAGACAAACGCTTCGCCGCCAGGCTGAACGATGTCCGCGTGCGGGTCGAGGGTTCGAAGAACAGGTTCACCACCACCTTCCCCTGGAGCGCGGGCACCTTCTTGCGCGATCGCGCCGAAACCTCTCGAAAACTGGCGGCCGTGTCGAGAATCGCCTCGATTTCCCAGCGTTCCAGATGCTCGAGATCGAGCAGATGACGGCGGGTCCAGGCTCGCGAAGCCTTCGCCGGCCCTGTCAAATCGGTAGCCATGGCATCGCCCCATGCCGCAATGCGCCTTGCCCCTTACTTCCGCCGGACAATCGCGTCCTCATCGTCCAGCTCTCGAAGGTGCACCTCGATCCGCTCCTCAGGGGCTGCTTCCACCCGCAATGCCACCGCATCGGGTTGGATCGGAAGCTCACGACCACCACGATCGACCAAAACCACCAGCCGAACCGCCAACGGACGGCCGAGGTCGCTGAGCGCATCGAGAGCTGCACGAACGGTCCGGCCCGTGTGGAGCACATCGTCCACGAGCAGGACGAGCCGGTCGTCGATGGGAAAGTCGATTTCGGTTCCCTTGAGGATCGGAATACGCGGGCCGCGATCCAGGTCGTCACGATAGAGCGTGATGTCCACCGCGCCCAGGGGCATTTCCCATCCCAACTGCGCGCGCCAGATCTCCAGAAGCCGCTTTGCAAGCAGCACACCGCGTGTTCTGATGCCGACGACCACCGTGCGCGCCGGGTCAGAGACCAGACGAGCCGTCCTGTCGGCCAGAAAGTCGATCAGCGACTGGAACTCGTGTTCCGGAACCAAGACGACGAGGTTCTTCTGCCGGTTCCCTGCCTCCACGATTCGTCTCCTGCGGGGGCCGTCTTTCAAGCGGACGGCACACCGCTACCGAGTCTCGAAAAGCAGAAGTCTACATCCTGGTGCGGAATGCGCTGGCGCGTTTCGGTTACCTCAGCCAATCTTATGGAACTTCCCATCCTCGCAGGTCGAAGGCGACAGCGATGGGACGGAGATCGTCCCGCCGAGCACCCACAGCCACTCGGGTTCCCCCGGTCTGACTTCCCAATCGAATTGCTCTCGTCTGCCCGGTCCACTCAGGACCGGCTCACAACCCCGGGCTCTGATGGCGACCCACCCCGGTACTGACCCAGGAACAGGTCCCGACCGAGTACAAGGTTCCGCATCTTCCTGTCGGCCACACTGCGTGGCAGCATCCAGAACCCACAGTCCGGGTGGACGTACTTCAGTCGCTCCTCACCCACAACCTCCACCACCCGTTCGATCCTGCGAGCGACCTCCTCAGGCGTTTCCACCGAGTTGTCTTTGATATCGATCACGCCGATCCCAAGACGGATCTCCGGGCGGATTTCCCGTACGACATGAAGCTCGTCGTAACCGTGCCGGGCGAACTCCAGCACAAGGTGGTCGCAGTTGAGGCTGTTCAAAAAGGGAACGAGGCGGTCCCAAGTGCCTTGTTGGATCCTTTGCCCGCCATAATTGCCAAAGCAAAGATGAACCCCTTTCTCCACACCTTCCGGCACAGCCGCAAGAACGAAGTTAATCGCTTCGCTGGCTAGATCCGCCAGTTCCGGATGGCCCGTCACGTTCGCTTCATCGATCTGAACCACGTCCGGGTGAATGCCCCGCACCTGGTTGGCCAGCACGTGAGCGATCGCCATCGTAAGCTGCTGACGATCATGGTAGTAGGCATCCATGAGAACCTGAGCGAGCATGAACGGGCTCGTCACGGTGAACTTCACGGGCTTGTGGGTGAGCCGCCGCACCAGGGCGAAGTCCTCGTTCAGATGCAAGGCCCCCTCACCTACAGGCCCCCGTACGATGCCCGCCGGCCGGAGCCGGTAGGCGGTCGTCTGCTGACGGCGGTATTCCTCGAGTTCCGTACGGGTCAGCTCGTGGTCAATGCCGCTCATCCGCCGCACGAAGTACTCGATCATGCCGTTCGTCTCGGGATGATTGATGTCGAACCGTGCCAGTTCGCCGTCGGTCACGACGTCGATTCCGGCCAGCTCCTGCGTTTTCAAGACCACCATAATGGCATCAATCAGCGACTGACGGGTCGGGAAAAGCTTCAGCCACTCGGGCATCGGGTACGAGCCAACTACCGTGGTCAGCAGTGTCATGACGACCTCCTTTCGTGTTTCAGACGTGGCCAGATCAGGCTCGAAGCCGGCTGGGCTGCAGACTACCGCTGCGTTTAACTGTACACTGAACCGTGTATGGCTCGCCAGCGGGATCGGTCTCAGTCCTGGAGGAGTCGCTTGCCGGGTTCTGGCGGGCTGGTCAGCGCGGCGACCCAACAGGCATGGTGGGGCCTGGGATGTGAGTAAGCGGAGTGGGCGATGCGAGTCGCCAAGGGACTAATCTGGCTTGCCATTGGGGTGATCATCGGCCTGGGCGTTGCCCGATTCACGCCGTCCCGAGAAAAACCGGTACAACCGGCCAAATCGGATCTGGATCGCGAACGGCTCGATGCCGAGTTGCGCCGGTGGCAGGAACACTGGCAGAAGCTCACGAAGGAATGGGGGGGCAAACAGGCGGCACAGCCTCAAAAGCTGATCGATGCTCTGCACAGCCTGCGTGTCGAGTTGCTCCGCCTCACGGAGCTTCCCTCCGACACCAATCTTCCCGCTCTGGTCAGGAGGATCATCCAGGAACGCGACGAGCTGCAGGAGCAGCTTAGAGCGGCGCGCGAGGCCCTGCTCGCCGCTACTGCCGTCAAAGACGAGCCACCGCCGCAGGAACTGGTGGCCTATGCCGAGGATCTCCACCGCGAGCGGCTCGAGCACCAGGGCCAATTGGACGAGCTCCTCCGCCAAAAGGATGAGGAGATTGGCCGCCTTGCCGACCGTCTGAAGAGTTTGGCCACGCGTCTGCAGCAGGAGCGGCAAAGCCGGCGTGAGATCGAGCTGGAGATGCTCCGTCAGGTTGATCGCCTGAGAGCGGCACTGGAGGGGTTGAAGAAATACGTGCCCCCTCCTCTGGAGATCCAGCGGCAAAAGGCCGATGGGAAGATTGTCCGGGCAAACAACGCAAAGGGTATCGCGTGGATCAACCTGGGCAGTCGCGAGCACGTCCGGCCAGGGATCACATTCTCCGTCTGGTCCGCGCTGGATAGCGTAGCCATCGATCGACCTAAGGCAAAGCTCATGGTCACACGCGTCATCGACCGCGGACTTTCTGAAGCGAGAATCCTCGAATGTGATCCACGTCACCCGGTGGTTCCGGGGGATCTGATCGCGAGCGTAGCCTGGGCACCAGGAACGCGCCCCACGTTCGTTCTGGCGGGAGTGATCGATCTTGACGGTGACGGCGAAGACGACCGGGCAATCGTGAAGAACGCTATCCACAGACAGGGGGGCGAGGTTGTGGCCGAGCTGCTCCCCGACGGAACAGTGATCGGGCACCTGACACCTCGCCTGCGCTACTTCGTGCGGGGATCGGTCACCGCTTCCCATGCTCGCGCGGCCATGGAACGGCTCGAGCAGGAGGCGCGGGACTACGGTGCCTACATTATCGACGTGGACAAGCTGGCGGATTACCTCGGGATTTCCCTTGCGGCTTTGCGACGAAGGCAACCCTAGCGGCGCAGCAATGGCAAAGACATTTCCCGCTTTCTACCGCGAGAAGCAGCCGGTGATTTCCTTCGAGGTCTTTCCTCCGCGCGACCCCGCGGCTGAGGAACGGTTCTGGCGCGTGTTGCCCGAACTGGTCAACCTGCGCCCGGATTTCATCACGGTTACCTACGGCGCCATGGGGAGCACGCGGGATCGGACCATCGAGATCGCGGCACGTGTGAAGGCTCAGTTCGGGCTCGAGACCGCCTGTCATTTGACCTGCGTGGGGGCGTCCAGGGGGGAATTGACCGAGATCATCACGGAGATCTACTCCCGCGGAATCCGCAACATTGTGGCGCTCCGTGGTGATCCCCCCAAAGGCGAGACCGAATTTCGGCCCCCTGCAGACGGGTTCTCCCACGCTAACGAGCTCGTCGCGCACATTCGGCAGCTCGAGCGCGAGAACAACTGGGAACGGCTCGGCATCGCGGTCGCCGGATACCCCGAGAAACATCAGGAAGCGCCAGACATGGACACGGACCTCCGCTACCTAAAGCAGAAGGTCGAAACGGGGGCCGATGTCGTGATCACCCAGCTCTTCTTCGACAACCGCGACTTCTACCGTTTCCGCGAGCGCGCCCAGGCGATCGGCATCCAGGTGCCGATTGTGCCCGGCTTGATGCCGATCCTCTCCGCCCGCCAGATCCGGCGGATCACAACAATGTGCGGTGCTTCGATTCCCCCACCGCTGGCCGAAGAATTGGCCAGAGCCGAGGGGGACGATGCCCTTGCAGAGCAGATCGGCGTCCGCCAGTGCATCGAACAGGCGAGCGACCTGCTCCGAAACGGAGTTCCTGGCATCCACTTCTACGTGCTCAACCGCTCATCCCACATGCGCGCCGTCATGGCGGCTCTCCGGCCGGTTATCGAAGAAGTGCTCCGCGTTCCGGAACAAGCATGACGCCGTCCAGCGTCCGGTCGCTCGGGCGCGATTACGACGGCCGTCCTCCCGCTCCGCCGTTGTCCGACCCCGGCCGGCAACGCCGCATTCTCACCCCCCAAGGCCCCCATCCGCAACGGCAATCGCACCGTCCTGCCCTGCCGACCAACCTGCGGCCCGTGTGCCCGCTCGAACTCTTCCCCCCATCCGTTCGGCTCACGAATAACACCGGAACAGGGCGCAGGCTGCGGGAAGATTCCGCACTTGCGCAAACCAATCCCGCACCATGGCTACTCGGTGCCGCCAAGCATGCGGCCCGGAGGATGCACCGATCCCCGCGAGCCAGGCACTGCTTTTCAAAACTTCTCCGACTGCGTGTGGCTAAGACGAACGCGCAGCTTCGTCGACGATCGCCTGCAGCTCGGCGGACACCTTCTCGACTACCTCCTTACACTGCTGGAAGGCATCGGGGAAGATCTGAGGCATCACCGTCGATGGCAGGATCGTGGCTATCCGTGTGTTGCCATCGTCGGTGTAAACGAGAATACTGCACGGCATGCACAGCCCCACCAGAGGTTCAGCCTGCAGTAGCGTGTTCGCCGGTGCGGGGGCGCAGATATCGATCGACTTAATCCGCCTGGATTGGGGGAAACCCTTGGCCGTGAGAATCTCTGAGAACTCATGGGCCCCCAGGATGCCGAACTTGTGCGCCTCTGCCGCTCGCCGCACGGCTACGCAAGCATCCTCAAAACTCTTCTCGGTGCTCACGCAGTAAACACACTTCGTCTCTGTGGCCATCGGTCTGCCTCCTTTGCCGTTCCAGGTTGGACTGGCACCGATTTTCGCTTGCCGGTACGTGCGTCGTTACGCCCCCCGCACCGCGCACCACTCACTCGCTGTAGAAATCCGCCACGCGGACCGTCTCCACCAGTTTGCCTGCCTTCTCGGCGTACTGCACGTGCAGCGGGTGGTCGAGATAAGTCTGGATGTCCTCAAGCCGATCGAAGTAGACGTACAGCCCCACGTCGTAGTCGCGGATGTGGATGGGACGATCGCCCGGAGCCCGTCGCCCCGCCTTCACGTCACGAACAACAGGGACCTTGGAGAGCAACCGGTGAGCTTCGTTGATCAGCGTATCCGCAGCGTCCTTCGGGGCGTCGCTCTTTAGCTTGAAGAACACGACGTGCACCACCCCTTTTGGCTTGGCCGGAACCGCGGTCGCCTTGCGATGGAGCAAAACCCCGGCCAGGGCGCCCACAAGAAGCAGAGCAACATACGAGCCACATCGGATAGCAACGCGGTGCCTCATGGTGCTTCTCTCCCGTTGTCGAACGATCCTACCGGTCCTGACCATTGTACCTGTCCATCGTCGTACCTCGCCCGACGCACAAAAACTCCTTAGCATTCCAAACAAGCCGCCGGCATACAACGGCGACCGGGCACACGAGTACCCTACGAGAGGAGGAACCACTTTGGCCGAACCATACGGTGCCATCTTCGACATGGACGGCGTCCTGATCGATTCGTTCGAAGCGCACTACGAAAGTTGGAAGAGAGTGGCCGAAACACACGGCCTACCGCTATCGCGCGCCGACTTTGCCCGTACGTTCGGGCGCACGTCGCGGGAGATTATCCAGACGCTGTGGCCGGAAATTGGGTGCGACGAGGCGAGGGTCCAGGCGATCGACGACGAGAAAGAGGCGTTCTTTCGTGAGATCATTGCGGACCGATTACCGGAGATGCCCGGCGCGCGCGAGCTTCTCGCGTCCCTCCGCAGGGAGGGGTGGAAGATTGCGATCGGGTCGTCCGGACCACCGGAGAACGTCCGTCTGGTCGTTCGAGCGTACGGTGCTGAGTTCTTTGACGCTGTGGTCACCGGCATGGATGTGCAGCGAGGCAAGCCGGAACCGGATGTGTTCCTGCTTGCTTCGGAACGCACGGGGGTTGAACCACGGCGTTGTGTGGTGCTCGAGGACGCACCGGCGGGCATCGAGGCCGCTCACCGGGCAGGCATGGTGGCGGTGGGGGTCGCCAGCACGGGACGGTCGCGGGAACAGCTTGCCGCGGCCGAGCTCGTGGTCGAGTCGCTAGCCGAACTCACGCCGGCCTTACTTCGCCAACTCGTTCTCAGCCGACGGCAATAAAAGCTCGGCTACTGGAGACCCGAGTTCGTCTTGGCTCGGTTCCGCAGCACGCGATCGATTACGAAGAAGGGAATCCCGCAGAGCACGGGGATGACGCCGATCAGGGCAAGCCAGCGTGCATAGGCAAGCGATGACCACAACATGTAGACGGAACTCGCTACGAAGAACAGGACGGGGACTGGGTAGAAGGGCACACGGAAAGGGCGTTCAATGTTCGGATACTTCTGACGAAGTACAACGACGGAGAGACCGCTCAGGCTGAAGAAAAACCAGAACACCGGTGCCGTACCGGCGACCAGCGCTTCGAAGCCTCCCTGGTACTGTTCCCACGGGATCGGCCCAACCTGGAAAGCGGCCAGGAAGGAATCGAGCAGCCGCTGCCCTGTTCGTGTGCCGACGAGCAGGACGAACGCAAGGGAGATGATCCCCTGGACGAGCAGCGCCTGTATGGGGGCCGCACGCTTCGTGTCCCACCGCGCCAGCCAGCCCAGCGAGGGGAAGTCCTGGCCCAGCACGACGTAGACACGCGCGCCCGTGAAGATCATGCCGTTGATTGCCCCTGCAGCCGAGAGCATGATCATGATGCTCACGAGTTGCCCCGCCCGGGTACCGAAGACGTGGGAAAGAACAGCCTCTGCGGGTGTCGCCGTACCACGAAGCTCCTCAAAGCTCAGCACAGCCAGATAAGCTACGTTGACGAGAAGGTACAAGGCCGTGATTCCGGCAATTCCGTAGATCAGAGCCCGGGACAGATCTCGCTTCTGGTCCTCCACCTCCGCAGCAAGAAAAGCGCACTCATTCCACCCCCCATATGCGTACAGAACGAACACCAGGGCAAGCCCAAGCCCGGCCCCCTCGATTGGGCGAGGCGCAGCGAAGACGCCTTCGTAGCTGCCCCACAGCAGTCCGACGGTGGCGACGAGCAGAAGGGCGAGCACTTTGGTCATGCTCAACAGGTTTTGCAGCCGCTTGCCCACCACCATGCCGAAGCAGTTGGTCACGGTGAGGAACACAATGATGGCCGCTGCGAAGCTCACCACCACGCCCGGATGCCGCCCGAACAGACTGCCCGCATAATCGGCGAACGCGTACGCTACGCTACCAATGCTGCCGGTCAAGATGACGATGAGTTGGCCCCATGCGAAGAGAAAGCCTGTCGCCGTTCCGTACGCTCGGCGGAGGTACTCGTACTCACCCCCCATTCGAGGGAAGGCGGTAGCCAATTCGGCGTAGCAAAAGGCACCCATGAGGGAGAGAAAACCCCCAAGCAGCCATACGCCCAGGCCGGCCAGGGGGGTCGACACATTCTGGTAAACGAGCGGTGGGCTGCGGAAGATCGCCGTGCCTACAACAATGCCCACGATAACGCTCACCGCGTCCCAGACCCGTAGAGTCGGGCGGGGCTCGGTGATAACAGGTGATCTGTTGTCGGCCACGATTCCTCACCGTTTCTTGATCGTGAACCCGATTCCCGCTGCGTCCATGAACAGGAAGGTGGTTTCCAGGTCAGGGTTCGTTGTCACCATTTCGATGTAACGCGGATCAGGGGCAGGTCGGTTCATGTTGTGGGCCAGGATGACCCCACCTGGACGAACCTTGGGCAGGAGCTTTTCCAGGTAGTCCGGATAGCCCGGCTTGTCCGCATCGATGAACACCAGGTCAATCGGCCCCTTATGGCGAAGCACGGTTTCGTGAGCGTCGCCGGGGATGATCTCGATCAAATCGGCCACCCCAGCTTTCTCGAAGTTCTCACGCGCCATCCGAATCCGTTCTGGGTCGATTTCGTGCGTGTAAAGCTTGCCACCGGTCTCCTTGAGAGCCAGGCTGAACCAGAGCGCCGAATAGCCCGTGCTGGTACCGATTTCCACCACATACCTGGCACCGATGGCCTCGGCCACCTGTCGCAGGAAACGGCCGTCACGTTGAGGCACATTCGCGAACCATGGCCCCCGTTCCATCTCGTGCAGTACTTCGAGCACCTTCCGCTCGAACGGATCCTTCGCTAACGGCTCTTTCTCCAAGGTCAGGCCTCCACGGAACGGTGACCTCGCTATCTGGGGGGCGCGGCGGAGCCGTGGCCGCGGCAGCTCTGCTGCCTCGATGCGACCGTCATCGTTTCGGTCCAGCCGACGGAGTACCTGGGCGGCGCCGGCGATCTCCTCCGCGTCAATCACACCGTCGCCATTTCTGTCGAACAGGTTAAGCAAGGGCGGCCGCGGCTGCGGTCGACCTCCTCGTTCCCCACGCTGCGCCACCACCAGTGATCCGATCAAAGCAGAACCACACACTGCCACAGCGAGAACCATGAGGTACCGACGCATGATCACGTACCTCCCTTTCTCGAGTTCGGGAGTCAGCACAGCAGTCTCACTCATCGGCGGGCTGCAACTCGTGAGCCGCCTTGCCCTGGCGCACACCGTTTGGGCCGCGCCAGCAGGGCCATGACGCTGGCCTGACGGCCCGGTCTTCATAAAGAGCCGCAAGCCGTTGCACGCTCTCGTGACGCGCGACGTTCACATCATGCAGCTTCGCGCGCCTTTTCTCGATATCCCACAGCTCCCATAGACCGCGAAAACAGCCGGGGCGGTGCTTGCAATTGGCGGGGGCTCAGGCCGGTCCGCCGGTGCCGAACCAGATAGCCGCCGAAGCCCCAATGGATGAGCTCCATGGTAGCGAGTCTGCACAGACGGAGGGGAGCGCCCTCGGCGCGCTCGTTCCATCTCGCGCTATGTGCCCCCATCCTCGAGCGCGAAGCCTCATTGCTCGCGGATCGAAGGTATGCCTGGGAAAGCGTCGCGCGGCGGGGCGGGCATGCGGCGGAACGGGCTGCCGGGGCGCTGCGCAAACGTCCGATGCAGGCCGGCGAAGATCGCGTCCGCTCCAGCGAATAACGCAATAGAAAAGCTGCCGCACCGGTGTGCGTGGTCCCGACCGAGTGGGTTGCCTCGCAGAGACGTTCCAATAGCGGCCCCCGGGAAGCGTTCCCACAACTTTGGATCTGACGGCGACCCGCGTGGGTAGATGGCAGAGTCGGTGGAAGGCGACCGCCGAGCGGCCTGACGGATATTCCTTCAGCATCCAGAAGCACACGCGATCCGCAGCGTGGGTGATCGGCGGCTTGGTTCCCTGTCTGTCCGCATGCATGGAGCTCCCCGCAGCAGGTAGCAAGGGCTCGAGCGATGAAAGCGACCTCGTCCGGTGCATCGCAGAGCCGTACGACAGATCGGCCGTTTGGTTCCGTTTCGCAGCAGCCAAGCGGGCAGGAGATCTGGAGGCCAGGGCCCCCGCGTGGGGGCAGAGGAGTTCGATCCGGAAAAAGGCGGTCTACAGCCGCTGTCGTTGTGGTGCTCACAGGCACCCTTCTGGCGGTGCTCCTGCCGCTCGACCCGGCCGCACGTGGAGACGATCAACCCAGCCCCCAGGACATCGCGGCCTCCCTACGCGCCGCATACGATACGATCGCTCCCGGCTTAGTGCTGAAGTGGCGTCAGCGCTCGTTAACGGTCCCTCTCTTTGAAAAACAGGTGAGCCTGGAGCTGATGTGGCGGGCTGCGGATGAGAGAACCGATGCGACCTACGTGGTCCGCTATGTGCACGAGAGCATGGAGGGGGAAGGTTGGGAGCTGTCCGTGCACGCCAAGATGCTGCGGGGCGAGATCCTGTACGAGCTGGTCGGGACCCGCTATCGCTACCGGCACGGCAAGCGAGCAGAACGCGTCGATCCCCTCGGATGGTCGAACGTGCTCATCGAAACAGTTGAACGTTCGATGCGTATGGCTCGCAACCCTGAAAAGCGATTTCCCCCGCCTTTAAACTGGGTGACCTGCACCGATCCCTACCTTACCGCTCTCGGCATGTGCGTTGGCCCCTACCAGGGGGGCCTCAGACTGCTGTCACCCGACGATTGGTTCGGCGCTTCGGCAGGGCTGATCCATTCGGGGGGGCAGCACGAGCACGCCTACTGGGATCGGTCCGGTGTCAAGGAGCTCTCGAAGCAGTTCGTGATGGCGCTACCGGAGTTCGTGATGCGTGGTCAGGTGGTGGGGGCAAAGACCGGCCCCCACGGCCTCGTGGTTGAGCTGGTCGGCCCTGCCGGTCACCGGGTGTGGCTTGCGGAACGGTACGGCTACCAGCCGGTTCGATGGGAGTGGCATTGTCCGGCGGGTGGACACCTGGTTGCCGTTGGAGAGTTCTCCGACTATCGGCAGATCACCGAAAGACTTTGGCTGCCTTTTCGGTTTCGGCGCGAGTACAAGGGCGAGTGGTTCGGCTTGCAGGAAGACCGGGTGGTGGAGTTCGAGATTGAGCGTGCCGAGGGGCGGGTCCCGAGCACGGAGGAGCTCGAGGAGCTTTTTTTCGCCCAGGTCCCCGAGCAGAAGTGCTACGTGCTGGATTACCGCTGGGTCAAGGATCCATGGACGGACAGGGAGGTGGCAGTCAGTTATCCCTGGGTTCGAGACCGAGCGCATCGGGAGCAGCTCAGACGTCAGGCCCTAGCTAGGAAGCGCGCTGTGTTTGATGCCCTCCGGAGAGGTGTGCCGGTTCCTCGTTGGGCTGCTTTGCCGGTCGTTGTCGTCACGGCTATCGCGACGCTCGCGCTGCTGCTCCTGTGGCGGACGATCTGGCGAAACAGGGGGTAGCGCCGCCAGAGCCTGATGTGGGGGGGCATGTGGGCCTCGCGGCTCACGGCCGACGCTGCCGCGACTTAAGGGCGGACGTGGCACTCCCGCTGGCGCGGGGCTCGGATCGTCCACGAGGTATCGCCCGGCGGGCAGTCGCGCAGCCGGTCCGACGGGGACCACCGTGAGCCCATTCGAGAGAACCGCGGCCGAAGGGTGTTGTGTGTGATGGTCAGGACGCGGTGGAGAATTGCACTTGTAAACGGCCGAGCCACCGCGCCCCGGGCCTGCTCCGCGGGTGCAGCAGCACGTACCCGACGGTCCGAGGTACGGCTGGCCCCCTCGTTCGGCCCATGACCTTCGGTTGGGCTGCGGTGACGGCGGCGGCGTAAGAGGGGCAGGGAGAGCGCCGGCGCAGGGCGGTCCTCGCCGGGGGCAATGCTAGCCAGTTGAACCCTGGCTCCATCAACCGGTTGGGGCCGTCGGTTTGGGCTAGATTGAATATGCAGAGCGCGGTCGCCGTAACAGGCGCCAGAGGCAGGCGAAGCTGTGCGGCGAGACTGGCGACAACCGTTTCCAACAGCGAGGGCGCGATTCACCCGGGCTGCTGCGTGGTGCTGAGAAGAGGTCTAAGGGGGTTGCGCTGCTAGCCAGCAGCCCCACGAGCAATCGAACCGCTCGCAGACCTGTCTGGGTGGCGGCAGGCTAGCGCGAGACGGGCGGGCGAGCGGCTTCAGCCTCAGGGATGGAGGCACGCGCCTCGACGATGCCACGATAGGGGATAAAGCGTACGTCGAGGTCGTCAATCCGGGCTGCGCCGGCGCCGCGGAGTGTCACTGCCACCCGAAACGTCTGACCACGCCGGACAGGCCGAAGCAGAACGACTGATCGCCAGCCGGAAGAAACGGTCGCCAACCGATACGCGAACGGTACGCCCCAGACCGTGTCGTACACGAGACACGCCGCGCTATCGGGCCGAAGCGGCTGAGCGATCCGTACGCGTAGCCGAACGACGTATACCCCGTCCTCCGGTGTTTCAAGGGGGCGGCTGTACAGGGTAACCCCCGTTTCGCCGTCGAAGACTGCCGTGCTCACCCCCTCCGGCGCCTGCACCGGCTCTACCTGCAGCTCCAGTCCGCGGCTTCGGTTAAATCCCCCGCCTGTTGTGACCAGAACGCCGCCGGTAAGGCCATCGGGCAGATCGAGGGCTTGGCTCCAGCCCGATCGTACGAGAGCATCGGGATCTTCAAAGTTTCCCTCCGGTAGCAGGTTTTCCCGGCGGGCATCGTTAAGAGACACGAGCCGGACAAGTTCACCGTGCTTCGGGAGTAGTTCCAGATGACCCAGGTAAGGTGAAGCAGCGGGATCATAGCCACGCCGGGCGACCTCCCAAATACCCCGCTCAGCAAGCCGGCATACCCGCAACGCTTCAGCAGCAGCACGATAGCGTATAAGGGGGGATAATCCGGGAGAGGATGTGGCCCTTGCCAGCGGAACTTGCGCCCGGGCCAGGAGAGCGGTGGTCTCGGGTGGTACGGGGAACTGAGCAGCGTACCGCTCCAGCCGGGCCAGACGCTCTGCGGCGAGCTCCTCGAGGAAAGAAGCGGCCTCGGCGGCGTGCTGCCTCACCAGACGCCTCGAGTCGTCCAACAAGCGGCGATCCGTACTTAACACCACGGCCGCTGCCGTATCGAACTCGCGTATCGTCACCTCCAATCCGCCTGCCACCCGTCGGCGCTGAAGGGGGATGATCCCCGCAGGGGTTATCTGCCATGCGATCGCGGTTTCCGGCACACCCTCCACCACGAACGTGACCCGGTTGGCCGCAAGTTGGCCGGGCACCATCTGCGCCTGCGGTCCCATCCACGCGATGAGGACGAGTGCCGCACGCGGCAACCGATAGATCGCGCCGCGGAACTCGTCGGCGACCTCGGGCACCGGGCGTGCCTGTGGGCGACCGGTGCTGAGCACACTCTGTAGCCGCTTCCGTTCCGCCTCAAACTCCCGTTCGCCGGCCCCCTGCACGAGGACACGGTCGAGCCGCAGCGGCTCCGGAGGACCCGCCGCCGCCACGAAAGGCTCGTACAGGCGAAGCTCGCGCACGCACAGAAGCACCCGGCGGATCGTGCGGTCGTCGGCCGCCGCATCATATCCCAGATCAAAGATCAAACCACGCGCACCTGCGATCAGGGCTCCGAATGCCAGCAGGCGAAGCTGTTCGTACGTCGCGCTTGCCGAGAGCTTCCCCGCGTAACCGCAGGGCACCGTCGCCCAGAGAAATGTGCCCGGACGCGCCAGGGCGTGCGCCAGAGCGGTCGCGTCGCAGTGATCCGCCAGCTCCAGTGTTGTTCCCAACGGGTTTTCGCCGAGAACGAGCCCGTCGCAAAGGTGGGTGAGCCGTGAGTACATGCTGTCGGCCACAACGAAGACAGGTCTGCTGTCGTCGAGGCGATGCAAGGCCCCGACCGCAACCCGGGCTCGTTCCAACAACTCTCGCCGTTGCTCCGCCGCCTTTGCCGTGGGCAGAAGCATGCGATGCCGGGCGTCGACAATCCAACCCGCGATGGGTCCGGCCGCGGCCAGCCGGGCGGCCATCGCTTGAACCTCCGCCTCCGCAACCGGTAACGCCCCGAGCTGGGGGATGGGTAGGACGCGGAGCAACCAACCGCTCTCGGAAGGGGGCGTTTCCGAGCCCGCGGCTGCGGCCACCACATAGCCGTCCACGCCAACCGGAAGCGGTCGGCGCTCGTGCCGCTTCAGCCGTAAGACGATCGGAAGCCGCGGTACCCCATCGACCTGAAGCGACTCTCCGGCGATACGAATCGATGGCCCCTGCGAATCGGGAGGCGAGTCGATCTGTACCTCGGGAGCGGCAAGATCGTCCGCCGCAATCGGGTATGCGGATAGGTCGTCGATATAGACGTCGTAGACGCCGGCGCCGGAATAGACGTTCAGGATGACCTGGTCCACATAGGCGTCCTCGCTCTTAACGTCGCGCCCGAGCTGTGCGCGAACGAGACGGAGCTGACGCTCGAGGGCGGTGGCGAGGTCGTCTATACGGAGCTCCTGCCATTTGCCCGCTCTCTCGTACGTCGGGCCGGGGATGATGACGATCCGGCTGGACTCTTGCGGGGGGCCGGGGGGCTCGTGGGGAAGCACCGCTCTGAGCAGAAGCTGCGGGCCGGAGCGCGATGCCTTCAGCCAGAGCGACACGTAACCGTCCTTCGTGATCGCGATCCGGGGCAGCCGTGGATACCGAAAGAGAACCTGGGTACCTCGCGTGGTGGCCAGGCTGATCGATTCGCTCCGACGACCACTGTGGACGCGCGTATCCGTTCTCGTGTGCGCACGCACGTGGACGGCGCAATCGGAGGTGTCCTGTACCCAAGCCGTCACCGGCGTCTCGAACCCGTCGCGGTAGACGCCGGTGGGCGCGTCCGCTTGTGCCGGAGCCAGCGCAAGCAGGACAAGAACGTATGTGCACGTCACGATGAAGCCCTCCTGGCTTCTTCAGCCCTGCCCCCGTGGCTTTTGGTCGCGACGGGAACCAGGGCGCAGCTTCTCCGCCGGCCCATTCTAACCACCTGTTGGCTTTAAGCAACGCTGTTTGTGGTCGTGTGGCAGCGCCAGGCCAGAGCGGCCCGGGTTGCCCATGCACAACCATCGTTGCTACAAGGTGTTGCGATCTTTCTCCCGCTCCGTGTTGCTTCGGCACGGCATGTGTATTGGGAAGCCGGGCGAAACCTTGGGATCCAGGCGGAGAACCGACATGTCGCATCAACCACGCTTCCGCACGAAGGTCCAGCCCGCTTTGCCTCTTTCGCTGCGGCAACTTGGCGAGGAGATCGCCCGGCTACCGAAGTGGCATCGCGAGCGGCTTGAACCGATCTACAAGCGCGTCGTGGACGCCTTCAAGATGCGTACCCGCGTGATGCAGCTCGCTCGTGAAGCGCTCGAACAGGCGAAGCTGGAAATCAGCCTGCTCAAGTTCGACAACGAAGTAACGAAGAAGGAAAACGAGCGGTTGCGGAAACAACTCGATCAGTGACGGCTGCCCTTTGCGATCAGTTCGCGGTAGAGGCGTTCGTACGCGTCGACCACGGAGCGCAGAGAGTAGCGCTCGACGACGAACCGGCGCGCCGCGCGCCCCAGCCGACGCCGAACTTCGGCGTTTCGCAGCAAGCAAAGGAGTTTTTGGGCCAGCTCGTCTGTATCGGTGGGATCGAAGAGCAAACCGGTCTGACCTTCGCTAACCAGGTCCGTGTTACCGCCGATCCGCGACACGGCCACGGCCAGCCCGGCGGCCATGGCTTCGAGCAGAGCGTTGCTCATCCCCTCGGCCACGCTGGGTAGCACGAACACGTCTGCTGCGCGCAGGTAGGGGACGACGTCGGTCTGAGCACCGGCGAAGAGGACAGACGCGGCAACGCCCAGTTTGTCGGACAGGGCTCGAAGACGGGCCTCCTCCGGGCCAGCCCCCACAAGAATCAGGGAGGCTGGGACACGACGGACAACCTGACGCCATGCGTGCAGCAGAACGTCCAGATTCTTTTGGGGATGAAGCCGGCCCGTAAAGATCACCCGAGGACGAGGGGGAAGTTTCTGCTCAAGGGGGGATTCCCCGGGAGAGAACTCGTCCGTATCTATCCCGCTACCGATCAAACGCACGCGTTCCGGGCACACACCGAACTCGATCAACTCCTCGCGAATCTCGTTCGAGATCGCGACGAAGCAGTCGTTGCGGAGGATCCAGCGGCGGAGCAGACGCCGCCCCCGTGTCCGCTGCCACTGCCGGTACTCGCCGTACGGCCCAGACGCTGCGGGCTGCACCAACGTGGGGCACCTCAAGCGGGGCCGTGCCCAGCCGCTGGCCGCCGCTTCCCAGAGCGACTGGTGGCAGTGAACGATATCGGCGTCCGTAGCTAACTGAAGCAGCGCGCGGCGCATGTGAACCAGAAACGTTACCCCAAACAGGGGGCCGAGTTCCCGCGGACATACCGCACGTACGATCTCGATCCCCTGGTGTTCTTCCCGGCACGGACGATCCGGCAACGCGCGGGTCAGCACGCTCACCCGGTGACCGCGACGTGCCAACTCCACCGCCTGCCGCCGCGCCTGTCGCTCCGCGCCGCTTTCCCGCGGCCAAAACCAACTTATGCAGAAGACGACCTTCACGATCCGGTTTCCCTAATTCCCTCCTGACCCACGCGACCTGGCCTTCCAGCCTGCCGCGTCCAGCCGCAAATCCCGCCCCGAAACGGTTGCTCATCGATTCCATTCTTTGTAGTGCTTCTGCGGCAGGCTCGTTCGCCAGAAGGCTGGGCATAGAGCGTTGCGCACGCGGTGCCCCCAGGAGTCTATCGAAGTGCCGAACTGCGGCGATCGGCCCTAACCGCCAGTACGAACTCATCCCGACGGTTCCAAACAGGATAAGCTCGATCGACTTTACAATACAAGCTCAGGAGTCCGCCCTCCGTGCGTGTTCCAGATTTCCCGCCGACCTAGCGGAGTTCCTCCATGTGGAAGAGTGCATGTGTGGCGCTGGTGATTCTGACTGCGGCCCCCGACCGTGCTCCTCGACCCGGAGAATGGGGTTACCGACCCCGGGACGGGGCCACGGTGAGCGTGAATCCCCCCTCGCTCACGTGGGTTCATGACACACGCGCACGGTTCTACGAGGTGCAATGGTCACGAGATCGAGCTTTCAGGAACCCCACCGGCGTCCGCCCGGTTCGCTGGTGCGCTTACACGCATTACAGACCGCTCAAACCTGGCACCTACTTTTGGCGATACCGGCTCTGGTATCAGGGGGGTAACGTATCGGAATGGAGCCGGGTGCGTCGGTTTACGGTGCCGGCCGATGCCGTCGTCTTCCCCCAACCACGGCTGGAAACGCTTCGCGAACGGATCGGCCGCCGGCACCCGAGGCTGTTCTTTCGGGCCGACGAGTTGGCCGCGCTCCGCTCTTGGGCGCAGCACGAGGGCCGGGCTGTGCTGGAGGCGTTGAGGGCCGACGCGGATCGGTTCATCCGCAGGGGGCCTACGCCTGAACCCAAGGTGATGGGGACCATCCGTAACCCGGAGACGCGAGCGTTTTGGTGGCCAAACCGAGAGCAGACGCTCCGAGCGTGCCGTGAGGCGGAGACAATCGCACTCGTCTACCTGATGACGGGGGAAGAACGCTACGGCAATGCTGCCCGTCGGTGGCTGCTGCACCTGGCAAGCTGGGATTCCGATGGTCCCACCAACTTCTCGCTCAACTGCGAGGCCGCGAAACCCTTGCTCCATCGACTGCCTCGCGTCTACGACTGGATCGCCAACGACTTGAGCGATTCCGAGCGCCGGCAGGTCCTTGCGGTCATCAGGCGGCGCGCGCTCGATGCCTGGCGGAGTTGGGAGGTACGCGAGGGGAACGGTCACCTGAACGCACCCTACAACAGCCATGGGAACAGAACGTGGCACAAGCTGGGGGAATGTGCGATCGCAACTCTCGGAGAGATCCCCGAGGCGGAGACGTGGCTCGATTATGCGGTCACCAAGTTCTACGCCGCTTATCCGGTGTGGAGTGACGACGACGGCGGGTGGCATGAGGGGCTGAGTTACTGGGCGGGCTACATGTACAAGTTCGTCTGGTGGGCCGAAGCGGCTCGGACGAGTCTTGGCATCGACGTCTTTCGCAAACCCTACTTTAGCCGAGTGGGGGACTACGCCCTGTACACGGCTCCACCGGGATCGCCGGACATGGGCTTTGGGGACCTCTCCTACCGGCCCCCGTCAGCCCGATGGTCCTTTGTCCCATACTTCGCGATCAGGACGAACAACCCCTATCTCGCCTGGTGGGCCGACGCCTGGCATATGCAACTGAAAACCGACGACCCCCTTGTGCGCGTCCTCTGGGCTCGGCTCCGGGCCATCAATGGGAAACCACCGCTGAATCTGCCAACCTCAAAGGTGTTTCGAGGCACCGGGGTTGCCGTTCTGAACGCGACGTTGCTGGACTCCGCGTCCAACGTTCAGATCCGCTTCAAGTCGAGCCCATTCGGCCGCCAGAGCCACGGCCATGACCCCCACAATTCGTTCACCCTGAACGCATACGGTGACCAGCTCCTGGTGAACTGCGTTTACCGAGACTGGCACGGGAGTCCGTTCCATACCCGGTGGTGCTGGAGCACACGAGCGCACAACGCCGTGCTTGTCGACCACCGTGGGCAGAAGCCGCACAGTCCGGACCCCTACGGGCGGATCGTCGCGTGGCAATTCACCAGGACCATCGACTACGTGGCGGGGGAAGCATCGGCTGCCTACGAAGGCCGGTTGCAGAAGTTCTTGCGGCATATGCTGTTCGTAAAGCCCGATCTGGTTCTCATTGTGGACGAACTGGTAGCGACCAGGCCAAGCACATTGCAATGGATGTTCCATGCCCTCGGACCGTTTCGCCTGGACGAACGGAACCGTCGGGTGCGGGTCAACCGCTCAAATGCGTCGTTAACGATTGATCTGGTCTGTCCGGCCGATCTGGGGTTCCGACAGTGGAGCGGATTTGAGCCCCCTCCGGACCGGAAGTTCATGCGTGGCCGTACGTTCCCGACGCACTGGCACCTGGAGGTGAGCACGACGGAACCGAGCAGGTCCGCCTACCAGGTCGCCGTCCTCCGACCACAGCGGGCATCCGCCTCACGTGACCTTCCGCCGGTCCGTGTCGAGTGGCGGGAGGACACGCTCGTTGTGACGGTTCAACGCCCGGGGGGAGAGAACGCGCGCGTGGAACTGGCCCGACCCAACTTCACCGCCGGCGCGACCGGCCGTTCGTCCGAGCGCCCATTCGCACGGGTTCAACTGGGTGCAGAGTCCACGCCAATCTTTGTACCGCGCCCGGCAGACGATTAGGTCGATGCCGAGCTGCCAACCGCAGCATTGCTGCTTCTCGGATGCGTGCAACCAGAACCTAGGTCTGGGACGGAACGAACGCCGGCTCCTACTGGTCGCTTCTGCGTGGATTGGACAGGGGGGTGCGAATCACTCGCCCCTGTCCTCGTGCCGCCGCTGCAGGAGAACACGCCAGCCCAGAGCCCCGGCCGCGTCCCGTTCCCGTGTATCGAACCGGACGGTTTCCAGCGACACGAACGCGAAATGCTTGGCAAAATCGCCAACGAGCTCGGCCTCGGTCACTCTAGGGGGCCCGTAGTGGCGTTCTTCGTTGGCGTTTCCGGCCAAGATGAACACCAAGCTGCCCGGGCCGGTGACGCGCAACAGGCTGGACACGTAGCCATCGGCTGCGAACCGACGAACGCCGTGATAGCATCCCCTATCGAACACCAGGTCGTAGCGGGGCAGGCCTTCCGGCAAGTGCAGCACGTCCGCCACGTAGAAGCGCACGCGGACGCCCGCTTCCTGCGCTTTCCTGCGTGCGATTGCGATTGCCCGAGGTGCGAGATCCAGACCGGTCACATCGAATCCCTTGCCGGCCAGGTAGATGGCATTCGTCCCGGATCCGCAACCGAACTCAATGACCGAGCACGGCTTCAGTTGGCCCGACTCCACTGCACGGCGCAGGTGGCTGTCGGGCCGTCCTGTGTCCCAGGGGGGGACGTGACCGGGCGCATAAGCGCGGTCCCAGCGAGCGATCAGGTTCGCACCGGCTTCACCGTGGGGTAGCACACCGGCAGGCAGGGGCTGTTCGATCCAACCACCGCCATCGTGCATTCGCAGGACCCCTGGGTCGGCTCCGTCGTCCGGGAAAAGCAGCTCATATTGTTCGCGCCCGACTTCAACCGAGATGACCAGCCTGTGTTCATCGACGCGCACAGTAGCCGGCGGATGAGCGGGGGGCTGGGACTGATCACTTGCCCGAACTACCCAAACGTCCGTTTTCACCACGCGAGCCCCCTCATGGGTGACACGACATCGTACGCGGTGCGGCCCATCGCCCGTTTCGTTTTTGCTACGCTTCGCATCGTCCGTGACGGTGACCTCGGCAGTCGTGAGCAGTCGAGCTCTCACGGTGAACCCGGTCCCGCGCAGGCTTACGTCGAGTTCGTCCTGTGGGCCTTTGCTGACCGTGACCGCTTCCTGGGCCTGCAGCAGATACACCGTTACCGGGGACCGATGCCAGCGTATCAGGACGAGGATGTCCGGCTTGATGCAGAGTACGCGGTACTCTTCAACCGGCTGTTCCCACGGGCTTCGCGGGGGCCCAGATCGCAGGATCGCGTAAGTGAAACGGGCGTGCTCCTGGTAGGCGGACACGCGATCCATGGAAAGCAGCGACGGATCGGGAAGCGCCTGGC